>JAZQPI010000018.1:0-70069 GCA_045628545.1 Kiritimatiellia bacterium
GCTACGTCGATACGACCGCCAAGGAGTTCTACACGAATCCAATCCCGGTCGCGAATTGCGTGAAGGTGTTTATCGCGAAGTTGAAGAAAATCGACGCCTGGCATATCGGGTGAAAGGAGTTAAGCATGGCCGAATCGGATATGGAGAAGATTGTTGCGCGGTGTGGGGGGAGAGACCGACGATTTGCTGGCTCTCTTGAACCGAGTCGAGAAATTCATCTTCAAGGCGTTCAGATATGGGACGGCCCGCTCGAATTTCGGCGAGTCCGAGTTCTGTGGGCGAGCAAGAACGTTGTTCCTGGGTGACTTGACACTAAGTAAGATATTGAGTTCGTCGGCGTATACTATCTGTAAGTTTTTGGTTGGATTATCGTTTATATCAAATGCCACTTAACATCAACAACTCATAACGACATGAACTACAAATTCACAGAAGCAATTCGGCTGATGAAGTCGGATCTCGCGTACTTCGAGGAGAAGTACCAGGGGAAGTTCCTCGAACTTCCTCATATCGGGCTCGGCAACAGGAAGACCCGGTGCGTCAACGAGGCGACGCTCCCCATCGTCACCTGTCATCCATCCTGCCTCGACAAGTGCGCGGGCACCTGTTACGTCCTCAAGATCTGCACGCTTCCGCGTCCCGCCTGCCGCAAGTGCGAGGCGAAGAACACGGTTCTCCGTCGGATCGATCCCGCGGCTTATTACGAGCACTTCTTCAAGGAGGCCGAACGCATGAAGCTCCCCATTCGGCTTTCCGACGGCGGCGATTTCGAGAACGCGGCGCAGGTCGAGGCCTGTTTCGCGGCGGCCCGTCGCCATCCTACAGTGAATTCCATCCTCTACACCAAGCGCGTCGAGCTTCTTGAGACGATGAGGTCGCATCCCGCCAACGTCCACGTCCGCTATTCCTCCTGGGACGGCGACGAGAAGAACACCGACTACGCGAGGTCGCTCGGCTACGACGTCACTTACGTCGTTTCGGACGGGACGGGGAATTGTCCTTACCAAAAATCCCTCGCCCGCTTCAATTCGCGCAAGTACGAAATCGCACGGGAGCTTCGCGCTCAGGGCGTCGCGACGAAGGAGGCGAACCGCCGCGCCGAAAAGCTCGCGGGCGAAGAGGTGAAGGTTTGGCATTGTCGCAACTGTTCGGAGCACGGGACCGGTTGTTGCGGTTCGGGCGACATTCGATTCAACGTCGTCGGCGAAGGCGACTGGTCGGTCAAGGCCCAGCAGAAGAATCGGAACCGTGGTTAAGCGCAGCAGTTTTTTGATATAATAGCGGTGAAAGAAGATGAATGAATGAGTACGAAATGCAGACATTGCGGGTCGACAAGTTACGGATCGGGTTGCATTCATTCCCCGACGCGGAAGCGCCGCCACGGCCCCGGCGCGAACAAGTGCATCTGGTGTGGTTCGACCTCGACCGGCTCAGGCTGCATCCACAGCCCGACCGGGCGGCATGAGAAGTGATTTTTATTAGAATGGAGGGATGATTATGATGACGAAGCAAGAGAAGATCGAAAAATTCAAAGAGCTGGTTGTTGATTCAATATCACGACTCGACCAGGGCTATGCCCGCCCAAAGCAAGGCGCGTATTGTCGGGGCAGGTCGTATTGTCAACTCTTCAAAATTGCTAATCATTTCGGGATAACCGTCAATGTTGAGCGAAAGAAGCTGAACCTTCATTTGTGGAATGAGAGAAATCGCGGGATTCGTCTTTGGTTGGAGAACCTGAACAGGATCAGCCAGGTTGGATTTGAGGGTGGTGCTCAATCGTACATTGTGAAGAACAGACATGATGACGGGGGTTATGTTTGGGATGTCGTGAGACAGTTCGATATTGAGTCTGCGACGGATGGCGATTTGAAGGATGCTGCGCAACTGGTTGCCGATGACTATGTAAAGATGGTGGGTTGGTTGAAGGAACAGGGAATGATTGATTTGGCGAAAGGCGTGAGGTCGGAATCTGCGATTCGGCTGGAAAATGAAATTAATGAGCTGATCCGGAACGTTGCTTTGACGTGGTCGGATGTGGGTGATAAACATGCGGCATGCGGCAGGTCTCGGAGTGGCGAGATGAATCCTGGTTACGATGCGTTGTTCTCGGTAAGCCCCAAGGAGTATTGCTCTGGATTCAACCCCAACGCCAAGGCGCAGATTGTGCACTTGCCTGACTTGATGGGGCTGAAGTTGCGGGTGCCGAATTATCAGCGCCCTTACAAATGGACCGAGGCGAGTGTGTTGACTCTGTTGGACGACATTGCGGAACTTGTTGGAAGGCCGTGTGACGAGTCCGAAGAGATTGAGGTCGATGCCGAATGTGAAATCAATGGCGAGGCAGCCCCGGGACAAATCGCGTCTCCTTCGGAAAGGGGGTATCGAATCGGTTCCGTGATCTTGCAACGGGCTGGCGATGGTTGCTATAACATCGTTGATGGACAGCAGCGCCTGTTGACGCTTGTTCTGCTGTTCGTTGCTCTCGGCCTGGGTTCGAAATTCGCACATGACGAATTCTTTTTCCGCGGTCTTTCGCAGAACAGGGAGAGTGCAGTCAACCTTCGCAGAAATTTCCGGGTGATCGCGAGTTATTTTGTCGATTCCGAGTTGAAGGAACGGTTCAAGACTGCCCTTGAAAGACAGATCGAGGTCGTCGTGATTACGGTCGATAGTGAATCTGAGGCATTTCAGCTGTTTGACTGCCAAAATACGCGTGGCCGCAGATTGGATCCGCAGGACCTGTTGAAGGCCTATCACCTCCGTGAAATCGCCGGAGAAGAAACGCGAGAAAAGAAAGTTGTCGAATGGGATCGTGTCGAAAGCGAGTGCTACGCCGCGGGTGATTCCGTTTTGAATATCAGTCACAAGAACCTCTTTAGCCAGTATCTGTTCCGGATTCTCAAGTGGAGCAAGGGTGAAAAACCGGGCGCGTTTACCGAGAAGGACATTGAGCTCTTCAAGGGTGTTCCGCGTGGCGGAGAGGTCTATGGATACGCGACACGTGCGGCGAAGGCGATGCCATGCTACCAGATCGGGTCCGATTTCATTGCCGGAGAGAATTTCTTCGCGATGGTTGAAGTGTATCGGCATCTGTTGAGGCAGGTCATTGATCAGTTGAAAGAGTCGGAGGCAATTTCAAGAATCACGGATGGCCTTGACGACGGCACCAAGGCATTCGCGTATGCGCGACAGCTGTTCTATGCGGCGGTTTTGGCTTATTGCGACAGGTTTGGCAAATATGACGAACTCGCGGCTCGGAAACTGTGCGCCTGGGCATTCATGTTGCGAGTGGATCTGCGCAAGGTCGGTGATAAGTCAATCGTCAAATACGCGGTCGGGGGCGAGGACCCCGGGAGTCGATACACAAACAAAATCTCGATGTTCGTCAAGATTAGACAGGCGAGACGTCACACGGAGATTTCGAATATGGTTGTTGATTTCCCCAGGCCGGATCGGGTGGAGGGAAATCACAAGGAACTCTGGAACGAACTGAAGAATCTGATTGGAGCATGAAATGAACATGAATGACGCAATAAAGCAACTCTCGCTATTCGCAAACGGCAAGACAATTTTCGGACAGGAGCACTGTCGGTATGTTGTGCCGATTTATCAGCGCGCTTTCGCCTGGGGAACTGGCGAGACCGTGGATAAGAACAACGAGATCGTCCAATTGGTTGAAGACATTTGGGATTCACGCAGCAAAGAAGGGTGCTATTATCTCGGCACTCTTGTCGTTAATCGTCGAAATAAGGATGCGGAAGGCAAGGATGTCTATGAAGTAATTGATGGCCAGCAACGTCTGACGGCACTGTTCATCATCTTCGCGTGTCTTGGGCGGCTGGAGGATTCGGGCAAGTTGAAGTACGAGAGCCGTCCGTGGGCCGACACGACACTTGAAAACATCGACAAGTTCGTCAAGGGTGAAAAGACTCTTGACGACGTGGAACTCGAAGGAAGTATTGTCGATGGCGTCGGTACGGTGAGAGATGCGCTGAGGGGCAAGAACACAGAAGAGTTCGTACGCGCACTGGAGAAGACGGTCCTGTTCCGGGTTGAGGTGCCGCCGAATACGGATCTCAATCACTATTTTGAAATCATGAATACGCGCGGTGAGCAGCTGGAGCCGCAGGACATTGTCAAGGCTCAGCTTCTTGAGGCGATCGGAGATCCGGGGAGAAGGGACTTTTTCGCCAAGGTCTGGAATGCCTGTAGCGACATGACCGGTTATGTCCAGATGAAGTTTGACGTTGCGACACGAGACACGCTGTTTGAGGAGCAATGGAATGCGCTGCCGGTTCATCTTGAGAATCCGTCTGCGGCGGAAACGAGACGTTCGTTTAAGACGTTATGTGATGCCGTATTGGAGATCCATGAACCGGATGATGATGACGAGGAGGATGATCGTGAGGTTGTCGGGAAAGATGGATATCGTCCGCGCTTTTCCGCCATTATAGACTTCCCCCATTTTCTGATGCATGTCCTTAAGGTCTATTTGGCGCCAGATGCCGAGACTGATGTTGGAGACTTGGATGACAAGGTCCTGATTGACATGTTTAAGGAGGCGATGAAAGCCGGAACGGTTAACGGCCATTCGGTCACAAATGAGCAGTTCGCTTGGGGATACCTCAAATGCCTGTTGACCTGCCGCTGTCTTTTTGATCGCTATGTCATCAAGCGGGAGCGGGAGGGGGATGCAGATGCCGGCACGTGGAGTCTCCAGGAATTGCAGATGAGCAAAAGCGGTCGGGGAAATCGGAGTCGTAGCGCGACCTATGTTCAGACAAAAGATGAGGGAGGCATGCCTAACGACGTGATGAACGAACGAGTTCGGATGATTCAGTCCTGTCTCAGGGTGTCGTACACTTCTCCTAAGAGCATGCATTGGATTACGGCCTCGCTTCGGTGGCTCTATAGCCATAAAACCAACGTCAGCTTGGAGCAACTTTGTGAAGTTGGCAAGAAGTTCGCGAAGCAGGGCGTGAGATGTGAGTTTTGGGCGAATGAGCATTTCGATAGTCTTGGTGTGCACACTCCGCATATCGCCTTGAATTTTTTGGATTATGTGCTTTGGGAGAAGATGCAGCGTGGTGATGCGGACGTTCAGGTTGTCTGCAGAACGAGAAGCATGCCGCAGCTGGAACCGTTTGCCTTTGAATTCCGCAACACGGTCGAGCATTGGTATCCGCAGCATCCGTCCGATTTTGATGCATGGGACAAGGTGGACATGTTCGGCAATCTCGCGATTTTGCCCCGGAGTGAGAATTCTCGGTTCTCAAATCTCAAACCAAATGCGAAAAAGGAACAATTCGGGGAGAAGATTGCGCATGGCAGCCTGAAACTGCGGCTCATGGCCAATTTGACGCCGAAGGGTGAGGCCGGCGAGCGGCAATGGCGGGAAAAAACATGCCGAGAGCATGGCGAGGAAATGCTACGGATATTAGAATCCGTCGTGGCTCGAGAAGGATGAGATCATCGTGTCTTGAGGAAATTATCTTGAGCATGGAATGCTGGGATAAAGTACGATTTACTATTAAACAATGATGGGGGCAAAAAGCAACATGGCGATTGGCGGGATGACAACCGGGAATGGTTCGGCGACCTGTTGGCTGTAGCGCAACTGGATTTCTGTTAGAGGAGAAAGCAAATGGCAGACAAAGAAAGATTTTGCGAGATACTTAAGGCGACTGGTCGGGCTGGCGTCGATAAGGTGTTGGCGGGGCTGGAGGAGCTTGGCTTCTTCACGGTCCGGCATTGATGCGGTTGCTTCGTTGGGAAGGGTGCGACTGTAAAGGTTGTAAGATGTGGGGTTTGCCTGTGTATACTAGAGGTAGAAAGGAAAACTCACATGAGCATGATTCGAATTGTCGGTAAGCGTGGTAAGGGTTCGTTTGAGTCGCAGCTGGATGCGGCGGCGCTCGGGCAGGACTTCGTGCAGATCGACTGCACGTCCGGGAATAAGGACGAGGTGATGATGAAAGGGCTCTCTCCTTTTTACCTCGGCCCGATCGAGTGCTATGACGGACTCGTCGCGCAACGCTTTGAGCGTGCGTGGCAATGCGCGAAGGTCTATCCCTGGATGGTCGGGGCAGACGGGAATCCTGACGGGCGCTACTTTGCGTGGCGCGATGAGATGTGGGCGAAGGAGGGATTCGCGAATAAGAGCGAGATCCGATTCCCCGCAGGGAAGGGCAATGTCGGGAAGTGCCTTTACGCCTGGTGGAAAGTCGGAGGGGAGTTCCGGAAGCTCGGTTATGTCGCCGGACGTAAGGAGATCTACATTCCGCTTTACGCGAAGGCCGTGGTGAAAACCGAGGCGTACCGGCGGCTCTGCGAACTCCGCGACGCGGGGAAGAATCTGATGTTGATTGACTTCGATGGCTATAACATCCATCATCCCCACTACAACTTCACCTACAACGACGCGATCCATTGTCCGATCCTGAAGATGGGGCACGGCTTTGTTCTGGCGATGTTGCTGGAGGGGCTGATTACTGTCGATGAGAACGGCGCGGTGAAGTACGCCGAAGGGCTGATGACGCCGCCGAATCGGACCTGGTCGTCAGACCTCCGGAAGCTGTCCGACGAGGTGAAGCTCGCACGCAATGCGACGGCCCTTGGCGTGACGCCCGAGGAGTTTGATGCGCTCGACGCCGCGACGCGCAAGTGGCTCCGTGCCGCGGCGAAGAAGGAAACGGTCTATGCCCGAGGCTTCACGAAGGCTGGGTGGAAGCGCCTGCCGCTTGGGGAGAAGCTGAAGTTTCGCGATTAACTGAATTTTTGATTATTGAAAGAACGCTGTAAGGTCGTGGACTTTGCGGCGTTCTTTATATTGTAGGTCAATTCATTACAGAAAGGAATTCAGACATGGCTACACGTCCGTTCTATCGTCCGTTGGAGAAGTTCGCCGGATACAAGACCGTCGATTCGGCGCCGTTTGAATGGCACGGCGGGTTCGCGTTCTCGCAGAAGCAGAAGAATGTCGTGGCGCTGCACGACGCCATCAAGAAGGTCGATCCGACGGCGAGGACGCTGGAGATCTCGAGCAAGTCGCTGCAGCCGCTGGGCGTGTCCCTGAGCGCGTTCAACCTGATGATGGACCTGAACGGCACGAAGTGTTCGGTCGAGTCGGTCTTCCAGTCCGGAAAGGTGTTCGAGGGCGGGGTCGGTCCGTTCCCGGAACTCTGCTCGCACGATTCGCGCGAGGTCCGTCATTTCGTCCAGGATCAGTCGGCCGGTCGCCGTCTGGTCGCCTTCGAGGTGAGCGGGGAACGGTGGCCGCTGGAGCCGAAGACCGCGTTCTTCTATCATCTCTACTTGAAGGCGCTGGTTGACAATCCGACGCTCGCCGACGGACTGATGGAATATGACGCGTTCACCGACATCGAGTTCAATCCGAAGCGGCAGATCAACTGTCAGGCCGCGGCCGCCGCGTTTTACGTCTCGCTGAGAAAGCTCGGAAAACTCGAGTGGGCGATGTCCTCGAAAGAGAATTTCCTGCGGACGAATCCGTAGCCTGATTTTGGTATAGTGTTAAATGTTATGGTATAATCCGAGTTTGTCACTTTGTGATCGGTCAAAATGACGTTTCACCCAATAACGACAGGCATTTGCGAGCCGTTTCGCCTCGTTGGCGGGTCGGTCCGCGAATTTTTTCACCACGGAAGGCACGGAAACTGCATTCGCAGGCACAGAAGCGGTCGGGGAAAGAGACCCGAAAGACGATTCAACCGCAATGCTACCCCTCCGACATGCGGGCGATTTGAGCACTTTTCGCCACGAGCCAGGCATTGCCGTAGTCATTGGCTATCCATTGCCTTCAGCGAAAAGTTCAAATCGCCCGCGTGGGTGTTTGGAAGTCGTGTGTCGTGCAAGCCCTGCAAGCAAGGGGCGTCGGCGACACGCGATTCAAATTGCCCAGCGCGAACGGTTTGAACAATTTCGACACGGGGACTGCAGTCCATAGGACGCCGTTTGAGCACTCGCGTCGAAATTGTGCTCAAACCGTTCGCAGGGTGGCGGGGGGCATAGGAGGGTTGAATTGTGCAAGGCGGTCCATTTCCCCAACCGTTTCTGTGCCGCCCGAATGCGGGTTTCCGTGAACTTCCGTGGTGAAAATCCCCGGCTGTTTGAGGCGCGGGGGTGGTCCCGCCTGCTCGCCCGATCCGCAGATGACGGGCCCCACGACATGATTTCGACGCGCGTGCTGGGGCACGCGCCCGTACGCCGGCGGTCGAAATCACGTCGCACCCGTCATCGTGCTCTCGTGCGCCAGTCGGCTCCCACCCCACGCGCTGGAGGGGCGTTTCTAAAGCGGCTGTTGCAACTCTTAATAGTTGAAAGAACCACTCTCCAACTCCAACTCTTGACTCCAACTGAACCAAATCGAACAATCGAACAATCGAACAATCTGAACAATCGAACAATCGAGCAATCTTTTTTGCTCTCGTGCGCCAGTCGGCTCCGAGAGAGTGAAATCGATCTGGCGACCGTCAATATTGGGTGAGACAGACTCTTATTGATGTTCAAAGTGGCAAACTCGCACCCTTGCGACGCTTACGATATTTTCTTTATTTTCCAAACCCGCAAAAAATTGATATAGTGTGCGTGGTTTTATTTTTGAGGGCCCTTGGACTCTCAATTTTGCTCCTTGACAACTGATTTCATCAATCTCCGTGAACAGAAAGGCGTGTCTTTTGAAGATGTGTCTTTTTTTAAAAAATCAACAAGAAAGGAGGTTTATATAATATAATGACACTTTCGTGTGTCAGGTGTCCGGCATTGCAAGATTGTGCCGGCAGTACAGTTTACTATTACGAAAGGAGCGAAAATGAAGACAGACAACCTATTCGAGGAAATAAAAATCAAGATGGTCATGAAACTTCGTGGCTTGCCCCGCGAGGCGGCCGTCAAGGAGCTGCGCGGGAGCTGCGGCCGGTCGATGGACATCGGCCGCTGCGAAAGCGACGAGCTTATGTCAGCCGAAGATTTTTTTGGCGAGGACTAAAACATTAACCAACGAGAAAGGACGACAACATGCAGAATATGCTGATCCCGATAGTAGTCGAAAAGTCAGGCGGCGGGGAGCGCGCGTATGACATCTATTCGCGCCTCCTGAAGGACCGCATCGTGTTCGTGAGCGGTGAAGTCGAGGACGGAATGGCCAACGCCATCGTCGCGCAGCTTCTGTTCCTCCAGGCCGAGGACCCGGAGAAGGAGATCTCTATGTACATCAACTCGCCGGGCGGCAGTGTTACGGCGGGACTCGCCATCCTCGACACCATGAAGATGGTGAAGTGCCCGGTCGCGACCTATTGCGTCGGCCAGGCGGCTTCGATGGGGGCGATCCTGCTCGCGGCCGGCGAGAAGGGCCGCCGTCACGCGCTCCCGAACGCCCGCATCATGATCCACCAGCCGTGGGGCGGTGCGCAGGGCAAGGCCAGCGACATCGAGATCACCGCGAAGGAGATACTTCGGCTCAAGGAAATCCTGAACGGCATCCTCGCGGAAGCCTCCGGCAAGACGCTCGAAGCCGTCACCAAGGATACCGACCGCGACCACTTCATGTCCGCCGCCGAGGCCAAGTCCTGGGGTATCGTGGACAAGGTCTTGTAAGGGGCCTTGGCTTTCAAATCGAACAATCAAACAATCACACAACCAAACAATTCCCTATTATGGCTAAATTCAAACAGGTTCCGCAGTCATATCTCTTCCACAAGCTCTTGAACTTCTGGGGGAATATGGTTAAAAACTACAGCAGCGAAGTGCAGGACAATGACTTTTTCGACATCGTCCGCAACTGCTTCGACCACGACAAGGCGGTCGAACTGATTGAGATCGCCTACACGCCAGAAGAGATCAAGGCGATGACGGAGAGCCGCTCTCGCCGCGGCCGCCTCGACTTCGACGATTCTCTCGACGATGTCTTTCAGAGCCTCTGGAATCACGACGAGAACCGTGAGAAGTGCCGCATCGTCCTGCAGTCCATCAAGGACTATATGGCCGACGACAGCCCCAAAACCAAGGACGAGACGATGGAAAGGCGCTTCATGGAGCTGAAGCGCGTCCTTCATCTTTCCGACCTCGAGTTCGACTTGCTGACCGTCGCCTATGTGAGTTCTCAGACCTGCTTCTGCTGGCCGCGCCGCGTCGCGGACCGCGACAAGCCGCTCTACTTTGCGATGGCGCTCGACCGCTCCTATCCCGAGGTCCTGCAGGCGATGAACGCGAAGGGCAGGCTCCGCAAGTTCAACCTGCTGGACAGCGACTGGGACTTCAACTGCCGCACCATCGGCGGCTACATCGACGGTACCGACTCCGAGGCCGTCGAGCGTCGCTTCTACAAGCGGAACGCGGAGGCCGAGGTCCTGCCGTGGGACTTCTACGGCGAACTCGCGTCCAAGGACGGCGAGGTCCTGAAGCGCATGCTGGCGGCGAAGCCCAAGAAGTGCAATATCCTCTTCTACGGCGCGCCGGGAACGGGCAAGACCTCCTTCGCCCGTACGCTCGCCGAGGAGCTCGGCCGCACGGCCTGGGAGATCAAGCAGGGCGACGATGACGGCAAGAACATGAAGTCCGAGGCCCGTATGATGGGCATCCAGATCTGCAACGAGCAGGAGTCCGCCGACGAGTCGCTCATGATCGTCGACGAGGCGGACGAGCTTCTGCGCGGCAGCTCGTGCGGATTCAGCCCCTTCGACCTCGACATAGGCGGGAAGTCCACCGAGAAGGGCGTGATGAACGCGATGCTCGACGAGATGAAGATGCCGGCGGTGTGGATCTCCAACGCGCCGGCGTGCATGATGGACGAGAGCGTCCGCCGGCGTTTCGACTACTCGATCTGCTTCGAGGAGCTGAACAACACGCAGCGCGTCTCCATCTGGCGCAATGTCGTCAGGAAGCTTGAACTCGGCGATCTGATCTCCGAGACGCAGATCGCCGACTACGCCGAGAAGTACGCGACGAGCGCGGGCGGCATTTCGACCGTCCTTGATAACGTCAAGCGCCTCAACCCCGGAAAGGACAAGGTGGACGAGACCGTCGCGACGCTCATGAAGCCGCACTGCAAGCTCATGGAGGTCAAGGAGGCGAACCGCTTCCTTCCCGCCAAGGGCTATTCGCTCGAAGGCCTCAACATCAAGGGCAAGGTCGGCCTTGAGAAGGTCGTGAAGGCTGTCCGCAACTACATGGACGCGTCCTTCAACGCGAAGAGCGAAGACGTGCCCCGCATGAACCTGCTCATGTTCGGACCGCCCGGAACGGGCAAGACGGAGTTCGTGAAGTATCTCGGCAAGGAACTCGACCGCAAGATCATCGTGATGAAGGGCTCGGACATTCTCTCGAAGTGGGTCGGAGAATCCGAGCATAACATCGCGAAGGCCTTCATCCGCGCCGGACAGGAGCGCGCGATACTGTTCTTCGACGAGATCGACGGACTCGTCCAGGCGCGCGAGCGGGCCTCGTGTAGCTGGGAGGTCGCCCAGGTCAACGAGCTTCTCCAGCAGATGGAGAACTTCGACGGCGTGATGATCGCGGCGACGAATTTCTGCAAGAACCTCGATCCGGCGATCATGCGCCGCTTCACGTTCAAGCTGGAGTTCGACTATCTTGACGACGCGGGCAAGAAGTCCTTCTTCGAGCGCATGTTCAAGACCGAGCTGACCGACGCCGAGTTCGGCGAACTGAAGTCGATCAGGAACCTCGCGCCCGGAGACTTCCGCACGGTTCGCCAGGAGTCCTTCTACCTCGGAGAGGCCCAGACGAACGCGGACCTCATCGCGGCACTGAAGGATGAATGCGCACTCAAGAAGGACGGCGAGAAGACGGCGAAAATCGGTTTCGGCGCCTAAACGGGTTCGACTGAAAACGAAGGGGAATACTATATGAGGAGATTCTGGCGTTATATCGCTTTAAAAGCGCATATAACGCCAGAAATCCTTTTTATTTTCCAAGAGCCGAATATTTTGATATGATGAAAAGCGCAAAGGGGCCCGGCATATTTCATTCACACTACGAATTCACACTACGAAAGGACAATACAACCTATGATAACTCGTGGAAAAGATGAAAAATTCATTCCCAGTATCGCGGAATGGGGAAGATTGTACGACGTTTGGGCGAAGAAAATCACTGGAGAACTCTGGGTGATGGGTTCCAGGGCTGACGTTCTGGACGCGACACAAGAGGCGTTTTTGAAGATTATGGGTCTTTCGAAGAAGTTCCGGCTTGAGAAGCCGCTCGCGCCGATGTCCGTCGGAGCGTGGTACTCCTGTGTCCGCCAGCAGGCCAAGTGGATTCTCGGCCATGAGCGCGCGAAGAACCGGTATTGGCGCGCGACGGCGAACACCGTGGATGAACTGGTCCGTGAGCTGGAAGCGGCGGACGAGGGCGCGAAGTGCCGCGGACGTCGGCTGATGGGTCTTTTGGTGGACCTCGAAGGCCGCGAGTTTGAGGCGGAACTTCCGGGCGATCGGCTGGACGCCGAATGGCTCGTTCGCAAGGTCCGTCGGCTGGTGGATGAAGTCTGCCGTACGCACGGCGTCTCGGAGCGCCACCATAACGCCTTTGTCCGCTATGTGCTGGACGAGATGCCGACCGCGGCGGTCGCGGTCGAGGTCTGGGGCGCGACGGACTCGCTCGTGGAGATCGCCGCTCGCCGGAACAACCTGTTCGTCATCAAGAACCGGATCATGCACCTTTTGAAGGGCGTCGCCGCTGAATGGCGGTCGCGCGGCGGCAACTACGCCACGTTCTTAGACGTGGCGTGATAAAAATGCAGCTGCAAAGATTAACCATAAAAGAAAAGAAAGGAACGGAAACATGAACGTGGACAAGGAAGTCAAATACGATGAGATGGACGAGTACAATGCAGACGAGTGGGACGAAAAGGCGATAGCAGAGACCGCAAGGAGAAATCAGCTCGGCTGGCGGGCGGACTGCGTACAGATTTGCGAGTCCGACCTGTATTCGCAGGAGGTGCGCGATCTTGCGGCAAGGCTGATTTGGCTCATTGACGATGTCGCGTGCATGTATCACGGCGGTCCGCTGAAGCTCAAGTCGTTAAATGAGATGGTGCACACGCTCGAAAAACTCCGTGAGAAGGTCCAGTGACGGAAAATCTGGCGTATTTTTCATTTCCGTTGGAATTCCAACAGACTTTTGGAGCGGAAAATGGCATAATGTTCGGCGTCGGGCGGAGGTGCGGATTCGGCCGGGCGGCCGGGACGCGGAACGCTCCGCACGACGCAACGGAAACGGAGGTGCGTTATGAACAACAAGAAATACGTGTGCAAGATCTGCGGCTGGGTTTACGATCCGGCCGAGCATGACAACGTGGCGTTCGAGGACCTGCCGGCCGACTGGACGTGCCCCGTCTGCGGAGTGGGCAAGGACGACTTCGAACCCGCCTACAACTGACCGGCCGCCGGCGGCCGAAAACAAGGGGGCGCGGCAATTCTGCCGCGCCCTGGAGTTTACCCATTTTCTGACCGCTGAAACGCATCTCGCCCCGATAAATAAAGGGTGATGTGCGTTTCCGCAAGTGAAATTGGCGTGATTCTTCCGTGGAATGGACTTTGAGCTGTGTGGCTCACGCTGTAGCTCCTGGGAACCGGATGGGATTCGTGCACCCCGATTCGCCCGGCATCGGCTTCAGCAGAGGTCTGCCGCGAACAGTTCCCTGAATCCAGGAAGGAATTCCAGCAGCTCGTTTTCGGTTGGCGCGGGTTCCGGATCGATGATCTTGCGGCACCATTTTCCGAATCGCGTGAAGGCGCGTTTGAGCCCGTCCGCGATCGCGTAGTTGGCGAACTCCGGGACCTTGCCGAGCCTCTGTGAAAGCGTCTTCAGATGCTCTGCGAGGACTTCGCGCTTCACATGTCGTCCGAGCCAGGCCGAAGCGAAGTACGTCGTGGCGAGGACGATCGACGCCATGTTGCGGATGCCGCAGTAGGACAGCACCCGGATGTTCTCGAATCCATAGGCCTGCTTGACGAACCGGATCGTCTCCTCGATCCTCCAGCGCGTGAGGTATCCTTCGACGATCCGCCACATCGACTCGAACGATCCATTGACGGGAAGCGACGTCAGCAGCATCATCGGGTCGTCGCCAAAGCCTTTCGCCACGATCATGTGCAGTTCCTTTTCAGGATGCATGGGAAGGCGTACGGGTATCGCTCCGAACGAGATCTGCACGCTGCATTCCTTCCCGTGGGAGTCGAACTCGACATGATGATGGTGACGCATGGTGCATTGCTGGGCGGGCCAGTGGATCTCGTGAAGGCCTTTCCACGAGAGCACGTTCCGTCCCGTCATGCGGACGATGAAGTCCCAGCCGTTCTTTATGAAAGCCCCGTAAAATGCGGGTCTGTCGCCGCCTCTGTCATATACGAGGATGCCTTTGCCGCCGGTCGCGGACATGATTGCGGTGATGAGCTTGAGCACTTCGTCGTTTTCTCCCAGATGTCCGGGAGCGCGCGACGACCAGAGTTTGAGCGCGAGCGGTACGGTCTTGCGCCTGCCGCTCTGACAGGCGACGGCCATGCAGCCGTGATAGCCGTGCACGAGCACCTCGCATCTTTCTTTCGACGAGCGGCTTGCGTCCCTGACCATCGTGACGTGCTCCATGTGAAGACCGAACTCCTTCCGGATCTCCGTCGGGTCGACTAGTATGAGTGAGTCGTCGCGGACGTGCTTCGCGCCTTCCGCGAGGATGGCCTTGTCGATTTCCATGCCGATTCCCTCGTTCGCCACGTTACGGCTCAGTCGCTTCTCGACGGCGTGTTTCATGTCGGGATCGTCGTTGATCGCCCGCATGATCGACGAGAGCTGCGTGTCTCCCGAGGCCTGTATCCCGTAGAGCATGTCGGCCAGGAACTTCTTCCTCGGCTTCGAGAAATGGGTAAACACTTTACCCAGAAATTTTCTGAGTTGCTCTTTCGCTCTGAAGGCAATTGTGCTATCATTCATGTCGTGGTCTTCTCCTTTCGTTCATTTAGCGCATCCTGTATTCTACAGGAAAACGGGACGGGAAGACCACGCTTTTTTTCAGACGGTGTGGAGATGGCCTAGTCGCGAGAGGGGTTTCAGTCTGGCGAAGCGGTAGTGTGAGCCACACCGTTCGGAGTCAAAATTGGCGGGCAGGGCGGGGCGGAAATCGGCAGGGAATCAAAAATGGGTAAACTCCAGGCGGGATGAGGTTGACAATCTGCCTGAGAATAGGGTATACTGTTTTCGTTGCCTTTGGTGGTGTTGTTTTCATAATCCTGTAGGTTACAGGAAATCGCCGCCAAATGCAACACTAAACTTTCATCCCTTCGCGAACGCAGTGAGCGAATGGGATGCTAATGGTCGTAGCCTTTAAGTTGAGCTAAGGAGGAATATCATGGATATTACGAAGATTGTGTACTCGGAAGGAGGGTTCTTTGGTCATCCGGCAACATTCTCTTTGGGCCTTAGGCGGTGTGAGTTTGTCTGTGGTGTAGGAGAGCCTGGTGGGGCACTAGTCAATTGGCTGCCGCGTGTGAGGGTCCCAGAGGCGGACATGCATGCGATCCTGCGGTTGGTCTCAAGTGTAAGTTCATGCGTTGGCGCGATGTATACGATCTTGAGACGATGGATGGAACCCAGTGGGAGCTTAAATTGAAGTCCGGTAGGCGTGTTATTAAGAAAGTCTGGGGATCGAATCAATGGCCTCGAGAGTGGTCGGCGGTCAGTCGACTGTTGGCATATTTCGGCGCGGAAGATATGGTTGGACCGTGCGCTGGGGACGAATGATATGACTTTGTCTGAAGATCAGCAGTTGGCGCTTGATGCGATGATGTCCGGGAAGAACGTCTTCCTGACAGGCGAAGCCGGTACGGGCAAGTCCACAGTGCTTCGGGAGTTCCGGACTCGATGTGATCGTGCCTGCGTGGTTTTGGCTCCTACCGGGGTTGCGGCCATCAATGCCGGTGGCGCGACAATTCACAGCTTCTTCATGCTGCCGCCTGGATTGATGACACCGGATACGATCGATGAAATTACTCATGGCAAGAAAAGGGCGATCATCCGGGCGACAAAGACAATTATCATTGATGAGATCTCAATGGTGCGCAGTGATGTGTTTGCAGCTATGGATATACGGCTCCGCGGACTGGCTCGAGGTGGTAATGCAAAGCGCCCATTTGGCGGGAAGCAGATTATTCTCGTGGGCGATTATTTCCAGTTGCCGCCAGTAGTGAAGACCGAGACGGAGTCTGATTATCTCAATAATCATTTGGGTGGCGGGTACGCTTTCCAGACCAGGCTTTGGGCGGATGCTAAGTTCAAGTGCGTGTTCCTCCGCAAGGTCCATCGTCAGCGCAATGACGTGCGATTCCTCGCGATTCTGAACAGCATTAGACATGGTTCTTTGGATGATGCCAATGTTGAGGTTGAAGGCGGGGTTCGCATTACGGCTGCCGAGGCGCTGAATCGATACTGTCTCAATAATGAGCGTCTCCCTGCTGAGCCGATTTGCCTTTGCACGACGAATCGAGAGGCGCATGCGCTGAATACGGCGGCAAGGGCACGATTGAAAGCGCAAGGTTCCAAGTTTGTCGCTGTTGTAAGCGGCAGGTTCCCGGAGGCTGATTATCCGACGGAATTTAGTCTTGAGCTTATGAAGGGAGCGCGTGTCATGTTGCTTACCAACAAGCGCCTCCCGGATGGAGACTATGAATATGTCAATGGCGATATGGGAGCGGTGACGGAAATCTCCAGCTTTGATGAATCGCCAAGGGTTCAAATCAGGCTTGATCGCAATGGGCGAGAAGTGTCGGTGGCGAGCAAAGAATGGAAGAACTATGCATATGTGATTGAGGAGGATAAAATTAGTGGCAAGAAGGTTCTTCGTCAGCGCGAAATCGGAAAGTTCGCCCAAATTCCTCTTCGGCTTGCCTACGCAATTACCGTGCACAAGTCACAGGGACTGAGTTTGGACTGCGTGGATATCCGTCTTGGAAGCGGGTGCTTTACGCATGGGCAGCTCTATACGGCGCTTTCTCGCTGCCGGTCGCTAGAAGGGCTTCGGATTGATCGGACCGTCATGAAGGATGACCTTATTCTAGACGATGCGGTTGTCCGGTTCTACAAGACGATAGAGGAAGGATGGGAGCGCTCTGACAAGACTGTGTCATTGGACGTGCCGCCGGAATTCGAGGCTGCGATGAAGGCGTATCTTGAAAAGCTGAAGTCGGGAAGAGGCAATGTCCAGTCGGCCCCAGGGAGTCCTGTGTTGCGGCATCGTCCTGTTCAGCGAGAGTTGGGCTTGCCGTCGGTTCCACCCTCAATATTGGAATCTCCACAATCGTTACTACATGAAAACAACAGACGAGAGGAGCGCGTGAGTGATCATATTGATCTGGAGAAGTTGCGCGTCGTCTATTCGGGACAGACAGGGTCGGAGAAATCGGATGGAATGACCAAAAAGGAAAATGGCGTCGGCTTTAATAAGTTCGATGCGCCGATATTGTCTCGGATTGCCGAAGGGTTCTTCAAAAACGGCTGGGTGACACGGACGGAGCTGGCGGAGGTGACGCATCGTATTCAGAAGTATCGTCGCCAGTGGGAAGGGCGGGTCTGAGCCAGCAGCTGAGTTGCTGAATGGAGGTGTAAGATGTGCAGTAATGCATCCTTAACATTGATTGAGTTTCGCAAGCTCTATGTGATAGGCGAGTCCGCTCTTAAAAGGCAGTCCGCACGCCCAGTCTGGCACCAGCGCATTGGCAGATGATGTGCCTCGCATGTCTCGTCTGACGCTTAAATTTGTTAACATGATATAAGGATTGCACTATGAGCACGACCTTCAAAGTAGAAACCTTCTATAGAAGCACGAACTGCGACTGCAAGGCTGTTATCTACATTGAACACAATCAAACAGTACGTTTCATCAAAGGATCAACATTGGTATTCTCAAGGATTTATCCTGGAGACGACGAGAAAGGCGAGGAAAAGGCTAGGTCTATTCTTGTCGACACGGTTTTACTTGATCAAGTCGACACTAAGAACGCGTACGAATTGAGCGTGATAGACGACTTTAAGGTATTTAATATAGAAAGTGCTACAATGCTTCTCACAGGCAAAGACGAGGTTAGTCCAGAGATGTTCTGGGAAGAGATTTTTTGATTCATACGCTTCGTGTCACCATCCATCCGATATGACGCTCCGACAAGGTCGGAGCGGACGCTCGGAATCATGTATGGAAGACTGGGCTGATTGTGTGTACCCTATGCGTCTTTGGTATAATACTTTAAACGAAAGGACAATGTTATGGCCAAGGATATGCTGAAGCTTCAACTTGCCTACAAGGGCTCGGAATATTCTCGCACGGTTGTCGTGCAGAGGAAGTTCTCGCTGGCTTTTCTGCACGAGGTGATTCAGGTGTCGTTCGGTTGGCTCAATTACCATCTCTACAACTTCGTGGATGCGAAGGGCGTTGTGTAAGGCGCAGGAGTGCGAGGCATGGCTCGACGAAGCCTTTGGCAAGACTGCCAGCTCCGTCCTGCGCGAGCCGTCCGCCGCCGAAATCCACGCCCGCGTCTGGCATCTCCACGAACTCGTCTGCACGGCGCTGCCCGCGAAGTAAACGCGCCCCCTTGACATACCTACCTGAAAGTATGTATAATATTCTGCAAATGCCAAGACGGACGAAAAACGAGGCTCATCGGACGCGCGAGAGGATTCTCGCCAGCGCCTTGTCCCTTTTCGTCAAAAAGGGCTACGACCGCACGACCTTTACGGACATCGCGGCGCGGCTCAAGATGACGAAGGGCGCGGTCTACTGGCATTTCGCGACGAAGGAGCTGCTGCTGGGCGCCCTGGTGGACGAAATGCTCGCCAAGTTCTCCCGGCAGCTCTCCGAGATCCAGCCCCGCCCGGATGAACTCTCGTTCCCCACCGTGGCGGACATGATGGTCGCCACGGCGGAGCGGATCGTCTCCGATCCGCGCGGAACGGCGTTCTTCATGCTGATGAAGACGCAGATCCGCTGGCAGTCCGCCTCCATGGCGGCGACGCGCGAGCGGCTGATGATGGACGGCACGAACGGCCCGTACCATTCGTTCGTGCGGGCGCTGGAGAACGACGTGAAGGCGGGGCGCGTGCGCACGGACGTGAATCCCGCGGCGGTGGCGTCGGTGGCGATCGCGATCTGGGACGGGCTCGTCCAGTCGCGGATCGAGCGCTTCCTGGCGTGCGAGCTGGGTCCGACGCTGAAGAAGGCGTATGCGGCGCTGTGGATTTCGATTTCGGCCGGCGGAAGCCGGCCAAGGGAAGTAAAGGAAGGATAGAGCGATGGCGAATGAAGAACATGGCAAGTCCGCGGTCGGCGCGGTCGTAGGGACGGTGGTGCTGGCGGCGGTTTGCGTCGCGGGCGGCTGGATCGGTCACGGCCTTATGGGGAAGGTCGGCGGGCCGAAGGGTCCGGACATGGCGGCGATGATGGCCGGAATGGCGCAGACGGTCGCGGTGCGGCCGGTGGAGCTGCGGCCCTACAACCTCCCCAACCGCTATGTGGCGCACGCGGAGGCCGTGCAGGAGGTCGACCTCCTGCCGCAGGTCGACGGCTATATCAAGGAGATCAAGTTCAAGGAGGGCGACCTCGTCAAGGAAGGCCAGCTCCTGTACGTGCTGGACGACGAGCGCTATCAGGCCGTCGTGAACCAGCGCATGGCCGACCTGGCGGCGGCCGAGGCCGAGGAGCGCCGCGCCAAGCGCTATTACGAGCGTATGCAGAACGCCGACGAGCGCGGCATCACCCAGAAGGAGCGCGATGACGCCGAGGCCGCCGCGGAGTCCGCGAAGGCCAAGGTGCTGCAGGCGAAGGCGAACCTCGTCGTCGCGGAGTACGACCTCAAGAAGTCCAAGGTCTTCGCGCCGATCTCCGGCCAGATCGGCAAGACGACCGCGCACGTGGGCGACTATGTGGCGCCGTCGAAGGGGGCGCTCGCCCACGTCATGCAGGTCGACCCGATCCGCGTCACCTTCCCGCTCACGGACCGCGCGTTCGTGGATATCCGCGAGGCGCAGCGCAAGGGGCGGCACGTCAACGACGAGGTCCGCACCCGTCTGCTGCTGCCGAACGGGGACGTGTACGAGTGCGAGGGCAAGTACGACTTCGACGACAACCAGATGAGCCGCGAGACGGCGACGATCATCATGCGCCTCAGCTTCGCGAACGCCGACCGGCTGCTGGTGCCGAACAGCTATCTGACGCTGCTGGCCGACCGGCGCAATCCCGAGTCGCTGGCGTGCGTGCCGCAGCAGGCCGTCATCGACCTGGCGGGCGGCAATCAGGCGGTGTTCGTGCTGAAGGAGGAGGACATGACGGTCGAGCAGCGCGTCGTGACGACGCGCGAGACCTTCGAGGGCTGGACGCCGGTCGTCACGGGGCTGAAGGTCGGCGAGAAGGTGGTCGTCTCCGGAGTGTCGAAGCTCCGTCCGGGCGCGAAGGTCGTGCTCGTCGAGGCCAGCCCCAACGACGACCTCGATCCGAACTACAAGGCCCCGATCAATGAGTAGCCGCAGGTTTAGGTGCCGGAGAAAGGCGCAGACGCATGATTTGGTGAAAGGTGAAGGCATCTGAAAATGAAGTTGAGCATCAGAAAGTCCATTGACGCATTGAAGCCGTTTTCGCGGATCTTCGTGGAGCGTCCCCGCTTCGCGATGGTGATTGCCATCTGTCTGTCGATCGCCGGGACGATGGCGATCTTCACGCTGCCGGTCTCGCAGTATCCGCGCCTCACGCCGCCGACGATCAGCGTGTCCTACAACTATCCCGGCGCGAACGCCAGGGAGGTGATGAACACCATCGCCATGCCGATCGAAGACGAGGTGAACGGCGTCGACGACATGCTCTACATGACCGGCTCGTGCTCGGACGACGGCAGTTACCAGCTCACCGTGAGTTTCGAGGTCGAGTCCGACCGCGACATGGACATGGTCAAGGTGCAGAACCGCGTGTCGCAGGCGGAGGCGAAGCTGCCGGCGGAGGCGAAACAGCTCGGCGGACGCATCCGCGCGCAGAGCGAGGACCAGCTCGGCTTCATCTGCTTCCGTTCGCCGAACGGCACGATGACGCGCCAGCAGATCTCCGACTACATTTACGGCAACATCCAGCCCGTCCTGCTGCGCATCCCCGGCGTCGGCGAGGCGACGGTGTACGGTCCGCGCCTGTCGATGCGCGTGTGGCTCGACCCGCAGCGGCTGGCGGCGCAGGGGATGAACTCCGAGGAGGTGATCGCCGCGGTCTCCAAGCAGAACGTGCAGGCCTCGCTCGGCAAGGTGGGCGCGAGCCCGATTCCGTCGCACGCCGCGAAGACCTACACGCTCATCTCCAAGGGCCGCCTCATGAGTCCGAAGGAGTTCGAGGACATCGTCATCCGCCGCGACGATCAGGGCGGCCTCGTGCGCCTGCGGGACGTCGCGCGGACGGAGATCGGCGAGGAGAACTACATGTTCACCGGCCAGTTCAACGGCCAGAACGCGGTGTCCGTCGCGCTCGCCCAGAAGCCGGGGGCGAACGCGATCGCGACGATGGACGCGATCTACGCGGCGATGCACGACCTGGAGGGGACCTTTCCGGCGGACTTCGCGTGGAGCGTGCCCTACGACGCGACCGACTACGTGCGCATGTGCATCAGCGAGATCGTCGAGACGCTGCTCATCACCTTCGCGCTCGTGGTGTTCGTCTGCTACCTCTTCCTGCAGGACTGGCGGGCGACGCTGATCCCGTGCCTGACGATTCCGGTGTCGATCTGCTCGACGTTCATCCTGATGGCGGCCCTGGGCTACTCGATCAACCTGCTGACCCTGTTCGGACTCGTGCTGTCGATCGGCGTGGTGGTTGACGACTGCATCGTCGTCGTCGAGCGCGTGCAGTACCTCATCGAGACGCGCGGCCTCAACGCGAAGGAGGCGACGATCCAGGCGATGAGCGACGTGACGTCTGCCGTCATCGCGACGACGCTCGTGCTGCTCGGGATCTTCGTGCCGGTCGGGTTCATGAGCGGCATCACGGGCCGCATCTACCAGCAGTTCTCGGTCACGCTCTCCGCGGCGGTCTGCTTCTCGACGCTGTGCGCGCTCACGCTCGCGCCGGCGCTGACCTCGCTCCTCCTCCACGAGGCGCGGCCGTTCAGGCACGGTCCGTTCGCGTGGTTCAACTGGGCGGTGGCGCGATTCAAGGGCTTCTTCGTGGTCTGCGCGAAGTGGCTCGCGTCGCGGCTCTTCCTGACGGCGATGCTCCTTTTGCTGACGGTCCTCCTCACGGTCCACTTCTTCATGGGGACGGAGACGAGCTTCCTGCCGGACGAGGACCAGCACGTCGTGTTCGTCCAGCTGGAGATGCCCGAGGGCACGGCGCGCGACCGCACGCGCGACGTCTCGCTGCGCGCGGTGGAGACGCTGGGCAAGATCCCCGAGATCGCGAGCGTCCTCACCATCACCGGCTTCTCGCCGATGGGCGGGCGCGGCGAGAACCTCTGCTTCCTCGTCGCCGACCTCACCGACTGGTCGGAGCGCCCGCTGCCCGAACAGCACGCGCTGCGGATGGTCGGCAAGATCCAGGCGGCCCTGGCCGCGATTCCCGAGCCGAAGTGGAGCGTCTTCACGCCGCCGGCGATTCCCGGCCTCGGCCTCGCCAACGGCATCAGCTTCCACATCCTGAACAAGGTCGACACCGACCCGATGAAGGTCGACGCGGTGCTCGGGAACCTCCTGATGAAGCTGAACGCGCGTTCCGACGTGATGATGGCGATGTCCGGCTTCAACGCGCAGACGCCGAAGCTCTACTTCAACCTCGACCGCGTGAAGGCCGAGATGCTGAAGGTCCCGGTCGCGACCGTCTACACGACCCTGCAGAACTACCTCGGCTCCCGTTACGTGAACGACATCAACCTCGGCACGCAGGTGAACCGCGTGACGGTGCAGGCCGACTTCACCGGCCGCGCGACGCCCGAGGACATCTCGCGGCTCTACGTCCGGAGCGAGACGGGGGCGATGGTGCCGGTCGGCTCGCTCGGCACGCTGACGCGCGAACTCGGTCCGCGCACGGTCGCCACGCGCGACAAGTACCTCGGCGCGGCGGTGACGGTGATCCCGGCGCCGGGCGTGGCGACGGGCACGCTCATGAACGAGATCCGCGCGATGGCCCGCGCCGAAATGCCCGAGGGCTTCGACATCTCCTGGGCGGGCATCTCCTATCAGGAGGCCCGCAACGAGGGCACTGCCGCGCCGCTCATCCTGCTCGCGGTCATCTTCGGCTACCTCTTCCTCGTCGCGCAGTACGAGAGCTGGACGATTCCGCTGCCGGTGATGCTGTCGATCTTCGTCGCCGTGCTCGGCGCGCTCGTGGGCCTGCGCTACTGGGGCCTCCTCACGACCGGGGCGCCGTTCTCGCTGTCGGTGTACGCCCAGCTCGGCCTCGTCCTCCTCGTCGGCCTCGCCTCGAAGAACGCGATCCTGATCGTCGAGTTCGCGAAGGACAAGCGCGAGATCGAGGGCTGCGGCATCGTCGAGGCCGCGGGCCAGGCCGCGGGCGAACGTCTCCGCGCCCTGCTGATGACCGCGCTGACGACGCTCCTCGGGACGCTCCCGATGATGATCGCGACCGGCGCGGGCGCCGCGAGCCGCAACCACCTCGGCACGACCGAGTTCTGGGGCATGTTCGCCTCGGTGGTGTTCGGCATCCTCCTGGTGCCGGGCCTTTACGCGCTCTTTCAGACCTGGCGCGAACGGGTGAAGGGCGCGTTCGCGAATCTTTCAACGAAAACGGCGTCGCATCGCGAGGCTGTGGACACAAACAAGGAAAAATAAGATGAAACAGTTGAAGTTCCCAGCAGTAGCGGCCTTGGCCGCCGTGGTCGGTTGCGCAAGCCTTCCGTCGGTCGGACCGGACTACGAGAGGCCGGAGTTCGACGTGCCCGAATGCCCGCTGCCGGACGCCGGCGCGCCGACGACGAATGTCACCGCGACCGGCGAGTACAAGACCGCGCCGGCGAAGAGCGACGGCCGTGTCGTCATCTCGAAGGACCAGGTCGCCCAGTGGTGGAACCGCTTTAACGACCCCGTCCTCGTCGATCTCGTGCAGGGCGCCGTCACCAACAACGTCGGTTACCGCATCGCCATCGCGCGGCTGGAGCAGTCGAACTGGGAGCTTCTCGGAAGCTACGCGGCGTTCATGCCGAAGTTCGGCATCGGCGCGAACTGGCAGCGCAACTGGTACCGTCCCAACACCGCCAACGGCGGCGGAACCTACCGGCACTACAACGTGACGGGCGCGCTTCTGGACGGGGACTGGGAGATCGACATCTTCGGCGGCAACCGCCGCAAGGCCGAGGCCGCGCTCGCGATGGCCGAATCCGCCGGCTGGGGCGTGTCGGACGCCTGGGTCTCGCTGACGACCCAGATCGGCCGCCGGTACATCGAACTGCGCACCGTGCAGGAGTCGCTGGACGTCGCCCGCACCAACCTCGTCCTCCAGATCGAGACCTATGACATCCTCAAGTCCCGCCTCGACTCCGGCATCGGCGACGAACTGGCGGTCAATCAGTGCGCCTACATCGTCGAACAGACGCGCGCGTCGATTCCCCAGCTGCTCGTGCGCGAGGACGAGCTGAAGAACGACCTGTGCATCCTCGCCGGCGAAATGCCCGGCTGCCTGGACGACGTGCTGAAGCCGGTCGCGGTGAAGCGGGACTGGCTGCTCGCCCCGCAGAAGGTCGAGTCGATTCCGCTCGACCTCATCCGCGCCCGTCCCGACGTCCGCCGCGCCGAGCGCGAACTCGCCGCCGCGACGGCCGAGATCGGCGTCGCCAAGGCCCTCTGGTTCCCGAAGTTCTTCATCAGCGGCAGCGTGGGCTTCAACACCGCCAATTCGCACCGGCTCTTCACCCTCGACTCGTTCATGGCGACGCTCGGACCGTCCGTCAGCTGGCCGATCTTCCGCGGCGGCGAAATCTACGCGAGCGTGAAGGCCGCCGAGTCCAAGGTCGCCCAGGCGGCGCTCGCCTACGAGCTGGCCATCGAAAACGCCTACGCCGAAGTGCGTAACGCCTACTGCGCCTACACGCAGGAATACCACCGCTATCAGGCCCTCCGCTCGGCGACGAAAGCGGCGACGGACGCCGTGACGATCTCGAAGGACCTGTACCAGAACGGCCTCAAGGACTTCAACAACGTCCTCGACGCCCAGCGCTCCCGCCTCCAGTTCGAGGACGCGCTCGTCGCTTCCCGCGGCCAGATCACGCAGAACCTCCTCAGCCTCTACGGAGCCCTCGGCGGCGGCCTTGCGCAGGAGACGCTCGACGACGAGGACGAGGAGGCCGAGTAAGGGATGTTCGAAGGCAGCGTATTCGGCCGGCTGGACCAGAAGCTCCAGAAGGCGGTCTCCGAGGCGGGCTATCGGCAGCCGACGCCGATTCAGGAGCGCGCCATCCCCTATCTGCTGGACGGCCGCGACCTCATCGGCTGCGCCCAGACGGGGACCGGCAAGACGGCTGCGTTCATGCTGCCGATCCTGAACCACCTCGTCAAGGTGCGCCGTCCGCGGCACATCGGCCATCCGCGCGCGCTGGTCCTCAGTCCGACGCGCGAACTCGCGGTGCAGACGGCGGAGAACATCCGCCGCTACGCGAAGTTCGCCGAGCTGCCGTTCGCCTGCCTGATCGGCGGCGTGAGCCAGTACGGACAGGTCAAGGACATCAAGCGCGGCGCCGAGGTCTACGTGGCCTGTCCCGGCCGGCTGATCGACCTGATGACCCAGGGCATCGTCTATCTCGACCAGGTCGAGATGTTCGTGCTTGACGAAGCCGACCGCATGCTGGACATGGGCTTCATTCCCGACGTGCGGCGCATCATGTCCAAGCTGCCGAAGGCGCGGCAGTCCATGCTCTTTTCCGCGACGATGCCGCCGCCGATCATGAAGCTCGCCGGCGAACTCGTCCGCGACCCCGCGTCCGTGACGGTCAGCCCCGAGGCGCCGACGGTCGAGAAGATCAACCAGCGCGTCATGTTCGTCGCCAAATCGCAGAAGGACGCGCTCCTCCACCACCTGCTCGAACAGCATCCGGAGTGGAACAAGGTGATCGTCTTCACCAAGATGCGTCACGGCGCGGACCGCGTCTGCAAGAAGCTCTTTCGCGCCGGGGTCTCCTGCGCGGCCATCCATTCCGACAAGACGCAGGGCCAGCGGACCCGTGCGCTGGAGGGGTTCCGCCGCGGCGACGTGCGGGTGCTGGTGGCGACGGACATCGCCTCGCGCGGCATCGACGTGCCCGAGGTGTCCTGCGTGGTCAACATGGAGCTGCCGCTGGAGCCGGAGAGCTACGTGCACCGCATCGGGCGCACGGCCCGCGCCGGCGAGTCGGGCGCGGCCATCAGTTTCGTGACGCCGGAGGAGAAGCCGCTGCTGAAGGCGGTCGAAAGGTTAGTGCGCAAGACGATTCCCGTCGACCGCGAACATCCGTTCGAGTCCCAGCCCGACCTGCCGCCGCCGGCATGGCAGCGTCCGCCGAAGGGGATGCCGGGCAAGCCGAAGGGCAAGGTGCATCCCGCCAACCAGAACCGCGCGAACCGCAAGCGGCAGGGCCACACGTCCTTCCTCGGCCGCCGTCAGCCCGACTTCGGGCAGCAAGGCGGCAGACGGTGAGCCTGTTCTCGCTTTAACGGGGCGGAACAAAACCGTTCCCGCGGCGCATGGCTGACGAATCCTCGTAATTTGCTGACGAGTGGCGAATCCGCGCCACCTGCGGCCCCTTTTCGGGATGTCGCTTGTGCCGTCGGCGATGGCGTGGAAGTGGAACTCCGGCACGTCGTGAATTTGGGGACATCCAGTCGTCTCTGGGGTTGACAGGCGGGGACGAAATATGATAAAGTAATCATATGATTACATTTGCGGGAGGGCATGCGATGGGGGCGCGTAGGGAGCGCTCGGACGGCCGCGAGACGCGAGAGGCCATTCTGGCCGCGGCGGCGGAGGAGTTCGCCGCGAAGGGCTTTGCGCTCGGTTCGGTTCGGGCGATCTGCGCCCGGGCCGGGGTGAACTCGGCGCTCGCGAGCCGCTATTTCGGCTCGAAGGAGGGGCTTTACCGCACGGTCGCGAAACGGCTCTTCGGCGATCTCGGCGCCCCGCTCGCGGAACTTTCGAAGGGCGTCACGGACGCGGCCGAGTGGCGGAACGCCTTTCGCACCTGGGTGGACGACTTCCTCTTCATGACGATTCCGACGGAGAAGGTGCAAAAGCTCTGCTCGGGACTCTTCCGCCACGAGGTAGCGTTCCCCACGAAGTTCCACGCCGAGTTCAAGCGTGATTTCGGCAAGCCCGTTTACGATGCGCTGAGGGAGCTTCTGGCGATGGCGCTCGACGATGCGGACGCGATCGAGCTTTGGGCGTCGTCCGTCTGGGCGCAAGTCAGCGCCTACGCGCTTGCGGACAGGAAGTGGCATGCGTCCTTCCGGCCGAAGGGCGTGAAGCCCGCGGACTGGCGCGCGAAGGTCGGGGAGCACATTTGCACGGCGGCGTTCGCGGCGCTCACGTTCAAGGGCGACTTGCAAGAGTCGCATAACGAGACTCAAAAGGAGGACTGAACATGGAAGCCTTGGGGATACTGATTGGCCTTTTGGCGGTTGTTGGCGTCTTTGTTCTGCCAGTGATTTCGCTTTGCCAGATCGGCGGCATAAGGGGTGATCTTCAGCGGCTGCGCGATGAGCTTGCGTGGTTGAACTGCAAGGTCAAGGCGGAGTCGTCCGCTGCGGAATCCGCTCCAGAGCCAGCACCTGCGTCCGCTCCTGAACCTGCACCTGAACCAGTTCCTGAACCCGTGTCGGCGCCAGAGCCAGTTGCGGCGCGTCCGCCAGTTGTCACTTCGGAAGGCGTCAAGTACGAGGAGACTGCATTTGAGATTTTGCTTGCGCGCATCGGCAACTGGCTTGCGGTGCGCGGCGAGTTTGCGCCGCAGGGGGTGACGCGCGAGTTCGCGTTCGTCACGCGCTGGCTGATCCGCCTTGGCGTGGCTCTGCTCGTGGGATGTGTCGTCTATTTCATGAAACTTTCGGTTGACCGCGGCTGGGTCGGTCCGGCGGCGAGGACGGTGTCAGTCGTCGTCTGGGGCGCGGTGTTCGCGGCGTTGGGCGCTTGGATGGTCCGCAAGACGCGCTACGCCCCGGTCGGACACGCCCTTGCGGGGCTCGGATTCATCGGCATGTATCTCGGTTTCGGACTGGGGCACAAGTTCTTCAATCCGCCGGTCATCGCCAGCGCGATCGTCGCCTTCGCGTCGCTGGCGACGGTGACCGTCCTCGCCGGGGTTTACGCCGTGCGATTGCCGTCCGCCATGGTTGCCGTATTGGGGCTGGTCGGCGGCTACCTGGTGCCGGTCATCGCCGGACAGGACAGCGGCAATCCGACCGGACTATACCTGTATCTTCTCGCGATCAATCTGGCGACGGCGTACGTGGCGCATCTGCGGCGCTGGAGCGCGCTTAACTTCCTGGCCGCGACGCTGGGATTCGCGCTCTGCGTGGCCTGGCAGAGCGGCCACGAATCAGCGCCGAAGGGCATCTACTTCCTTTCGTTCGGTTTCCTCTCGGCGGTCCATGCGCTCTATCTCGCGGCGACCGTGGCGGGTTCGCACAGCCGCGGCAAGGCGGGCAATGCCATCGCCTGGACCGGGCTTGCGCTCAACGCGACAGGTTATCTCACCTGGCTGCTCGTCGTCTTCCGTCCGATTGTCCACGATCACGCCGCAGGATTCATCTTCCTTGCGACGGTTGCGGCGTATGCGGTTCTGGCGCATTTTTCGATCCGACGCGGCTGGGCGGACCGCCTGACGGTCGAGATGATGCTCGTCTTCGCATTCGCCTACCTGGCGTTTGCGCCGCTGATGATTGTCGCGAAGCCTTATCTCGTGACGGCGTGGTGTCTGATCGCCGCGGCGACGGGCGAGGCGGGTCGCCGTTCCCGACAGTCCGTGCTCGGCTATCTGGCGCTCCTGCTGGTGGGTCTGGCGTCCATCCTCTCGGTCTCGGTCTGGATGGAGGGGGCCTACTCGATGCGGACAATCTCGGCGGGCGGGAACTATCCGACGGATCTGCTGGCGCGCGTCGTCCGATTTGGCTGTGTGCCGGCGACGCTTGCCGCGGCTGCGTGCCGCGGGTGGGTCCGTGGCGCGAACACCAAGGTCCGGGCCGCGCTCTGGGTGTTTGCGGCGGCCTTGGCCTTCGTCTTCCTGACGGCAGAGGCGCGGCTTTTCGGCGGGGTCTACCTGCCCGGGCTGAAGGGCGGCGCGGTGACCTTGGTCTGGGGACTCGTGGCGATCGGCGCATTGATCGGTGGTGTCGTCGGACGGCAGAAACCCGTGCGCACCGTTTCGCTCGTCCTGCTGGCGGTCGCTGTGGCGAAGCTGCTCTTTTTTGATACGGCCCGCATCGAAACGCCCTATCGCGTGCTGACGTTCGGGCTGACTGGTGTCGCGCTCATCTGCGGCGCGTTGGTCTATCTCAAGTTCAAGGAGAGGTTCGAAGACAATGAAGCGGCGTAATTGGATTGCCTGTGCGGCAATATCGCTGGTCTTCGCGGCTGCGGCCGAGGAGGGTCATTTCGACTTGACGGGCGACATTGCCGCCGACGGCGTGGCTGCAGTGCCGCTCACCATTGACATCTATCGGGCCTGCGGGGCGGGGGAGGGGCGTCTCGGGCGCGAGTTGCGCGTTCTGGACGCAAAGGGCGTTGCCCAACCCTACGTCCTGCGTCGACGCTGTGCGTTCAATGTGCATACGGAAACTCAGTCCGAGCCCTGCAAGGTCCGCGACCTGTCCGAAAACGCCGACGGCTCGATTACGCTGACGGCCGCCGTGCGCGAGGGATTCGACATCGGCAGTGCCCGGGTGTCCGGCGTGGAGATCGGCACATCGCTCAAGGACTTCGCGCAGATGGTCGTCATCGGCTCCGCGGACGGGGCGAAGATCGCCGAAGGCCGGATTTTCGACTACACGCGTTTCGCATCTGTCAGGAGCACGACGGTTGCCGTCGGCGGAAAGTTGCCGCGGGAATTCACGATTACCTTGCGCCGTCCAGTGACGGAAGTGGAGAGCTCCGCATTCGAGCGGGTTGTCAGCACGGGCGCGGTCAACAGCGTCTCGATCCGCCGGATGGCCCAGGAGCAGCCGTTCCGCGTCGACGCGGTTCGCGTGTGCTGCCAGACGGCATCGGTGTCGGCGGAGCCTCTGCCGCTGGACAGGGTCACGCTTTCCGGCGGCGAGACGGAGGATGGCTGCTACGTCTACGAGGCTTACTCGGCGCCCGTTGAAATGGCGAAGGCGGCGCCGGGCGCGGAAAACTGGGCGTTCGACGTCCTCGTCGAACGTCGGGGCCGCGACGGCGGACAGCGTACGGAAAGCCGGGAGCGTCTTTATGCGATTAAGTTGCCCAACCGCATCAGCGCGAAGCGGAACTTTTCGTGCCGACCGGATCCGGATGACGGGCGCATTCGCTTTCGCATCGACCGCGGCGACAATCCGCCGGTGGCTCTAGGCGATCCGCCGTTCGTGTTCTTGATGGAACCTTACGAAGTCGTGTTCGTCGCGAAGCGCGGCGAGAGCTACCGGCTGGCCTTTGACAGGGGCGCGGACACGCCGCACTATTCCGACGGAGTCCTGGCGTATCTGCGCGCCGAGACATCCCCGCTGACGCTGATCGCGGTGCAGGCGGGCGAGTTCGCCGCGCCGACGGAGGTTGGGATGCCGACCTGGATCCAGGAAAACTGGGCGACGGCGGCATCCCTGCTGGTCTTGGCCGCGCTCGTCCTCTTTTGCCTCCGTTCCTTCGGCAAGGTGTCGCTAATCGCTTTCGCACTGCTGTCGGTGGCTGGCTGCGCGACCTCGTCGATGAAGTCGACGCCGTTCTACTGTGACGCCGTTTTTCGGGGTGTTACACAAGGAGCACAAGAAGGGCGTGTGGCTGTGGCCGCTCTTCGGCTGGACAAGCGACGACCGAATGGAGGCTGCCGAGGCGCAGATGAACGCTGATCGGTTGGATCCGAAGATTGTGGCCAAGATGCACGCGACGGAATGGCAAAAGGGGTCTACAAGCCGTTGGTATGAAGCGACGGGCGCAATCAATGTGCACGACGGTTCCTGTCTGTTGAGCGGGCTGAGCACGAGCGGTCGCTGGATTCAATGGCATGCGCACGAGCTAACTGTAACCGCAACTGGTTCGTCGGAGTTCGGAAACTTTTTCGCCTACGGTTCGAAGGCGAACGGCTACTCGAAGACTTCGCTTCTCTGTCGGCTTTTTCGGAACGAGTACGATCCGAAGACGGACAAGCGGCCGGTCGATTTCCTGTTCATTCCCGTTTGGAGGTAACGATGATTGCTGAGGCATTGCTGATGGCCACGACGGTCTGGTACATTCCTGGATGGATGCGGACCGAGACTCCCCACGAGGGCGTGCTCGAGTGCATCTCCAACGTCTTCCCCGAAGCGACGATCGAGTTCAAGGCCTGGGACGGCAACCGTCTCGTGTGGCCGCACGCGGTGGAATCCGCCGACAAGGAGTCGTGGCGCTTCGCCTTCGAAGTGGCGACGATGCCCGCGGAGAAACGCGAAAACCTCGTGATTGTCGGGCACTCCCTCGGCGGACGGATCACGGCGCGGATCTTGGCGCGGCTCGCGGAGCGCGGCTTGAAAATCAGGCAGGGCGAACTTCTGGCCGCGGCCATTCCGTCGACCGATCCCGATCTGGCGAAGATGGGCGGCGGCTCGGCGCTGCCGGTCCTCGCGCTGTGCAACCCCGACGACATCGTCCTGCGCTACGTCTACGCGATGGCTGGCGGCGAGGACTCGGTGGCCTTCGGCGCGAACGGCGCCCTGAAGACGATCGAAAACGTGCGGGAATGCGTGACGCCGCGCGACCTCACGAAGCAGGTGGAGATTAACGCGGGCTGGGGGAAAGTGCAGGCGCTGAAGGACGTGCGGAATCACAGCGAGTTCTTCTACATCGACTATTTGCGGCGCCTTCTGAACGGGGAGGAGGCGTCGGTCGAGGTCATGGTTCCGCAGGCCCTGCCGACCTTCGAGGGCAGAGTGACGGATTCCGGCCTCTGGTGGGACACGCTCGCGGAGACGAACGGCTGGAAGCTTCAGCGCAACAAGGTGACGGGGCACGGGCGCATTATCGATCCGCAAAAGGTCCGCAAGGCCTGGGGCAAGGTCGAGGACCTGCGGCTGTCATTTGAAAAGGTAGGCGAGCAGCTCTGAGTAGACAAGGGGTGAAACGCATGGCAAATTGCGGATCGCGCGATGCCTGCAAAATCTCTGTTGCGCATAACGCTCGCCAAATATGGTATAATTGACCTTAACGCGAATCATTATGTCGGTCAAGAGTCCATACGAGGCGAGACGCGGCGCACGGGCGCTGGTCGAGAGCCTGGAAAAGGCGCGGGTCGAGGTGCTGTTCGGCTATCCGGGCGGCAACGTCGTCGACGTCTTCGACGAGCTCTCGCGCTCGTCCGTCCGCTTCGTCCCCGGCGTTCACGAGCAGGGGTGCGTCCACATGGCCGACGGCTACGCCCGCGCCTCGGGCCGCCCCGGCGTGGTGGTGGTGACGAGCGGCCCCGGGCTGACCAACACGATCACCGGGCTCGGGACCGCGAACATGGACGGCGTGCCGCTCGTGCTCATCTGCGGACAGGTGCCGCTGGGGCAGATCGGCACCGACGCCTTCCAGGAGGCGGACACGACCGGCCTGACCCGCGCCGTCTCGAAGCACAATTTCCTCATCCATTCGGCGGACGAGATCCCCGAGACCGTGGCCCAGGCCTTTTACATCGCGACGCACGGCAAGCCCGGCCCCGTCGTGATCGACCTGCCGCGCGACATCCAGTGCCAGCTGACGGCGGCGCAGTATCCCGAGCGCGTAGTCCTGCGCGCCTACCATCCCGAGTCCGCCGCGACGACGTCGCAGGTCAACCGGCTCGCGAAGCTCGTCAACGAGGCGAAGCGTCCGCTGATCTACGCGGGCGGGGGCGTGATCGCCTCCGGCGCGTCCGCCGACGTCGCCGCCCTTTCCGCCAAGGCCGGCATTCCGGTCGTGACGACGATGATGGGCCTGGGCGCGGTCGACGGCCGTTTGCCGCTCGCGCTCGGCATGGCCGGCCGCCACGGCAGCGCCGCGGCCAACTCCGCGGTCCGTTCGGCGGACCTGATCCTGGCGCTCGGCATGCGCTTCAACGACCGCGTGGCGGCCGAGCCGGGCCGTTTCGCGCGGCAGGCGAAGCTCGTCCACGTGGACTGCGATCCGGCGTCGATCGGCAAGAACGTGCGCGTCGACCTCGGCATCGTGGCGGACGTGAAGGACCTGCTGACGACGGTGAATTCGCGCATCAGGGCGGGGGTGCGGCCGGGCTGGCCGGCTCCGGCTCCTGCCGAACGCCCGACGGACGTCGCGGGCGCGGGCGTTTCGCCGTTCGCCGTCATCGCGGCGATCGACCGGCTGACGGAAGGGGACGTGGTCGTCACCACCGACGTCGGCCAGCACCAGATCTGGGCGGCGCGGACCCTGCGCCACGTCTATCCGCGGCATTTCATCACTTCCGGCGGCATGGGGACGATGGGCTTCGGCATTCCCGCGGCGATCGGCGCGGCGCTGGCGCGGCCGAACCACCGCGTGGTCGCCCTGCTGGGCGACGGCGGCGCGCAGATGACGGTTCACGAGCTGCCGATCGCGGCGCGGCTCGGCCTGCCGATCGTCTTCGTCGTCTTCCGCAACAACGCGCTCGGCCTGGTGCGCCAGATCCAGTGCCAGTCGTGCGGCGGCAACTGCTTCGCGACCGACATCGAGCCGCCGGACTTCGTCCGCCTGGCCGCCGCCTACGGCGTGCCCGGCACGCGGCTCGTGCGCGGCAGGTCGCCCGAGGCCGTTCTGGCGCGGGCGCTGCGCCGGCGGGGGCCGTTTATGATCGAGGTCGAGGTCGACAAGGAGGTCGAGGCATGAAACGCGAACCCGACGCCATCCACCGCCTGAACTGCTATGTCGAAAACCGCCCCGGCGTGCTGGCGCGGATCGTCGGCCTCATCTCCGGCCGCGGCTACAACATCCAGACTCTCAACGTCGGGCCGACGGAGGACGGGACGGTCTCGCGCATGAAGATCGACGTGCTCGGCTCGGCCCGCGTGGTCGAGCAGATCATCCTTCAGCTTCGCAACCAGGTCAATGTCATTGAAGTAACCAGTCGCCGCATCTGATGCGGAAGAAAGGAACCCACCATGAAGAAATCAGCAGTTCTCCTCGCGGCCTTCGCCGCCGCCGGCGTAGCCGGTGCCGCAACCATCGAGTCCGTCGGCTCTTTCGGCAAGCTGACGGACGGCTCCGAGGCCCATCTCTGGCGGATGAAGTCCGACGCCGGGCTCGTCCTGGAGGTCACCGATTTCGGCGGCCGCGTCGTGCGCGCGCTCGCGCCCGACCGCGACGGCAAGCTCGCCGACGTCACGCTCGGCTGGAACACCCCCGCCGAATACGAGAAGCTCGGCTTCTGCGTCGGCACCCTGATCGGCCGCTTCGGCAACCGCATCCGCGACGGCAAGTTCACGCTCGACGGCACCGACTACCAGCTGCCGCTGAGCGAGACCACGCCGGAGCCGCGGCACTGCAACCTCCACAGCGGGCCGAAGGGCTGGGACACGAAGATCTGGAACGTCAAGGACTATCGCGAGGGCGAGAACGCCTGTCTGTCGCTCACCTGCGTTTCGGAGGACGGCGAGTGCGGCTTCCCGGGGACGGTCAGCGCGAAGGTCGTCTACACCGTGACGCCGAAGAACGTCTGGCGCATCGACTACGAGCTGACGACGGACAAGCCGACCATCGTCAATCCGACCCACCACACCTACTGGAACCTCGCCGGCGAGGCGTCCGGCAACGTCCTGAAGCAGGAGCTCAAGGTTTTCGCCGACCAGTACACGCAGACGGACGACGGCCTCATTCCCACGAAGCACGCGCCGGTCGCGGGCACGGGCTTCGACTTCACCGAGCTGCGTCCGATCGGCGCGAAGATGGAGTGGATGAAGGCTAACGCGTCCAAGGCGACGACCCTCTGGTACGACCACAACTTCGTCCTCCGCGGCAAAATCGGCGAGCTGCATCCGGCGGTGACGATGTTCGACCCCGCCTCCGGCCGCGCGCTGGAGGTCTGGACGACCGAGCCGGGACTCCAGATGTACGGTGCGCAGGACTTCACCGCCGCCCTGCCCGCGAAGGCCGCCGGGGCGCACCTCTGCCCGTTCGCCGGCCTCGCGCTCGAGACCCAGCACTTCCCGGATTCGCCTAACCGTCCCGACTTCCCGTCGACGGTGCTGCGTCCGGGGCAGGTCTTCAAGTCGACGACCGAGTACCGCTTCCACGCGGTGGCGGCGAAGTGATTCGGCTTAAACAACGACACACGGAGAAAGGAACGAGAAACATGAGCCAACCCTCTTTTGAAGTCAGCGATTTCGGCGTCACCAAGTACGGCGAGAAGGCGCGCAAGTTCACGCTCCGCGGCGCGGGCGGCGTGGTGATGGAAGTCAGCGATTACGGCGGGAAGATCGTCCGCCTCTTCACGCCGGACCGCGACGGCAGCCTGAAGGACGTTGTCGTCGGCTTCGACGATCCGAGCGGCTGGGATTCCGGCGACCCCTACTGGGGCTGCCTCATCGGCCGTTACGGCAACCGCATCGCCAAGGGCGTCTTCACGCTGAACGGCACGACCTACAAGCTGCCGGCGCTCAACAACGCTCCGGCCGGCATCGGCTGCAACCTCCACGGCGGCGCGCGCGGCTGGAACGCCTACGTCTGGGGCGCCGAGCCGTTCGTGAAGGGCGATGACGTTGGCGTGGTCTTCACGCACGTGTCGCCTGACGGCGACGAGGGCTTCCCCGGGCGCGTCGAGGTGAAGGTCACCTACACGCTCACGGCCGCCAACGTCTGGCGCGTCGACTACGAGGCCGTGCCGGACGCCGATACGCCGATCAACATGACCCAGCACGTCTACTTCAACTTCAAGGGCGAAGCCGGCGGCACGATCGAGGACCACGTGATGACGATCGACTCCGACCGCATGACGCCGTACGGCGCGGACCAGATCCCGACGGGCGAAATCGCCGCGGTGGACGGCACGCCGTTCGACTTCCGCAAGGGCATGCGCATCGGCGAGCGCATCAACGAGCCGAACCAGCAGCTCGAATTCGGCCGCGGCTACGACCACAACTGGATCCTCAACGGCGGCAACTGGGACGGCGGCCCCGCCCGCCTGGCCTTCGCGGGACGCGTCGAGTGTCCGCTGAACGGCCGCTGCGTCGAGGTCTGGACGACCGAGCCGTGCATGCAGGTCTACACGTCGAACTGGTCGGACTACAACCAGACGGCCAAGGGCGGCGAACACCTCTCGTTCCGCTGCGGCGTCGCGCTCGAGACCCAGCACGCGCCCGACTCCCCGAACAAGCCCCAGTGGCCGACGACCTTCGTCAAGGCCGGCGCGACTTACCGCACGTCGACGGAGTTCCGCTTCTCGGCGAAGTGAGGAGCGGAAGTCCCTTTCAAAGGAAACAAACGAAAATGGAAGCAACTACCGACATCAAGTCCCTGGACATCGTCGCCGCGCTGAAGAAGCCGCGCGCGAACTTCACCAAGGCGGACATCAAGCGGTTCATCAAGTCCCGCGGCATCCGTCACGTCAACTTCATGTATCCGGGCGGCGACGGCCGGCTGAAGACGCTGAACTTCATCCTGAACGACGAGGCCTATCTGGACGAGATCCTGTCCTGCGGCGAGCGCGTCGACGGGTCGTCCCTCTTCAGCTACATCGAGGCGAGCTCCTCCGACCTCTACGTCGTGCCGCGCTTCTCGAGCGCGTTCGTCGATCCGTTCGCCAAGCTGCCGACGCTGTGCCTGCTGTGCTCGTTCTTCAACAAGGACGGCGAGCCGCTCGAGTCCAGCCCCGAGTACACGCTGCACAAGGCCTGCGCCGCGTTCCGCAAGGAGACGGGGCTCGAGTTCCAGGCGATGGGCGAACTGGAGTACTACGTCATCAGCGACGCCCCCGCGGCGTTTCCGGCGAAGGACCAGAAGGGCTATCACGAGTCCGCCCCGTTCGCGAAGTTCAACGAGTTCCGCCAGAAGTGCATGCTCTACATCTCCCTGGCGGGCGGGCGCATCAAGTACGGCCACAGCGAGGTCGGCAACTTCACGCAGGGCGGCCGGCTCTACGAGCAGAACGAGATCGAGTTCCTGCCGTGCGCGGCGGAGGACGCGGCGAACCAGCTCACGGTCGCGAAGTGGATGATCCGCAACCTCGGCAGCGAATACGGCTACGACGTCACCTTCGCGCCGAAGATCACCTCGGCAAGGCGGGCTCGGGCCTCCACATCCACATGCGGCTGATGCGCAACGGCAAGAACCAGATGCTCAAGGCGGGCAAGATCAGCGACGCGGCCAAGCGCGCGATCGCCGGCATGATGAAGCTCGCGCCTTCCATCACGGCGTTCGGCAACATGAACCCGACGAGCTACTTCCGCCTCGTGCCGCACCAGGAGGCGCCGACGAACGTGTGCTGGGGCGACCGCAACCGCTCCGTGCTCGTGCGCGTGCCGCTCGGGTGGACGGCCAAGACCGACCTCTGCAAGGCGGCGAACCCGAAGGAGACCGCCGCGGCCTACAACACGTCCGAGAAGCAGACCGTCGAAATGCGCTCGCCGGACGCGTCCGCGAACGTCTACCTGCTGATGGCGGGCCTCGCGGTCGCCTGCCGTCACGGCTTCACGCTGAAGGACGGCGTCAAGTTCGCCGAATCGACCTATGTGAACGTCAACATTCACAAGGCCGAGAACGCGGCGCTGCTGAAGACGCTGGCGACGCTGCCCGACAGCTGCGCGGCGTCGGCGGACCGTCTGGCCGAGCAGCGCGCGGTCTACGAGGAGGCGGGAGTCTTCTCGCCGGCGATGACCGACGGCATCCTCGCCCAGCTCCGCGCGTTCGACGACCGGACGCTCCGCCGCGACATCCAGAACAAGCCGGAGGCGGTCGCGAAACTGGTCAAGGAGTACTTCTACTGTGGTTGACCGGATTGTGAAGGTTCACTTCATCGGCATCGGCGGGGTCGGCATGGCCGGCCTCGCAGTGTCGCTTAAAAACCGCGGATACGAGGTGTCCGGCTGCGATCTGCGGCCGACACCCCGTACGCGCTGGCTCGAGTCCGAGGGGATCTCCGTCGCCTTCGGACACGACCCGGGGCATGTGGAGGGCGCGGACGAGGTCATTGTCACGCCGGCGGTCGCGGCGGACAATCCTGAGTTTGTCGCCGCAGGCGCGCGGACCGGTCTCCGCCTCCGTCGGCGCGGCGAAGTCCTGGCGGAGATCGTGTCGTCCGCGGCGGATTCGATCGCCGTCTGCGGCAGTCACGGCAAGACGACGACTTCGACTTTCGTGGCGCGGCTGCTCCTGGCGCTGGGCGAAAGCGTCGAGTGGGTGATCGGCGGAGAGACGGGGGAGTTTCCGGTGGCGGGCCGCGTGTGCCGCGACGGACGTTCGCCGGTCCTCGTCGTCGAGGCGGACGAAAGCGACGGCACGCTGGCGCTCTACCGGGCGAAGACGCTCGTCGTCACCAACTGCGAATACGACCATCCCGCCCACTTCCCGACGCCGGCGGACTATGCCGCCTGCTTTGACGTGGCGCGGAGCAGAGCGGAGACGGTCATGGAGGCCGCGACGCTGGACGCGCCGACGGCCGAAGATTTTGCGTTTCTCGACGAACTGCCGACGCACAACCGGCGCAATGCGGTTGTGGCGATTGAAATCGCGCGCCGCCGCGGACACGGCTTGGCGGCGATCGCCGCCGCGATGAAGCCGATCGTCCGGCAGCTCCCCGACCGGCGCTTCCAGCGCGTCTGGCCGATGGATGACGCTACGGCCGAGACCGCGGCGGTTTATACGGACTATGCGCATCATCCGACGGAGATGCGCTGTGCCGTGGAAATGGCGCGGCGCGTTTGCCGCGGTCGGCTCGTGGTTCTCTTTCAGCCGTATCGATACTCGCGCACGAAAGGGCTGCTCGCGGAATTCCCCGCGGCGTTCGCGGGGGCGGACGAGGTGGTCATCTGTCCCATCTGTTCGGCGTTTGAGCCCATGCTCGAGGGCGGTAGCGATGCCGATCTTTATGCCGAATGTCGGCGGCGGGAGGCGGACTGCGGCTTCGGAAGCGTCTATCTGGCGCGCAGTTGCGAAGAGGCCTGGGAACATGCGCTGCGGACCGCGTCCGCGCCCGGCGACGTCACGCTGCTTCTCGGAGCTGGGGACATCGTCCGTCTCGTCGACCGTGTGCGGGCCGATTGCGCGTCGCCTTGCGAGCGGCCGCCGCGGCGCATCTGGATCGGGCAGGGGACGAATACCTGGAAGAGCGATCTGAAGCTGAACGTCGAATACGTGCGGACGACTGGCCGGGCCGACGGTCCGGGCGCCGCGCTGGGAATCCCGTGGATGGCGGGAGTGCCCGGCACGGTCGGCGGCTGGATCAAGATGAACGCCGGGGCTTTCGGACATTCGATTTCCGAAGTCCTTTCGCGGGTGAAGGTCGACGGCGTCTGGCGGTCGGCGGACGAGTGCGGCTTCGGCTACCGCCATTCGGGGATCGACGGGGAGATCCAGGACTACGAACTGAAGCCGGACGCGTTGCGGGACGCGGGTTCCGCGGCGGATTATCTGGCGCGGCGTCCGCGGTTCCCGGCGGGGACGAAAGGCAGCGTCTTCAAGAATCCGCCGGGCGATTCCGCCGGCCGACTGCTGGAGGCGGCGGACTGCAAGGGGTTGCGCGTCGGCGGGGCGTACGTGTGGGAGCGGCACGCGAACGTGATCGTCTCCGAAGAGGGGGCGCGGGCGTCCGACTTTCTGGCGCTCGCGCAGCTGATGCGCATACGCGTCCTTATGTGTTTCGGCGTCGATCTTCAGCCGGAGGTAGCCGGTCTTGACGAACTGATTCAGGACGGCAGATGACCACTGATTTTACTGCCGAAAAATGCTTTAGGCCGCCGGAAGCCGCGAACGAGTCCGTGCGTCTGTCGGTGGTTGTCCCGATTTTCAACGGATTGGACTATCTTGGGGAATGCCTTGATTCCGTGCTGCGGCAGCTGCCTGGAGACTGCGAATGCATCGTCGTTGACGACGGCTCGAATGCGGCCACGGTTGCCGCGCTTAAGGCTTACGGGACTGCTCATGCCGCGGCGAACCTGCGGATCCTCTACGGGCCGCACGGCGGGGCTTCGCATGCCCGGAATCTGGGGCTGGAGGCGGCCCGCGGGGAGTTCGTCTGCTTCCTGGACGGGGACGATCGCCTGCATGACGGATTTCTGGCCAAGAGCCGCGAATGGTTCGGACAAGGCGTCGATCTCGTGATCTTCGCCTTCGACCGGGTCGAGAACGGGGCGGTGACGCATCTCTCGCTCCAGCCGCGCATCTACGAATCGCCGTCGCAGTTCGCCGACCATTATCTCGTCGACCGTCATCTGCTGGTCTATTCGCAGTGCAATAAGTTCTACCGCAAGTCCGTCATCGACCGCGGCGTCCTCCGCTTCGACGAGTCGGTGGAGTTCGGCGAAGACCGGCTGTTCAACTTCCGCTTCATTTCGGCGTGCGGGCGGATCGCCACTTCGCCGGACTGCATGTTCGACTACGTCTGCCGCGGCGGCGATTCGCTTTCGACGAGGCACGTGCCGGATTTCGCCCGCAAGCTGATGGTGCTGCACGAGGCGAAGATGAAGACCTTCCTCGGTTTGGCGCGGACCGTGTCGGAGGACGAACGGCGTTCGTTCGTCCACTACGATCGCTCGCGCGTCGTCGAGGAGGCGGTCGGACGCTTTGCGGCGCATCCGGAGGAGATCGCCGAGTCGCTTCCGGTCTTAAATCGCATCCTTTTCGGAGATTTCATCGACGACGGACTTCCTGCGGACGTGCTCATCGTCTTGGGAAGTCCGAATTGCCAGTACCGGGTGGAGAAGGCGCTTGAGGTCGGGCGGCGCAATCCGGAAACCGTTTACGTCGTCAGTGGCGGCAATCCGCATCTCAAGGAGCCGAAATCCGAAGCGGAATTCATGCGCGATTACCTTTTTGATCACGGTATTTCGCCGGAGCGCGTCGTTTTTGAGAATCTGGCGCGGAACACCGCTGAGAACCTTCGGTTCTCGATGGATCGGCTTGACCAGATGCTTGAGACGGGAACATTGCCGTCCGCTTCTCCTCGAATCGGCGTCATTTCAGGCACCTATCATCTGACGCGGGTGCTGGAGATCGCCGGTGATGTTTTGGGTGAAAGGGCGAAGGGACTTCACGCCATTCCGGCCTACGGACCGCACAGCAGACCGGACAATTGGTTCATGCATCCGCAGTTCGTTCGGTTTGTCCTCAATGAAATCAGGAAGAGAAAAGGGCTGTGAAAAGATGGTTGGCCAAAATCCGTCGGTTGTTCGCCTTTGAAACGAGCGCCCTGGTCAGGAAGAAGTTCATGCAGTTTCTGCCGGGGATGTTGCTGACCAATGTCTCGACCCTGATCCTGATCGATGTCGATAGCGTCGTAATCGGGAATATGGTCGGCAGCACGGCCTTTGCCGCCGTGGCGGTTATCGGCCCTATCGTTTCGCTGATCGGCGTGCTGGTTAGTGCGTTCGGCGGATTCTCGATCGGAGTCGCCCTTGGCCAGGCGATCGGGAGCAATGACCTGCAGAAGCTGAGGGACTGCTATCGGTCCGGCATGGTTCTCGTGACATTGCTGGCGGTGGCCGTTGCCGTTGCCGAAGTGCCCTTGTTCAGATTCCTGATCGAGACTTCGGGCACGGGCGTCGAGTTGCAGCAGGAGGCTTGGGTCTATTCCAAGGGGATCATGATCGCGATGGTGATCGGCGTGTTCTCCACCTTCGGCACCTATGTGCTGATCGCCAACGGGCGTACCCGTTCGCTGCTTTATCTCACCGTTTTCGAGGGCGCCGTCAACATCGTCGCGGACGTCGTGTTCGTCAAGTACCTCGCGATGGGCACGGCCGGCGCCGGTTACGGCACGGCCGTCGCCAACGCTGTGCGGCTGGCTGCGACCGTTTTCGTGCTGTGGCGTGAGACCGACGTCTTTCGGGATGTCCGCCTTGGACGGGCGCGGTCGATTCTCGAGATCATGGGCTTCGGTCGGTCGACGTTTGTTTCCGGTTTGGTCTGTGGCGTTTCTGATTATTGCATGAACCGTCTGATTGTCGGTTCGCTTGGCGATTCGGGGATGGTGATAAAGACCGTCGGCTGTTTCTGCGTGACGCTTGCCATTGCCGTTTACGGCGGAATCGGACAATCTCTCGGGCCCCTGCTCGCACTCTTTGCGGGCGATGGCAGTTTTAAGGAGATGAGGCAGCTGTTTCAGTTCGGGGTTCGGGTCAGCATTGCCATGGTCGGTGTGCTTGCGATGGTCATTGTCGCGATGCCATTCGTCGTATGTGACCTGCTCGGCGTCACGGATCCACCGGACGGTGCCTTCATAGTGGTTCGGTTCTATTGCCTTTTCTTCGTGTTTGCGGCTGTCAACTCCATGATCAACCTGTGTCTGATCAACCTGAAGAAACAGCTGGCGGCGACCGTGCTTTCGCTGCTTCAGAACGCGCTGCTGCTGCTGCCGTTCGCCTGGATGTTTAGCCTGATCGACGGTCGACTGCTGTTTTGCGGTTACCCGGCGACTTCGGCGGCGGTCATGATAATCGGCTGGATCTACATCCGATCTCGGTGGAGTCGGCTTGGCGACGGAACGCGGCGAATCTCCTTCGATCTCGTTCCCGAAAACGTGTCGCCAACGGTCGAGGAACTGGTGAAAAAAAAGCTGCCGGATCTCGGGATCCCTCCGGCGCGGGCCCTCAGGATCGGTCTGGCTGTCGAGGAGACGAGCGCGTATGTCAAGTCCGCCAGGCAGGGAGAGGAAGTCCATCTGCATGTCCGGATCGGACTGGGGAAGGACAAGGTGACGGTGAGCGTCCTCGATGACGGCGAGCGCGTGGGACTTACGGACAAGATCAACGCCTTGGCCACGAATCTTGTTTACAACAACATCGGGATGATCAGCGCGATCTCCCAAAAGGTCAACTACCAGTACGTGATGAACATGAACTTCACGACCTTGGAGGTGAAATGATCAGGATTGGCAGTCCACAAGTTGAATCGGTCGCGGGAAGCGCTTATCTCAAGGCCCGGGTAAGCGTTGATGACGAGACCGCGCGGCGCTACATCGCGAAGACTGCGGTCTTGAAGAACTGCGCTTGGCTGACTGCCGTCGATTATCCTCCGACCGTCTGGCGCGAGACCGGCATATCCACCGAGCGAAGCGAGCTGCGTAGCAGACGCTATGCGGGGTGCGAACTCTGGTTCCGCGTGCCGGCGGAATACGGCGAGCGGCTCTGCACGGAGCGCAGCGACGCCTTCGTGGTCGCGATGCTGTGGTACGCGATGCTCGTCGGCTCGGACATCGAATTCGAAACGCCGATGTCGAAACGGCTCCATCAGGGACTGACGGAAAAGCTTTTGCCGACGCTGGCGGAGCATGGCGCCGGGCGCATTCGGCTGCTCGGCCCCGTTTCCGACGCCGTCCTGCCTTGCGCGGGGGCGGTCGGAACCGGCATGTCGTGCGGGGTCGATTCGTTCTACACGATGATGACGCACGGCACCGGCTCGCAAGGTCCGCTTACGCATCTCACGTACTATGCGGCCGGTCTTCACGTTCCCCCGGGTTCGGACGATGTCGAAAAGACCTATGCCGCGCTTGAGCGGGTCGGAGCCGAAAACATCCGTATGGCGGCGGCCGTGTCGGCGGCTTCGGGGCTGCCCTTCGTCTCGGTCGTGACTAATCTTGACCGGGACTTCTACCGTGGCGGGGTGGCCTACACGGCGATGTACCGCTATCTGGCCTGCACGCTCGCGCTCGGAAGGCTTTTCGGGACGTACGTCAGCTCGTCTTCCGGTCATGTCGGGGACCTTGGCGCCGGAGTCGTCGTCCCCACGCAGAATTACGAGCGGCTGATTTGCGATTGCTGCCAGACGGAGACGCTGGCCTATGTCAACAGCGACGAGGTCGCGCGGACGGAGAAGCTGAAGGTGGTCGCGGACAATCCGCTGTTCCAGCGGTACGCATCCGTCTGCTTCAACGACTGCGCCTGCGGGGAGTGCATCGGCTGCTGGAAGACGATGTTCCCGCTCGACATCCTCGGCAAGCTCGACTTGTTCGGCGGCGTCTTCGACCTGCCGCGCTACTACGCTCGCCGCGAGGAGCTGGTCCGCTCCTTCGTCAGATACGCCGCGAAGCCCGAGCTGGCGTCGGTCAAGGTGACGCTGGAGCAATTAGTTCGCCTGGCCGAAAGCGAATCGGGTGACAGCGCCGTCCGTTTCCGCGAACTGCTGAAAACTGCAATGATGGCTTGATTCGGAAGCCAGGGGGAGAAAAGATGGTCGTCAGCGAGTTTACGGATTTCTGGAAGAACTTCGAGAAGTATTTCGGGCATTGCGGATTCTTCGAGAAGTGCCGGATCTTTCTTGATTGCTGCGGCGAATACCGCCGGAGCATGATGACCTGCGAAAGGTACGGCCTTTTGCGCTTCGACCGGGTGAGCCGCAGCGAGCGGGCAAAGTACGTCACCTTGGGGCGTTTGCTGAAGTTCTACCGCAGCGTCAACGATCCGGTGCTGTCGATAATGGTTGGCGACAAGCTTTCGTTTCACCGCCTGTATGCGGAGTTCACCGGGAGAAGGTCTCTCGATCTGCGGACGGCGAACCGCGAATCCGTGGCCGCATTGGCGGAGAAGAACCCCAGGGTCTTCGTCAAGCCGCGAAACGGCTGCTGCGGTGTCGGCTGCGCCATCGAGGATTGTTCGACGGACGACGCGAGAGCCGCGCTGCTGGCGAAATACGGCGGTTCGAATTTCGTGGCGGAGGAGGTCATCGTCCAACACGAAGGCCTGGCGGCGCTGAATCCGCTGGGCGTCAACCCGATTCGAATCACCACCTTTCTCTGCCGTGACGGAAGAGTGGAATTCCCAGTCGGTCTGGCTTCTGTCAGTGTCGGAGTTGATGCTTCTTCGGCCGTCAATTTGTCGCGTGGCGCACTGGAAGCGCCAATTGACCTGAAGACAGGCAGAATCTTCCGGGATGCGTCTGACTCCTTTGGTCACCGAGTGGCGCGCCATCCGGTGAGCGGCGTTCCGTTTGTCGGCCATGAGATTCCTTGTTGGGAGAAGGTGGTCGATACGGCCGTGAAACTGGCGCGAGTCGTTCCGGATGTGCCTTTCGTCGGGTGGGATCTGACGGTTAGTGCGGATGGACGGGTTGTCGCCATCGAGGGCAATCCGATTCCCGATTTAACCTCGCCCCAGATTTGGACCGGCGGACTTCAGCCCCGGCTTGACGCCTTGCTGAAAGACGCACGAACATCCGTTGGTTGACAATGAAAGGAGATGAACATGAACTTCACGACCTTGGAGGTGAAATGATCAGCATCGGCAGTCCACAAGTTGAATCAGTCGCGGGAAGCGCTTATCTCAAGGCCCGGGTAAGCGTTGATGACGAGACCGCGCAGCGCTACATCACGAAGACGGCGGCACTGAAGAACTGCGGCTGGCTGACCGCCGTCGATTATCCTCCGGCCGCCTGGCGCGAGACAGGCATGTCCCCCGAGCGAAGCGAGCTGCGTAGCAGGCGCTATGCGGGGTGCGAGCTCTGGTTCCGCGTGCCGGCTGAATACGGCGAATATCTCTGCACGGAGCGCAGCGACGCCTTCGTGGTCGCGATGCTGTGGTACGCGATGCTCACCGGCTCGGACATCGAATTCGAAACGCCGATGTCGAAACGACTCCACCGGGGGCTGACGGAAAAGCTTTTGCCGGCGCTGGCGGAGAATGGCGCCGGGCGCATTCGGCTGCTCGGCCCCGTTTCTGACGCAGTCCTGTCTTGCGCGGGGGCGGTCGGGACCGGCATGTCGAGCGGAGTCGATTCGTTTTACACGGTGATGACGCACGGCGCGAATACGCCGCGTCCGTTGACTCATTTGACATATTATACTGCATTTAGCCTCGTCCCGTTTGGTTCGACAGACGTCGTGAAGACCTTTGACGCGATTGATAAGATCTTTGACGAGGAAGTCCGTCATGCGTCGGAAGTGACGTCGGCTTTGGGACTGTCCTTCGTCCCTGTCCGCACCAACCTGGATCGGGATTTCTGCCGGGGCGGGATGATTTACTCGGGGATGTACCGCAGTCTCGCGTCCACGCTTGCGCTTGGCAAGCTTTTTGGCACGTACTACAGTTCCTCCTCAGGGCACGGCAGGGATCTGGGTGCCAGGATCATCGCTCAGACGCAGAACTATGAACACCTTATCTGCGACAGCTGTCAGACGGAGACGCTAACCTATATCAACAGCGACGACGTTTTGCGGGCAGAGAAGCTGAGATTGCTTGCGGACAATCCGCTGTTTCGGCGGCACATGTCCGTCTGCTACCACTTGTGCGCCTGCGGGGAGTGCATCGGCTGCTGGAAGACGATGTTCCCGCTCGACATCCTCGGCAAGCTCGACTTGTTCGGCGACGTCTTCGACCTGCCGCGCTATTATGCGCACCGCGAGGAGCTGCTCCGCTCTTTCGTCAGTTACGCCGTGAAGCCCGGGCAGGAGTCGCTCAAGGTGACGCTGGAGCAATTAGTTCGCCTGGCCGAAAGCGAATCGGGTGACAGCGCCGTCCGTTTCCGGGAACTGCTGAAAACTGCAATGATGGCTTGATCCGGAAACCAGGGAGAGAAAAGATGATCGTCAGTGAGTTTACGGATTTCTGGAAGAACTTCGAGAAGTGTTTCGGGCATCGCGGATTCTTCGAGAAGTGCCGGATCTTTCTTGATTGCTGCGGTGAATACCGCCGGAGCATGATGACCTGCGAAAGGTACGGCCTTTTGCGCTTTTACCGGTTGAGCTGCGGCGAGCGGGCAAAGTACGTCACCTTAGGGCGTTCGCTGAAGTTCTCCCGCAGTGTCAACGATCCGGTGCTGTCGACAATGGTTGGCGACAAGCTTTCGTTTCACCGCCTGTATGCGGAGTTTGCCGGGAGAAGCGTTCTCGATCTGCGGACGGCGGACCAGGAGGCCGTGGCCGCATTTGCGCAGAAGAACCCCAGGGTCTTCGTCAAGCCGCGGGACGGCTGCTGCGGGGTCGGCTGCGCCATCGAGGATTGTTCGACGGACGACGCGAGAGCCGCGCTGCTGGCGAAATACGGCGGTTCGAATTTCGTGGCGGAGGAGGTCATCGTCCAGCATGAAGGCCTGGCGGCGTTGAATCCGCTGAGCGTCAACACGATCCGAATCACCACCTTCCTCCGCCGTGACGGCAGGGTTGAATTCCCGGTCGGTTTGGCCGTTGTCAAGATAGGCGTGGATGGCTCTCCGGCCGTCAATTTGGCGCGCGGCGGACTGATTGCGCCAGTTGACCTGAAGACCGGCAGAGTCATCAGGGATGCGATTGACGCCTTTGGCGGCAGCGCGGCGCGCCATCCGGTGAGCGGCGTTCCGTTTGTCGGCCATGAGATTCCTTGCTGGGAGAAGGTGGTCGATACGGCCGCGAAACTGGCGCGAGTCGTGCCCGAGGTGCCTTGGGTCGGGTGGGACCTGACGGTTAATGCGGATGGACGGGTTGTCGCCATCGAGGGCAATACGATCCCCGAGATCATCTGCGCTCAAGTCTGGACCGGGGGGCTTCAGCCCAGGCTTGACGCCTTGCTGAAAGAGGCCTGAACCGCTGTTTATGGACATTGAGAGGATGCACATGAAAGAAGTAAAATCGAAGAAGTCGCCGACCTTCGCCGTTCTGACGGCGGTCGGGCTGGTGTTTATCGGATGGTTCGGGCGCGAACTGATGCCGACGTTCGGCGGCGCCGCGCGGACTGGCGGCGGCGCGGCACTGCCGACGGTGGCGGTGGCGAAAGTCGGCAGACGGACGATCAACCCCGTCGAGTGGTATGTCGGGCATGTCGAGCCGATTCAGGAGATCGACGTGCTGCCGCAGATCGACGGATACCTCGAGAAGGTCAATTTCAGCGAGGGCGATCTCGTCAAGGCCGGGGACGTCCTCTTCGAGATCGACCAGGACCGCTATGTCGCCCAGAACGAGATCGCGAAGGCCGGCCTTGCCCGTGCGGAGGCCGAGGTCGAGCAGGCCGAGGCGGCGTTCGACAAGGCGCAACGCTACTGGAAGCGGATGTGTTCGACCGACCAGCGCGGCGTCGCGCAGAACGAACGCGACGCCGCCGAGACCGGACTCGCCTCGGACAAGGCCCTGCTGGTCAGGGCGAAGGCGGCCGTCAAGGAGGCCCAGGCGCAGCTGGCGGTGAGCGAGTTCAACCTGCGGCACACCGTCGTCCGGGCGCCGTTTTCCGGACGGATCGGCAAGGCCTTCGCGCATGTCGGCGATTACGTCGCGCCGTCCAAGGGCTCCATGGCCCACCTTGTGCAGGTGAATCCGATCCGCGTCGCGTTTCCGATGACCGACCGCGGCTACCTGGAGCTGGCGCGGCAGGCGGAGAAGAGCGGCAAGACGGTCGGCGAGGCCCTGCGGCTGCGGCTCCGGCTGGCGGACGGATCCGTCTATCCCGATGTCGGACGTTGGGCTTTCGCCGACAACGAGATGAGCGCCGAAGCGGCGACGGTGTCGATCCGCGTCGAGTTCAACAATGCGAAGGAGACGCTGAAGTCCAAAGCGTATGTCGAGGTGCTGGTGGACGCGAGCGCCACGTCGACGGTTCTCGCCGTGCCGAAATCGGCGCTTGCGCACGGCCGGGTCGTCAACGGACTTTGGATCCTGAAGGAAGACGGTTCCGTCACGTTGCGCGAGGTCAAGGTCGGGCGTTCCGACGGCGCGTACGCCGAGATTCTCGGCGGCGTCGCCGAAGGCGAGACATACGTTCTGGAGGGGGTCTCGAAGGTTTCGGAGGGCCAGAAGGTCGAAGTCGTCCCCGCCGTTGACGCCGAGGCTGGCGAAGGGGAGGGTAGATGAAACTTTCCGTTCGCGCCGCCGTCGACCAGCTGCGGCCCTTTTCGCGTTATTTCATCGAGCGTCCGCGTTTCGCCACGGTCATTCCCCTCGTCATGATCATCGCGGGCGTCGTGTCGCTGCTGCGGCTGCCGATGGCTCAGTACCCGGAGGTGACGCCGCCTGTAATCACCGTGCAATGCGCCTATCCCGGGGCCAGCACCCACGAACTGATGCAGACCGTGGCGGAGGTCATCGAGGACGAGGTGAACGGCGTCGAGCGGATGCTCTTCATGTCTTCGACGATGTCCGACGACGGCTCCTATCGGCTTGGCATCACGTTTGACGTCGGGACCGATCGCGACGTGGCGCTCATGAAGGTGCAGTCGCGCGTCCAGCAGGCGATGTCCCGGCTGCCGGTTGAAGTCCGGGACTGCGGCATCAACGTTTCGGCCGGGGTGGTCGAGATGATCGGCATCGTCAACGTCTGGTCTCGCGACGGCGGCCTCAGCCGTCTGCAGATTTCGGATTACGTGAACGAGACGCTGCGCCCGGAACTTCAGCGCGTGCCGGACGTCGGCTTGGTCGCGACGGATGCGCTTCGGAGCACCATCCGCGTCTGGATCGACCCGCTGCGCTGCGCGGCGCAATCCATCGGCTCGGACGAGATCATCGAGGTCATTCGCCGGCAGAACGTGCAGGCTGCGCTCGGGACGGTCGGCCAGCTGCCGTCGCAGGATTCTCCCCAGCTGGTGACGCTGAGGTCCGAGGGACGCCTCTCGTCTCCCGAGGAGTTCGGCGAGATGATCGTCAAGCGCGACGGGAACGGCTCCGTTGTCCGGCTCAAGGACATCGCCAGAATCGAGGTCGGACCCCAGAGTTATCGCACGTCCGCCGCCTACAACAACCGGGACGCGGTGACGCTTTACGTTTTCCGCACCTACGACTGCAACGCGGTCACGATGATGGACGGAGTGCGGGATTGCGTCCGGAAGCTCGAGCGCACCTTCCCCGGCGATCTCGAATGGGACGTGTCCTACGACGCCACCCGGTTCATCTGCGCGAGCGTGCGCGAATCGATGGTGACGCTGGTAATGTCGATTGTCCTCGTCGCCCTCGTCTGCTGGCTGTTCATGCGGAGCTGGCGCGCGACGCTCATTCCCGTCGCGGTGATTCCGGTTTCGGTCCTCGCGACCTTCACGGTGATGGCCGCCTGCGGCTATTCGCTCAATGCGCTGACGATGTTCGGGCTGATCCTTGCCATCGGCACTGTCGTTGACGATGCCATCGTCGTCGTCGAACGCGTCCAGTTCCTGATTGAAAAGGGGCTGAACGCGAAGGAGGCGGCGATTCACGCCATGCAGGACGTCACCGGGGCGGTCATCGCGACGACCCTCGTCCTGCTCGGAATCTTCCTGCCGACCGCCTTTCTCACGGGCATGACCAGCATGCTCTACCGCCAGTTCGCGATCACGATCTCGGCCGCCGTCACGTTCTCGACCGTCTGCGCGCTGACCCTCTCCCCCGCGCTCTGCGCGCTGCTGCTGAAACCCGAGGAGCCGGCCTGCGGGAAACGGAACGGGCTGCGGATGTTCGAGGTGCTGCTGGACCGCCTCTCGACGAAATGCGCGGTTTTTTCCGGGCGCCTGGTGGCGCGTCCGGTTTCGGCAATGGTGATGCTGACGGTGATCCTCCTGTGGTCAGTCCATCTCGGACGGACGCTGCCGGATTCCTTCGTGCCGACCGAGGACCGTTGCCTGCTGTTCGCAAACGTCCATTTCCCCGACGGTTGCACCAGGCCCCGCACCGAACGCCTTTGCCGAAAACTGGCCGATGAGTTCCGTGCCGTTGACGGGGTCGCGGGAGTCACCTCGCTGATCGGCGAAGGCGACGGCGGCGAATGCGAGAACCTCGGCTATTTCAACATTATGCTGCGCTCCTGGCAGGAGCGCGAGCAAAGCGGCCGAAGCTGGGAGGCGATCCTTGAGGACATCCGCGCGATCGGCAACCGGGTGCCGGCGGCGGATTTCCATGCCTACACGGGCGCTCCCATCCCGGGGCTCGGTTCGGGCGGAACCGTCAGCTTCGGCATCTCCTCGAATGACAGCGACTGGCATCGCCTGATGCAGGTCGCGGAACGCGTGAAACGGCGGCTCGACGATTCCCCGCTCATCAAGGCGACCTATACTGACTCCTACGATTCCATGCCCTACTGCCAGCTGACCGTGAACCGCGCGAAGTGCGAATCGTACCAGGTGCCGGTCGGGACGCTTTTCTCGACGCTTCAGCATTACATCGGTTCCTACTATGTGAACGACGTCAATCTCGGAAGCCAGGTCAACCGCGTCGTGATTCAGGCCGACGAACGCGGGCGCGACTCGGTCGAGGCGGCGAGACGGGTGTTCGTGAAGTCGCAGACCGGCGCGATGGTTCCGGTCGATTCCCTGGTGTCGACCGAGATGACGGTGGACGGGCGCTGGTGTACCCGGTACAACAAGCGGCTGATAACCAATCTGATGAGCGTGCCGAAGCCGGGGGTTTCCACCGGTGACGCCATGCGGGAGATCGGCCGGATTCTGGCGGAGAGCCTCCCCGCCGACTATTTCCCAGAGTGGCAGGGCGCGACCTGGCACGAAAACCGCGAGCAGGGGAAGGTGCTGCCCATTCTGGCGCTGGCCGTGCTGTTCGGCTATCTCTTCCTCGTCGCGCAGTACGAGAGCTGGCTCATGCCCGTCCCCGTCATGCTGTCGGTCGTGGTGGCGATTCTCGGCGCGTTTATCGGACTTTGGTGCGCTGGGCTCCCCACCAGCGTCTATTCGCGGCTGGGGATGATCCTGCTCATCGGGCTTGCCGCCAAAAACGCGATTCTGATCGTCGAGTTCTCGAAGGAGGCGCATGATCGGGACAACCTGCCGGTTCGCAGTGCGGCGGCGGTCGGGGTCATCGAGCGTTTCCGGGCGGTGCTGATGACCGCGTTCACCTTCGTCCTCGGCGTCCTGCCGCTGGTGTGGGCGACGGGGGCGGGGGCGAACGCCCGTCGGGCGATCGGCGTCACCGCCTTTTCGGGGATGCTCGCCTCGTCGCTGGTCGGCATCCTCTTCGTCCCGGTCCTCTTCGCCGTCTTCCAAAGGCTTGGCGACAAGATGGATCTGAAGTGGCGGCAGGCTGGAGAAAGAGATAGTGGTGCGGGCGCTTCGGACATCAAATAGGAAGGAGAAACATGCTGATTGCGGTGGTGTGTATTTGCGGAGCGGTAGTGGCCGTAGCGGTCGGATGGGTGATGTGGGTGTGCCTTCGCCCGATGACCTTCTGCCTGACGTTTGACGACGGCTTCAAGGCCCATGCCGAGATTGCAGGGCCGATGTTGAGGCAGAGGGGATGGGTCGGCGCGTTCAATGTCCCTACGAGCGTCATTGGCGGCGGTAGGCTGACAAGTGAACAGGTGGCGGACCTTTGCCTCGTGGGGAATGAGGATCGGCGAATGACCTGGGATGATGTCCGGAACCTGCTCAAGGCGGGGCATGAGGTTTATCCGCATACATGTGACCATGCGGATCTTCCGACGCTTGAACGGGCGAAGCAGACTCGAGAATTGGATCGACAGGTTGCTGAGGCGAAACAGACGTTCATTGAGCAAACCGGTGTCGTTCCGCGCTATTTCTGCTTGCCGCATGATTCGTGTACGCCGACGGTTGAGGCGTTGATTCGCCGCTATGGAATGGAGCCGTTCTCGCATTCCCGCCAGAACTTTGGCCGTGTCTGGGGTGATGGACATTCGCTGCGCGACGTTACCAGTTTCCTGTTGAGCCGCTTTGGGTGCGGAGAACGGCATGTCGACTTAATGATCCATGGAATCGACCGTGCTCAAGGCGGATGGATGCCATTTGAAGATGTCGCGGATTTCATTCGCTTTCTAGATGAAATTGCCGCGGTGGAGAAGACTGGCAAGATACGCGCCGTTTCCTATTCGAGTGCGCATTCGCCGCATGAGCAGACCAGTTCTTTCATCCGACGCTATCAGCTGCTTGCGGATAAGACTCGCCGGGCGTATTTCAAGCTGCTGAAGCGGCGGAAGGTTGAAAGGACCCGTTTGGATGATGGCCGGGCTTAATTCGCCTGGATCGGCGCGAAAGCCGAGCGCCAAAGGCCGTTTTCGCCGCTTTCAGGGCTATGACTATTCGCGCGGGGCGGCGATGTTCATCACCATTGTCGTCGAGCCTCGGCGGCCCCTGTTTGGCGCGATTCGGGGGGCCAAGCTCGTGAAGACTCCGCTTGGAGAAGCCGTGGCGCGTCGGCTGGCGGAGATCGGCGAGCAACCCGGCATTCGGCTTTTCAATTCGGTGGTGATGACCGACCATGTTCATTTTCAGCTTCATCTTCGCGCGGGGCTCGACGAACCGCTGACGGTGCTTGGGCGGGCAATCGGGCGCTTCAAGAGTCTTTGCGCCAAGGACTATCACGAGATCTGCGGCGAGTCGGGCTCTCTCTGGCAACAGGGCTATCACGATTGGATTTGCCAGTCGAAGGAGATGATCGACGCGGTCAACCGTTACATCGACTACAATCCGCTCAAGTTCGAGCTTCGTTGGAATCAGCCCGAGTCCCTGGCGATTCATGAGCCGCTTGCCGCCTGGCGACTCTTGCCTGATGAATTCTGGCGCGGCATCGGGGCGGTCGAGCTCCTCGACGGCGAGTTGCCATTCGTCGCTCTGCGCGTCAGTCGCACGATGACGGCGCGGCAAATCGACGAGGCCAAACGTCGAATCGCGGCGAAGGCCGGGGGGTTCGTCTTTGTCGGGGGCTGGATAAGCCCGGGTGAAAAGGCGATTCGCGATTTGCTTCTAAGCGACCCTCGGGGAAAGATCGTTGAGCTGCTGCCGTCGGCGATGCCCCACGACTACAAGGTCGGCAGCCAGTGGCTTGAGGCGATTCGCGATCGCCGCGCGGCCATTATCGCGAAAGGCAACAGCGAGGTCGAGTTCTCGCGCGCGGCCTGCCTCGACCTTAACGCGGCGGCGGCGAAGATTTCGCAAGGGCAAGCCCGAGAGTCGCAAGGGCAAGCCCTTGCTTCAGGACAGCTGGGCGGCGAATCGGGCGGGGGGCTGGGCGGCGAGTCGGGCTGGCGGCTGGGCGGCGAAGCGGGCGGGCGGCTGGGCGGCGAATCGGGCGGGGGTTTGGCTCGGGCCGGTTGGGCGGTTTACTGGAAGGCGACTGGACCGGAGGTAATTTCCTGACGACACCGCTTGCGGTGTCAGTAATGGAGAAAACAATAGGTACGGAGGGTCGATATGCGCACGGAGTTCGGTAAAACGTTCGCGGCGTTTCTGGCCGCGTTTTTCGCGGCGGCAAGGTTGCCCGTCGCCTCGGCTGAGGCGTGGCTGGTGCCGCCGTACACGCTCTATCCGATGGTCGAGGACGAGGGCGTGCCGACGCCGATCTTCTTCACCAAGGTCTGCGAACCTGGAAAGACCGAAGAGAAGGACGCGTCCTATGTGATACTTGGCATTTGGGGCCGCCAGTCGTATCAGGTCGTGCAGCAGTCCTATGCGGGCAAACTGAAGATTCCCGAAAAACTGGACGGGCTGCCGGTCCGGGGCGTGATGCCGTTCGGCTTTTCGCTCTGCCAGAGGCTGACTGACGTCGAATTCCCGGCGACACCCCGGTGATTTCGTACGAGCCGCGGCTCACGTCCGCCGAGGCGTCGAAGCGCGTTTACACGGTTTACGGGAAAGTGCGGCTGTCCGACTCCGGCTGGACGGTCGTCCCGTCCGGTCGCACCGGCGACTACAACTTCTTCAAGGTGTCCGTCCGCATGAAGTGAGCGCGCGACGGCCATTCTAACACTTAAACTGCGGACGCAAGAAAATTGCACCCGCTGGCTTGCAATCTGTGTGCCGATTTTAGTATAATATACGATTCACAGGAAGGAAATAGGATGAATAACGAACTCTTGAAGCGCGCCCATGAGAAGGTCCCGTCGGTTCCCGTTCTGGTGAACCTCATTTCGAAGCGCGAACGCGAGCTGATCAACGGCGAGAAGCCGCTGATCAATCCGTCGACGCTGTTGACGGACGAGGACCGCGCCAACAACCGCTCGGCGCTGGACATCGACAAGTGCGACATCGCCCTGGCCGAGGTCGCGGAGGGCAAGCTCATCGCCGAAATCGACTTTGACGCGATCGCCCGCGCCGAGAGGGCCAAGACGAAGTGGACCGAGCGCCATGTCAGCATCAGCTCGCTGATGGCCGACTGACGGTTTGGCAGGAGCCGATTTGGGCGCGAAGCCGTTTAATCCCGTTTTCGCCGAAAACCGCAAGGCCCGGCATGACTATACCGTACTCGACGCCGTCGAGTGCGGTATAGTGCTAACCGGCACCGAGGTGAAGTCCGTCCGTCACGGGGGCGTCAACCTCGGGGGCAGCTACGGCGCCGTCCTGAAGGGCGAGCTCTGGCTCGTCGGCGCGGATATCGCCGCCTATGCGTTCGGCAACCGCTTCAACCACGAGCCGAAGTCCATGCGCAAGCTGCTCGTCCACGCCAAGGAGGTGCGCGAACTCCAGCTCAAGAGCGAGGCCAAGGGGCTGACGCTCGTGCCGCTGAAGGCCTACCTCAAGAACGGACGGGTCAAGATTTCGCTCGGAATCTGCCGCGGCAAGGCCGCGCACGACAAGCGTGACGCGCTGCGCGAAAAAGCGGTGCGCAGAGACCTTGAAAGAGGCGGTTGATTTTTGCTATAATATTTAGAATCTTAATAACAAGGAGACTCACATTATGTCGATGATGAAAGGTTTTTCGAATGCGTTCCGGATCCCGGAGTTGCGCAAGAAAATCCTGATTACGCTCGGGCTGGTTTTCGTCTGCCGTCTGATTTCGCAGATTCCGACGCCCGGCGTTGACTGGCGGGCGCTGCAGGGCGTCATCGAAACGGCGCGTCAGACCTCGCAGGGCGGCGGCCTTCTTGACTGGTTCGACGTCTTCACCGGCGGTGCGCTGGGGCAGTGCGCGATCGGCTTCCTGTCGATCTGGCCCTACATCTCCGCGCAGATCGTCATCCAGCTGCTGTCGTCCGTGATCCCGGCGCTGGAGAAGATGAAGAAAGACGGCGAGTCCGGCCGGCAGCAGCTGGCGCAGGTCACGCGCTATCTGACGATCGTCCTCTGCGTCGTCCAGTCGTGGGGCATCGCGACGATGCTGAGCCATCCGGGCGCGCTCGGTCCCGCGTTCTCGGGCGTGGAGATCGTGGCCAATCCGGGTCTCGGCTTCAACCTGATGACGGTGATCGGCATGACTTCGGCGTCGCTCTTCGTCATGTGGCTGGCCGACCAGATCACGACCTTCGGCATCGGCAACGGCGCGTCGCTCATCATCATGATCAACATCACCTCGCGTCTCCCGCAGGCGCTGATCAGCGCGTGGGAGCGCTACTTCGGTCTCGCCGGCGTCCAGTCTTCCGCGCCGATCGCCGAGCTGCCGATCCTGGTGCTGTTCTTCCTGGCGGTCGTGATGGGCACGGTGATGCTCACTCAGGGCGTCCGCAAGATCGCGATCCATTCGACGCGCCGCTCGGTCGGCGGCGGGAACTCCTACGGCATGCAGCAGACGTTCATGCCGCTCAGGGTCAACTACACGGGCGTCATGCCGATCATCTTCGCGCAGCCGGTGATCCAGATCGTCTCGGCGGTGGTCATGAAGTTCACCGCCACGGGCTCGAAGGTCCACCAGATCGCGCAGGACCTGTCGAACCCCACCGTCCTGCACATGGTCGTCTACGCGGTCTTGATCATGTTCTTCGCGTTCTTCTGGGTGGCGACGCAGTTCAACGCGATCGACATCTCCGAGAACCTGAAGAAAGACGGCTCCTATGTCCCGGGCATCCGTCCCGGCCGCGCGACCGCCGAGTATCTCGACGACGTGATGACGAAGTTGACGCTCATCGGCGGCACGGGGCTGCTGCTCGTGGCGCTGGTGCCGATGCTGCTCATGGGCTGGATCAACGTGCCCTGGGCGATCGCCTCGTTCTTCGGCGGCACGTCGCTGCTGATTATCGTCGGCGTGGCGCTCGACACGCTCCGCGTGATGGAGTCGCACCTGCTGGTGCGCAAGTACGACGGGTTCCTCGCCCACGGCACGCTCCGCGGCCGCGGCGGGATGTGAGGCCTTCTTCCGGTTCAATTTTCTAAACGTCCCTTGCGGGACATCAAGGAGTAAAAACAAACATGGCAAAGACGCCGAAATTCACGAACGCCAAGGTGTTCGACTGGGTTGACAAGTGGAACAAGATCTGCACGCCCGACAAGATCGTCGTGGTGACCGGATCGAAGAAGGAGCATCTTGACATCTGCGAGATGATGGTCAAGAAGGGCCAGTTCGTCAAGCTGAACCCGAAGACGCGTCCCGACTGCTATCTCGCCCGTTCGCACGAGTCCGACGTCGCGCGCGTCGAGGGTCGTACGTTCATTTGCTCCAAGCGCGAGATCGACGCGGGCCCGACGAACCACTGGATGGCCCCCGAGCAGATGAAGAAGCTCATGACGAAGAGCTACACCGGATGCATGAAGGGCCGCACGATGTACGTCATCCCGTTCGCGATGGGCCCGATCGGCAACCCGATCACCCAGTACGGCATCGAGCTGACCGACTCTCCCTATGTCGTCGTCAACATGAACATCATGACCCGCACGGGCGACGCGGTTCTCCGCCAGCTCGGCCGCGACGGCGGCTTCATCCCCTGCATCCACTCCGTGGGCGCGCCGCTGAAGAAGGGCCAGAAGGACGTCGCCTGGCCGTGCGCCAAGAACATCGAGGACAAGTTCATCACCCAGTTCCCCGAAGAGCGCCAGATCTGGTCGTTCGGTTCGGGCTACGGCGGGAACGCCCTCCTCGGCAAGAAGTGCTTCGCGCTGCGCATCGCCTCGAAGCTCGCGAAGGACGAGGGCTGGATGGCCGAGCACATGCTCATCCTCACGCTCACGAGCCCCGAGAAGAAGCAGTACCACGTCACCGCGGCGTTCCCGTCCGCGTGCGGCAAGACCAACCTCGCGATGATGCTCCCGAAGCTCCCCGGCTGGACGCTGCAGACGATCGGCGACGATATCGCCTGGCTGAAGCCCGGCGAGGACGGCCGTCTCTACGCGATCAACCCCGAGAACGGCTTCTTCGGCGTGGCTCCGGGCACTTCGAACGACTCGAACCCGAACGCGCTCAAGAGCTGCAAGAAGGGTACGATCTTCACGAACGTCGTGCTGACTCCCGACGGCGACATCTGGTGGGAAGACATGGGCATCGACGCTCCTGAAGAGGGCATCGACTGGAAGGGCAACCCCTGCTACCGCTGCGTCGACGACAAGCGCCGCATGGGTCCGAAGCCGGGCATGACCAAGGCCCAGGTGAAGGAGCTCAAGTACGTCGCCGCCCACAAGAACAGCCGCTTCACGGCTCCGGCCGAGAACTGCCCGGTCCTGGACAAGGCCGGCTTCAACGGCAAGTTCAACGGCAAGTCGACCGGCGTGCCGATTGACGCGATCCTCTTCGGCGGCCGTCGTCCTTCGACGATCCCGCTGGGGGACGGGGCGAAGGGCTGGACGCACGGCGTGTTCATGGGCTCCGCCGCCGGTTCGGAAGTGACGGCCGCCGTCATCTCCGACAAGATCGGCCAGGTCCGCCGCGATCCGATGGCGATGCTGCCGTTCTTCGGCTACAATGTCGCGGACTATTTCCAGCACTGGCTGGAGATGGAGCGCACCTCCGCCGACGCGTCGAAGCTCCCGAAGATCTACTTCGTCAACTGGTTCCGCAAGACGGACAAGGGCGAGTTCATGTGGCCGGGCTTCGGCGACAACTCCCGCGTCCTCAAGTGGATCTGCCAGCGTATCGAGGGCAAGGTCGGCTGCCAGAAGACGGCGATCGGCAACCTCCCGAAGGCCGCGGACATCGATCTCACCAACAACACCGGCAAGGACACGGTGAATCCGAAGTTCCTCAAGGAGATCCTCAAGGTCGACGTCGAGGGCTGGAAGAAGGAGATCAAGACGGTCGGCGAAAGCTACGACCAGTACGACGCCATGCCGTCCAAGGACTCGACGGTCGCCTCCAAGACGGCCCGCCGCGTTCCGTTGGCTCTCCGCCAGGTTTTGGCCGACGTCGCGGCGGCCCTCGGCAAGTGAGCGGACGCTTCGAGTCTGCATTGAACAAGGCGCTCGAAGCGCCTTACGGCATCCCGGCGAGCACCATCGCCGGGATGCTTGTTTACGACGACCCCGGCTTCGAGTCCGACCTCTTCGCGGCGGCGCGCGAGGTGAAGACCCGCTGCGGAAAAACCGCTGTCCTGCCGCGCGGACTGATCGAAGTCTCGAACGTCTGTTCGCGCGACTGCCTTTACTGCGGCATTCGGCGCTCGAACGCGAAGACCGCGCGCTATTCGCTGTCGGAGGACCAGGTGGCCGCCTGCATCGACGAAGCTCGCCGCCGCGGTTATCCGGCGGTGGCGTTTCAGGCGGGCGAGGTCGCGAGCGAGGCGAACACGTGCTTTTACGAACGGATACTTCGCCGTTGCCGAGGGCTGGAGGTGACGCTTTCGCTCGGCGAGCAGACCGAGGATGTCTATCGGCGCTGGAAAGATGCGGCCGGGGACGGAGTCCTGCGGTATCTGATCCGCATCGAGACGTCTAACCGCGAGCTGTTTTCCGCCATCCATCTCGCGGGACAGTCCTTTGACGACCGCCTCGCCTGCATCCGCACGCTGAAACGCCTCGGCTACGTCACGGGCTCCGGAGTGATGATCGGGCTTCCGGGACAGACCGCGGCGGATCTGGCCGCGGACATCGTCTTTTTCGGACGCGAACGGCTGGACATGGTGGGCATGGGGCCTTTTGTTCCGCATGCCGATACGCCGCTCGGGCGGACGTCTGACGTTGTTTCGGCTGAGGCGCGGCTCTCGCTCGCCTTGAGGATGATCGCGCTGACGCGGCTTTATCTTCACGGCGTCAACATTGTCGCCGCGTCGGCGCTGGAGGCGCTCGACCCGGGTGCGGGCCGGAGTAGGGGCATTGACGCGGGCGCGAACGTCATTATGCCGGTGCTGACGCCGTCGAACCGCCGGGCGGCTTACGACCTCTATCCCGGCAAGGCGAGGTGCGCCGAGGAAATTTCCAATCCTGTTTTCAACGCGCGGTCCCCTTGATTTTTCCCTCTGCATTATGGTATAATTTAACAAACACTTGACAAGTGCAAGTGGGTGAATAGTATACTGGAGAGCTCCGTAGATGGTAAAAGTAAAGAAAGTTGTTCGAAAGACGACTAAGGGCAAGGTCGCGAAGGACAAGACGGTGAAGGACCGCGCCGCGTTGAAGAAGGGGTGTCCTGTGCCGAAAAAAGGGAAGCGACGGCCGACAGCCGGGAAAAAGAAGCCCGTCAAATCGGATGCGGAGTCCGAGGATCTCGAGCTGCCGAGCGAGATCGGCGATATGCCGGATCTTGATGATCTGGTGGGGGTTGCCGACTCTGTTTTGGATGTAGACGGTCCGTCGGCCAAGCCGGCCCGCGGGCGTCGTCGCAAGGTCGTAGCGGACGATGCCGACCTGCCGGCCGATGATGATGATGAAGTGGTGCTCGTCTCGTCCCAGCTAGACGCCGACCAGTTAGCGGCGGAGGTCGAGCGCCAGGAGGAGTCCCGCTCGGTCGACGAGGACGGGGACGCCAACATTGCGGCAGCCCCCTTGCCGAGCTTCACGACCGACGAGGACCTTGCCTTTGACGCGGATACGATGATGCCGGCGATGGAGGGGATGTCGATTCTCCGACAGACGGAGTTGAACGACGTCGTTTCGGAGATCAAGCGCCGCAGCGAGCAGAACGGCGGCTATGTCACCTTCGAGGAGCTCAACCAGGTCCTGCCCGCGAACATCGTGGACGCGATCCAGTCCGAAAACAGCCTGAAGATGCTGGAGGTCCTGGGCGTGCACGTCATCCGCGAGGAGGACGTGAAGAAGTATCTGGAGTCGAAGAATGCCAAGTCGTTCGACCCCAAATTGCGCGCCGCGGAGATGATCGAGGATCCGATCCGCATGTATCTCCACCAGATGGGGCAGGTTCAATTGCTTTCGCGCGACGAGGAGGTTACGCTCTGCACGACGATCGAGAACGCGGAGTCGAAGACGCGCGACTACTTCAACCGCTTCCTTTTCGCGCCGCCGATGTACGCTGACCAGTTGGACAAGCTGGAGGGGCAGTCGGAGCGCTTCGACCGCATCGTGACGGACAAGTTCGACGAGAACCGCGACGCCTATATGGAGCAGATTCCGAACTTCCGCAAGCAGCTGAAGGCGGCAGAGAAGCGTCTGACCGAGGCGAGCGCGAAGTATCTGTCGCTGATCGCCAAGCCCGACTCGTCTGCCGCGGCGGTGCGAGGGGCAGAAAAGGCCCTCCAGAATGCGCGAGAGGTGTTGCGGCAGTGCTTCATCGACATGAGCTTCCGCCAGAAGGTGCTGGAGACGCTCTGCACCGAGGCGGACGAGCGCTACTACCTGCCCTATCGCAAGTACGTGGCGCAGCAAGCCGAACTCATGAAGACCAAGGCGAGCAAGAGGCGTGACCGCGACCTCAAGGCGCTGAGGGAGAAGATGTCCGAGCTGGAAGCGCTCTTCGGCATGACGCCGGAGGAGTTCATGACCACGTTCTCCGAGTTGCGCAAGGTGATGAAGGAGGGTATCGTCGCGCGGACGAAGATGGTCGAGGCGAACCTCCGGCTGGTGATCTCGATCGTCAAGAAGTACATGAACCGCGGGCTCTCGTTCCTCGACCTCATCCAGGAGGGCAACACCGGCCTGATGAAGGCGGTCGAGAAGTTCGAGTACAAGCGCGGCTACAAGTTTTCGACCTATGCGACATGGTGGATCCGTCAGGCGGCGACCCGCGCGATCGCGGACCAGGCCCGCACGATCCGGATCCCCGTGCACATGATCGAGACGATCAACAAGCTCATGCGCGTGCAGAAGAAGCTCATCCAGAAGTTCGGCCGCGAGCCGACCGAGGCGGAGCTTTCGTCCGAAATGAGCATGCCGGTCGACCAGGTTCGCGCCGTCAAGCGCATGGCGCAGCAGCCGATTTCGCTGCAGTCGAAGGTCGGGGACAACGAAGACGCCCATTACGGCGACTTCATCCCCGACGTCTCCAGCGAGAACCCCTTCGAGGTGACCGAAGGCCACCTGCTGAAGGAGCGCCTCCGGGAGATCCTGGGGACGCTGACGGACCGCGAACGCCAGGTGGTCGACTTCCGCTTCGGGCTGTCCGACGGCTACAGCCGGACGCTTGAGGAGGTCGGCCGCCTGTTCAACGTGACGCGCGAGCGCATTCGCCAGATCGAGGCGAAGGCGTTGCGCAAACTCCGTCATCCGAGCCGGATGAAGTCCCTGGGGGACTACCGAAGCACCCCGTCCTGATCGGGGGCCCCGGAAAACAGACAACAGAAACAAGAGAGAAAAACAAGAGAAAACACAAGAGTAGAGAAAGAGAGCAGAAAAGATGGAAATGGTTAATGGTGTGATTGGGCTGTTGAAGACTCCGAACGGCATTGCCCTCGCGGTGGTGGCGTTCGTGCTGGGCGCGGTGGCGACCTGCCTGGCCTGCAAGCTGCTGTGCCCCTGCGGCAAGAAGCGTCAGAACGCGTGCAAGGCGGCCCAGCCTCCGCGCGCCGAGACGCGCAAGAACGGCGGTCAGAAGTTCGAGAAGAAGCATCCCGCTCCGGCGGACGGCTCGGTCGAAATCTACGTCGGCAACCTCAGCTACGACCTGACCGAGGACCAGCTGCGCAAGGAGTTCGAGGCCTTCGGCACGGTCAATTCGGCGCGGATCATCACGAACCGCTTCAACAACCGCTCGAAGGGCTTCGGCTTCGTTCACATGCCGAACCAGGCCGAGGCGGACGCGGCGGTCGCGGCGCTGAACGACAAGGACATTCTTGGCCGCAAGCTCAAGTGCAATCAGGCCAAGAACGTTTATTGATTGACTGCGGACGGAACGGAGGCGGGATATGTCGAAGGTGCTGGTTCCTCTGGCGGACGGGTTTGAAGACCTCGAAGCGGTGAGCGTCATCGACGTCCTGCGCCGCGGCGGAGTGGAAGTCGTCACGGCCGCCCTCGGCACGACGGACGAAGTGCGCAGCGCGCACGGCGTCCGGATGCATGCGGACGGCCTGCTGGCCGACGTGGCGGACGCGGATTACGACGCCATCGTCCTGCCGGGCGGCGGCGAAGGGACGGAGAACCTCCGCGGTTCGTCCCGCCTGCGCCGGCGGCTCGTCCGCCAGCAGTCCGAAAACCGGCTGATCTGCGCCATTTGCGCCGCGCCGACCGTGCTGGCCGAATTCGGCCTCCTGCCGGACGGCTGCGAAGCGACCTGCTATCCGTCCTGCGCCGACCGGCTCGGACGCCCGTGCGCTGGCGCGCCGGTCGTCGCCGATGGCAACATCATCACGGGCCAGGCCCCAGGGTCGGCCCTGCTGTTCGCTCTGGTCGTCCTCCAGACGCTTGAAGGCGAGTCTGTCGCCGGTCAGGTGGCGGAGGGCATGGTGACGGACGTCCTGTGATCGGCTTCGGTCGCGCGGGGGGCGGCGGAAGGGCGCTTGTCCTGTCGCTGGCTTTGGCCTTGACCGCGGTGACCGCGGCCGCACGGACCGAGGTCAGTTTCCTCTTCGTCTACGATCCGAACCGTCCCGAAGAGCCGGCGACGCGCCGCCTCCTCGACCTGGCGCGCACCGAACCCGAGATCGAGCCCGTCAAGTGGGGCGGGCTCATCCTGCCCGGCGCGGGCGGACGTTCGACCTTCATGCTGGCCTTGGCCGGCGGCACCGCCCCCGACATCTACAAGGCCTGGTTCCACATCCTCCGTCACGACGTCGAACAGGGCTTCGTCTATCCGCTCGACGAGTGGGTTTCGGCGGACGGACTCTCCGGCGGCGGCGACCTGTGGGACCGCGTGCGCTGTTTCGACGGTCATGTCTGGGCTTTGCCGACGCCGGGGGTGGCGCATTACGGCATCGTCTACCGCAAGGATTTCGTCTCGGCGGCGGGACTCGACCCCGAGCGTCCGCCGCGAACCTGGCACGAATTCCGCGACTGGTGCGTGCGGCTGACAATCCCTGGCCGCCGGGCATTCGCGATCGAAAACCGTCCCTGGGGCTTTCTCCCCTGGGTGCAGAGCGCTGGCGGGGACGTCATCCGTCCGGTCACGAACGGGACCGGACGCGCGCAGTGGGAGGCCTGCTTCGATTCGCCGGCCGGAGTCCGGGCGGCCGAGTTCCTCCAGTCTTTGATTCGCCTGGACGTCGTCCGCAGTCTGCCGACGCTGTCCGTCGCCGACGATGTCGCCCAGATGTTCGTCGCCGGCGAAATCGCCGCGGTGTTCGGCGGGGAGGACCTCGTGCGGCGGCTGACCGAGGTCTATGCGTTTCCGGGCGAGCAGATCGGGCTGATGCCGTTCCCGGCCGGCGAAGAGGGCGGGGTGCGCGTACTGCAGGCCCACCGTCACTTCTACGCGATGAGCGAATCGGTCCGCTACCGTCCGAAGGAGGAGCGCGATCTCGTTTACCGGTGCTTGGAGACGCTGGCCTCGCCGGCGCTGGCGGACGAGGAGGTGCGCAACAACGTGGCCGAGGGCCGCGCCCTCTGGTGCCGTCCGTCGGATCTGCGGCGGCTCGGCTTCGCGGAGGAGGCGGCGCGGCTTCCGGCGGGCGTGCGCGAGATGTACGACGACCTCGAAGCGGGACGCATCCGCGCCGTGACCGAGCCGTGGGTGGGCTTCTGGCAGGCGGCGAGCGACCTCGTGCAGCGGCACTTCCTGGGGCTTTTGCTGTCGGACGCTGGTGTCGGCTTGGACTGCAAGGCGGCGTTGCATGAGGTCACGCGCGCCGCTAACGACGGACTGATGTTCGACACGGACCGCCAGAGCATCGCCCGCGCCCGTCCCTACGCGCGCGTCATCGTCGGGGTGCTCGTCGCTTGCGCCTTAGTCGCCTGCGCGCTGGGCTGGCGGCGCCGTCGCCGTACGGCGTCGGCGGTCGCTGCGGCGGAAGGGGGCCGGCGGCTCGCGCCCTGGCTTTTTCTCGCTCCGGCGGTCGTCTCGATCCTGGTCTGGAGCTACTATCCGCTCGTCCGCGGCGCGTTGATGGCGTTCCAGGACTACCGCATCGTCGGCGCGAGCGCGTGGGCGGGGCTGGACAACCTGATCCGGGTGGCGACCGACTCCGCGTTCTGGACGGCGGGCCTGCGCACGCTGGAGTACGTGGCGGTCACGCTGGCGCTCGGTTTTCTGACGCCGGTCGTGCTGGCGGTGATGCTGTGCGAAATCCCGCGCGGCAAGGTGCTTTTCCGCTTCCTTTACTTTCTGCCGCATCTGACGAGCGCCCTCGTGGTGACGCTCTTGTGGAAGCTCATGTTCGATCCGACAGAGAACGGCATCCTCAACCAGCTGCTGGCGTCGGTCGGCCTGGCGCGGCAGTCCTGGCTGCTCGACCCGGCGTGGGCGATGGTGTGCTGCATCCTGCCGGGCGTCTGGGCGGGGGCGGGCATCAGTTCGCTGATCTACATTGCCGCGCTGGGCAGTCTGCCGCAGGACTACTACGAGGCGGCCGCGCTGGACGGGGCGGGCATCTGGGCGCGGTTCCGCCACGTCACTTTCCCGCAGCTGGCGCCGCTCATGGTCATCAACTTCGTCGGGGCGTTCATCGCCTCGTTTCAGGGCATGGGGTCGATCTTCCTGCTGACCTTCGGCGGGCCCGGGGACGCGACGCAGGTGCTGTCGCTGGCGATCTGGAAAGAGGCCTACAACAACCTGCGCTTTTCGACGGCGACGACGATGGCGTGGTTCCTCGGCGTCGCGCTCATCGGCTTCACCTACCTCCAGATCCGCTTCCTCCGCAAGGTGGAGTTCCGCCAGGCCGCCGTCAACTGAATGAAGCGAGGAAGGTCCGGGCGACGAAAATCGTTGGAGTGCCCGTTTTTCTGGGCATCCCCACTTTTTTAAAATACCCCCTTGCAAAGGTCAGGCGAAATGTGATATACTATCAGTCACTTTCACGGAACACGGGGTTGTGGCGCAATTGGTTAGCGCACTGGACTGTCGATCCGGGGGTTGCGGGTTCGAGCCCCGTCGACCCCGCCAGTACGGGGAAGCAAGAGGGATTGCCTCGTGGTGTAATGGTAGCACCCAAGATTCTGATTCTTGTTGTTGGGGTTCGAGTCCCTGCGAGGCAACCATTGACATATCGAACTCGGAGATATCCGAGTTTTTTATTTTTTACGCGAGTGCGAATAAGCCCGATACATTCGCCGGAGGGCGAAAGTGTTTTTTCGATCGCTCTTTACGCTGGAAATTTGGTATAATTCGAATATGAGTAAATTGTGTCGTTGCTTGCGGCTGTTGTTCGTGACATTGGTAGTTGGCGTTGCTTTTGTTTCGGTGACAGGTTGCGGTGCTAAAGATTTTGTGATTGCCGAACGCGGTCATGCCGCGGGATGCACGATCGTCTGCGGCGATGGTGCGGATCCCGCGGTGCGGTACGCGGCGGAGGAGCTGCGGGATTACGTCAAGAAGCTGACCGGCGTCGAATTGACGATCGACGGCGACGAGGAGCGGCAGATCGTGCTTTCGGTCGGTGAACTCGACGGCGTGGCGTCGGACGGTTTTTCGATTCTTGCGACGGAAGACGACGTGCTTCGGATTTCCGGGACGAATCCGCGCGGGTGCATTTACGGCGTCTACGAGCTTCTGGAACGCTACGGCGGGGTCGGCTTCTATTCGAGCTGGTGCGAGAAGGTGCCGCGGCTCGACCGGCTTGCGGTTCCGGCGATGTGCGTCAACACGTCGTCGCCGGCGTTCGAGATGCGCGAGCCGCTCTGGTACGACGTAAACGTCCATCACGAGTTCGGCGCGAAGATCCGGGCCAACGGGCACAACCTCGTCCCGGGCGAAGTGCCGGCGAAGTTCGGCGGCGACGATTTCCGGTTCGGCGGCGGACTCCGCAGCTGCCATACCTTCGGCACGCTTTGCTGTCCGAAGGTTTATTTTGACGAGCATCCGGAGTATTTCTCGATGGTGGACGGCAAGCGCCTGAAGGAGCGCACGCAGCTTTGCCTTACCAATCCCGACGTGTTGGAGGTCGTGACGTCTAATGTGCTCGACTGCATCCGCAAGGATCCGACCGCGAGATTCTACGGCGTCAGTCAGAACGACTGGTACAATTTCTGCGAGTGCCCGGAGTGCAAGGCGGTAGACGAAGAAGAGGGTTCGCATTCTGGCACGATGGTGCGTTTCGTGAACGCGGTCGCCGAACGAGTCGAGAAGGAGTTTCCGAAAGCAGTCATCGAGACGCTCGCCTATCAGTATACGCGCAAGCCGCCGAAATTCGCGAAGCCCAGGCATAACGTGATGCCGTGTCTGTGCACGATCGAATGCGATTTCGCGCGGCCGATTCCCGAAAGCCCTTACGGCGAGAACCGGTCCTTCATGTCCGACATCGCCGGCTGGGCGAAGCTGACCGACCGGCTCTATGTCTGGGATTACGTCACGCAGTTCCCGCATTACCCCCACGCTTTCGCCAACGTCTATGCGCTTCAGGGCAACATCCGATTCTTCCGGGACAACGGCGTGAAGATGCTCTTTGAGCAGGGGGCTCGGGAAGGCTACCACGCGGGCTTCGCCGAGCTGAAGGCCTGGCTCATCGCCAAGTGGATGTGGAATCCCGAGGAGGACATGAAGACGCTGCTGGACGAGTTCTTCGCCGGTTATTACGGCGCGGGCGCGCCTTACGTGCGGGCGTATTTCGAGGAGCTCCACCGGCGTCAGCTCGTGGTTTCCGCCGACCCCGGGCGTCCGCTCAAGATCTTCGACGACGTCGACATGCCGCCTTATGACGACGACGCGTTCATGAGTTGGGCGGACGGACAGTGGGAGCTGGCCGAGAAAGCGGTCGAAGGCGATCCGGTCCATGCGTACAACGTGAAGATGGGGCGCTTCTCCCACCGTTACACGCAGCTGGAGCGCAAGCGCACGCAGTTGAGCGACGCCGAGTTGCGAAAAGACGCCGAGGCGGTGGCGCTGGCGAGGACTCTCCTGAAGGACAAGGCGGAGGCCCGCGGCCCGATGATGGTGAAGGAATGGGGCGAAGAAGAGCGCATCGCGGGCTGGCGCGAAATCGCGAAGGGACCGTAACTGTTCGCGCGACTTCTCCATTCGCCGGTGCTATTTATGGTATAATACCCGTCAGTGAAGAGAGGAATGTTCGTATGATGAACGAAGAACTGTGCCGTAAGGCGGTCGAGGGATTGCAGAAGCGCGGCTTCGAGGCCGTGTTCGTGAAGACGGGCGCGGAGGCCGTCGGGCTTGTTATGCGGGAGGCCGAGGGCGTGCAGTCCGTCGGCTGGGGAGGGAGCGAGACGGTGAAGGCGCTCGGGCTGCGGGAGCAGTTCGCCGCGGCCGGCAAGGAGATTCGCGATCACCAGATGGTGATGGACCTCTTCCTCCTTTCCGCCAACGCGCTCACCGCCGACGGACGCATCGTCAACATTGACGGCAACGGCAACCGAGTGGCCGCCTCGATTCACGGCCCGAAGCGCGTCATCTACCTGATCGGGAGGAACAAGGTCGTCGACGGCGGTATTGACGCGGCGATTGCCCGCATCAAGAAGTTCGCCTGTCCGCCGAACTGCCGGCGTCTTGGACGCCAGACGCCGTGCGCGGCGACGGGGATCTGCTGCGACTGCGACTCCCCAGATCGGATCTGCAAGGTTACGGCGATCTTCGACCGCAGGCCGACGGGCGTTTCCGTCAAGGTGATAGTCATCGACGAGGACCTCGGATATTGAAAATCGCACTTGAACTTTGGGGACGATTTAAGGTATAATATTAGTTCAATTTTGCAATAACCAAGGAGTGAATATGGCAAAGAGAGACATCCCGCTCGAAAGAGTGCGTAACTTCGGCATTATGGCCCACATCGACGGCGGCAAGACGACGACGTCGGAGCGCATCCTCTTCTATTCGGGCAAGAACTACAAGATCGGCGAAGTGCATGACGGCGCGGCGACGATGGACTTCATGGTGCAGGAGCAGGAGCGCGGCATCACGATTCAGTCCGCTGCGACGTGCGTCCAGTGGGGCAACTACCGCCTCTCGCTGATCGACACTCCCGGACACGTGGACTTCACGGCCGAGGTGGAGCGCTCGCTGCGCGTCCTTGACGGTGCGGTCGCCCTTTATTGCGCGGTCGGCGGCGTTCAGCCCCAGTCCGAGCAGGTGTGGCGTCAGTCCGAGAAGTACAAGGTGCCGAAGATCGCGTTCGTCAACAAGATGGACCGCGTCGGCGCCGACTTCTACAAGGTCATGGACCAGATGAAGGCCCAGCTCGGGGCGAACCCGGTGCCGATGGTGATTCCGATCGGCGCGGCGGACACGTTCGACGGCGTCGTCGACCTCGTCAAGATGAAAGCGCTTTACTTCGACATGAAGTCGCTCGGCAAGACGGTCATCGAGAAGGACATTCCCGAAGAGCTCGTCGAGAAGGCCAAGGAGTACCGTCAGAAGATGGTCGAGAGCGCGGCCGAACAGGACGACGCGCTGATGGAGAAGTTCTTCGCCGGCGAGGAGCTGACGAACGACGAGATCAAGAAGGCGATCCGCAAGGGCTGCCTCGCCCGGGCCATCACCCCGGCGTTCTGCGGCACGGCGTTCAAGGACAAGGGCATTCAGCCGCTCCTCGACGCGGTTTGCGACTATCTCCCCTCGCCGCTCGACACGGGCGCGGCGGTTTCGCAGGACAATCCCGACGAGAAGCGCGAGGTCAGCGACGACGAGCCGTTCTGCGGTCTGGCGTTCAAGATCATGAACGACCCGAAGTCCGGCGGCAAGATCACCTTCGTGCGCGTCTATTCGGGCACGATGAAGCTCGGCGCGGACATGCTCGACTCGACGATCGACCGCGAACAGCGCATCAGCCGTCTGTTCCGCATGCACGCGTCGAAGCAGGAGCCGCT
>JAZQPI010000019.1:0-47100 GCA_045628545.1 Kiritimatiellia bacterium
CAGCCGTTCGTGTACGACGAGCCGCAGGCGCTGACGGAGAACGCCTTCGTGAAGACTGGCTACAAGTTCGCGGGCTGGTCGACGAACGAGGCCGGGACGGTGGACTTCGCGGACGAGGCGGTCGTCTCGAACCTGACGGCCAAGGCGGACGGCGAGGTGACGCTCAAGGCGGTGTGGACGGAGGATCCGTGCTGGGTGGCGTTCGACCGGTACGACGAGCGCGCCACGGGCGAGATGGATGTCCAGCGCTTCTTGACTGATGTCCCGGCTCCGCTCGATGCCAATGAGTTCGAGCTGAGGGGCTACACGTTCGCGGGCTGGTCGAAGTCCGAGGGCGGCGAAGTCGTCTACACGAACTGCGCGGACTACGTCAGTTCCGAAGCTGGGGTGACGAACACGCTGTGGGCGGTGTGGAACACGAACTCTTACACGGTGGCGTTCGACGGCAACGGCGCGACCGGCGAGATGACGCCGCAGCCGTTCGTGTACGACGAGCCGCAGGCGCTGACGGAGAACGCCTTCGTGAAGACTGGCTACACGTTCGCGGGCTGGTCGACGAACGAGGCCGGGACGGTGGACTTCGCGGACGTGGAGGTCGTCTCGAACCTGACGGCCGAGGCGGACGGCGAGGTGACGCTCAAGGCGGTGTGGACGGAGGATCCGTGCTGGGTGGCGTTCGACCGGTACGACGAGCGCGCCACGGGCGAGATGGACGTCCAGCGCTTCCTGACGGACGTTCCGGCTCCGCTCGACGCCAATGCGTTCGAGCTGACGGGCTACACGTTCGCGGGCTGGTCGACGATCGAGGGCGGCGAAGTCGCCTACACGAACTGCGCGGACTACGTCAGTTCCGAAGCTGGAGTGACGAACACGCTGTGGGCGGTGTGGAACACGAACTCCTACACGGTGGCGTTCGACGGCAACGGCGCGACCGCCGGCGAGATGGCGCCGCAGCCGTTCGTGTACGACGAGCCGCAGGCGCTGCACTTGAACGGTTTCCGTCGGACGGGCTTTGCGTTCGTCGGCTGGGCGATGGACGGCGCGGAGGATCTGTTCGCCGACGGTGCGGTTGTCACGAACCTGACGGCGGAGAAAGATGGCGTCGTCGATCTGGTGGCTCAGTGGATGGCCTCCAACATCACATTGACCGTTGTGCATGGTGCGGATTGCCACTACACGGTGTCGGCGTGGACGAACGGGGTCGAAGTCGCGCCCAGCGAGACGACGGAAGAGACGACCGCGTTCCTGGTCCAGCAGTTCGGTCCGATTACTTTCAAGTACACCGCCGAAAAGTGGTACAAGCTGAGTTTCGAGGAAAAGACCTATCCCGAGGGCTTTGAGGAAGATCCGTTCCTGCAAGGCGACGAACTGCCGGTGGCCGTCAACTACGTCGAGGAGACGCTGAAGGAGGCGTTTGGCGACGCGGCCGAGATCGAGCAGACGCCGACGGGCTGGAAGGTCGCGCTGAAGGAAGACGTGTCCGGCGTTCGTCTTGGCAGCGACATGGGCGTTATCGAGCTGGATCTGAACGGCCACGCCATCAAGGGGGCGGACGGTGAGGAAGGCGATGAAGCGACGCCTGGCGAACCGGGCGAGGACGGCATTCTCATTGTCGACGGCGAGGGCGCGGAGGACTGGGACGACCTGCGGCTGACCGTCGAGGATTCTGTCGGCGGCGGCGAAATCGCCGGCGGCAAGGGCGGCGACGGCGCGGCTCCCGCGCCGGGCGGTTCGGGCATCCGCATGGCGTCGGCTGAGCGTCCTGCGGCCGGAGTCGAGTTCGTCGGAGTGGAGGTGTCCGTCAGCGGCGGCGAGGGCGGCTACGGCTACGGCGACAACTGCGGCGGTGACGGCGGTGCCGGCATTGACGGCAATGTCGGAGTGAACTACGGCAAGCTCAGCGGTGCGGCCGGTGGCGATTCCGAGTCTCGCGCGGCGGGTCTCGGCGGTCTGGGCGTGACCGGTGAGATCGGCGAAAACTATGGCGAGATCATTGACGGCCTCTCGGTTACCTCGGCGTTTGTCGGGGAGTACTTCCAGCGGTCGATCTTCGATCTCGGCGTGACGCTGCCGGCGGATGTCGAGTATCAGATCGGCGACAAGGTCGCGATTAAGCTGGAGGGCATGGCGAGCGGACTCAAGCTCGTGACGCAGCCCTATGCGAAAATCAACCCCGTCGACCGTCGCGTGATCTGGAAGAACGACATGACGGTCGAGGGTGTGCCGACGGCGCAGCTGGACTACGAGACCCAGACGGCCTATGCGCGCATTACCGTGACCTACGCCGACAAGAAGAAGGGCAAGGTCGTCCTGCTCCAGCCGATTCACCTGCGCGTGGTCGAGCCGCGGCGTCTGGGCGAGTTCCCGGACGGCCGTCAGGGTGAAGTGTACACGCCCTTCGCGGTGACCGAACTCTGGCCGGAGATCACGGCGGAGCCGAAGGCCTGGACGATCAAGGGCCTGCCGAGCGGCATCACGCTGGCCAAGAAGCTCGTTACGAAGAAGAACAAGGACAAGACGGTGACGACGAACGCCCTCCCGTGGGAGGTCTACGGCACGCCGAAGAAGGCCGGTGCCTACACGGTGAGCGCGACCCACTCCTGGAAGAACGGCAAGAAGACCGTGAAGGAGACGTTCTACGCGACCTTCAACGTCTGGGGCACGGTTCCGGGCGAGACGGGCTGCCGTTACACGGACCAGGCCTATGTGACGATCGCCCCTGTCCAGCTTGACGCCACGGTCAAGAGCGTGAGTGGCTTGCCGAAGGGCCTCAGCTTCACGAAGAAGCTCGTTACGAAGAAGAACAAGGACAAGACGGTGACGACGAACGCCCTCCCGTACCAGATCTACGGCACGCCCACGAAGGCCGGTGTCTTCGCGGTGACGCTCACGAAGACGGATCCCGAGAACGCGAAGAAGACTGTCAAGGAAGTCTTCCTCTGGCAGGTCCTGCCCGGAGAGAACGACGGTGCGCTGGCCGATCTGCAGCTGGATGCGGGGACGGCGGCCGAGAAGAACGAATCGATCTCCGTCATGCAGGGCGCCAAGCGCGAATGGGCGATTGACAATCCGGTTGGAGCGAAGATCACGGCTTCGGGTCTGCCGAAGGGCATGAAGCTCGTTCTTGACAAGAAGACCGGCAAGTACGCGCTTGCTGGCGTGCCGACCAAGACGGGTGACTATGTCCTGACGCTGAAGACGGTGCGCAATGGCGTGACCGTAGTCGAGCGCGTGGCGATCCACGTCGGGGATAACGTCTGGGCCGGCGTTCACGTCGGCGTGATGGCGGCGGACTGCGACCGTGCGTCGATGACGCTGAACGTCTCGGTTTCGGCCGCTGGTGCGGTGACGGCGACTCTCGTCGAGAATGCGACGAAGACTACGGCGAAGGCGAAGAACATCGAAATCGACAATGAGACGGCGCTCTTCATCCTGCCGCGGAACAAGAAAGACAAGTCGTCCGTTGACCGCGAGCTGGTCATCCACTTCGCTTCGAACGTGGTGACTGTCGCCGGCGAGGAGGAGTTCCGCCTCTACGGCGTGGTGAAGCCGGTTCTGCCGGATGAGATCCGCACCTTCGTGTTGGAGGAGTCGGTTGGTGGCGAGCCGTTGCCGTATGCGACGCTTGCGCTGACCTACAATGCGAAGAAGCAGACCTACGCTGTGGCTGGCAAGCTGGATGACGGCCAGCCGGTCAAGGTGTCGGTCGCCGTGGTTGGCGACGGCGTTGACGAGTTCTTCGCGCCGTTTATCGTCGTGGACCGCCTCGGCTTCGCCCGTCTCTTCACGCTGAAGACGGACGGGACGTGCGAATGCGTCCGCGAGAACGGCGAGGCGGCTGCGGTTGACGTTGCGGCAACCGATGGCTTCGCCCGGTCCTTCTTTGCGAAGAAGTCGTTCATGCAGCTCTGCGATGACAGGTTCTATTACGCCTATTTCCGAGAGCTTGGCGATTTCATGTCCCTTGACATCAACAAGAAGGATCTCAGCGTGAAGGTTGGCGAGACCGGGCTTTTGACGCTCAAGGCGAAGGATGCGGACGGCTGGTCCTACACCTTCACGCTCGTCCCGTTTGCTGACGGAGATGACACCAACTATGTTCACTACCGTGGTCTCGCGATCGGGGACAAGAAGCTGGCGGTTCCGCGCGTGGGCGTTGTGCAGACTGCGACGCGCGAGGATGTCCGTCGGTGGTCGGAGGACTGACGGCCGGTTTCGGGCGCGGCCTTCGGAGAGGTGATGTCATCGTGAGTGTGCGCATGTATCTGAAAGGGGCAGTTGCCCTCGTCATGGCCGTGACGGCGTTTTCCGCCGTCGCGGCCGATGTCGAGACCTATCTTCAGGAGGTCGGGACTGACCGGGCGGTCTATCTCGACGCCCAGCAGAAGGTGCGGATCCGCAAATACAAGGCGCTTATGCGCGACCGGGAGAAGTGTCAGCGCAACCTTAAGGCGGCGCGCAAGCCCGATGCCGACGTGGCGGCGATGGATCCGAACGCGCGGCTGGTGTACGACGACCGCATCTCCCGGCTGGAGAAGCGCCTCGCCGCGGTGGAGAAGCGTCTGACCGAACACAAGGCGACGATGACCGAAGACGATTTCGCCAAGATCGAGGCGAAAAAGGCCAAACCGGCTTCACGGTATGACGTGATTAAAAAGGCCGAGGCTGGCTCTTGACTATTCGCCGAAATTCATATAGAATATACGGCAGAAAATGGAAGGAATGCAATGCTGCTAAATAAATTAAAATCGCTGTTCGCGATGGATATCGGCATTGACCTCGGTACGGCGAATACCCTGGTCTATGTTAAGGGCCGCGGCATTGTCTTGCGCGAACCTTCGGTGGTCGCGATTCAGGCCGGCACGAAGCACGTGCTCGCCGTCGGCGAGGAGGCCAAGCGGATGCTGGGCCGTACGCCGGGGAACATCGTGGCGATTCGTCCGATGAAGTCCGGCGTCATCGCCGATTTCGAGATTACCGAGGCGCTTTTGGCCTACTTCATCAACAAGGTCTGTCCGAAGCGCTTCTATTCGCGCTATGCGCGGCCGCGGATGGTGATCGCCGTTCCGAGCGGCATTACCGAGGTCGAGAAGCGCGCCGTCGAGGACCCGGCCCAGGCGGCCGGCGCGGGCGAGGTGTTTCTGAACGAGGAGCCGATGGCGGCGGCGATCGGCGTCGGGCTGCCGGTCGACGAGCCTGCGGGTTCGATGATCGTCGACATCGGCGGCGGCACCTGCGAAGTGGCGATTATCTCTTTGGCCGGCATCGTTCACAGCGTCAGCGCCCGTGCTGCGGGTGGCGACTCGATGGACGAGAGCATCGTCAAGTATATGCAGCGGGTCTACAACCTGCTCATCGGCGAGCGCATGGCCGAAATGATCAAGATCAAGATTGGGAGTGCGTATCCGACCGGCGAGGAGCAGACGCTGGAGGTGCGCGGTAGGGACATAGTGGCGGGGTTGCCGAAGACTTTGACGATAACCTCTGAGGAAATTCGCGAGGCGCTGAAGGAGACGGTTTCGCGGATCGTGGACGCGGTGCGCTCGACCTTGGACAAGTGCGAGCCGGAACTGGCGGCGGACCTGGTCGATCGCGGCCTGGTGCTGTCGGGCGGCAGCTCGCAGCTGTCCGGCCTGGACAAGCTGCTGTCGGCACAGACCGGGCTGCCGGTTTCGGTGGCGGAAGATCCGCTCTCGGCCGTGGCCGAGGGCACTGGTGTCGTGCTCAACGAGATCGATTTCCTCCAGAAGAGCAAGAAAGTGTCATGAGCCTTCGGTAAATCCTCCATGCAAGGGGATTTGCCAACGTGAAAAAGAAGACATTCGGAAGCGTGCTGGTCATCGTCCTGACGGTGGCCGTCGTTGCCGTCTTGACCTTTTCGCGCGCTGCCGCCGTGGAGGCGGTCTATCCCGTCGAGCGCCTGTCGCGCGCGGTGTGGAATTCGGTCGGGGTGCGGGTCGCCGGAATCTTTAACGCCGCGTCCGCCGCGGCGGAGAACGCGCGGCTGCGGCGCGAAGTGGCGGCATTGTCGATGCTGCGTGACGACCTGAAGGCCCTGGAGGTCGAGAACGCGCGGCTGCGGAAGGTCCTGGACTATAAGGAGCGCCGTCCGGGCGAGTGGATCGTGGCGGAACCGCTTTCGCGCTCGGGAGGAGCCGCCGGCGTCTCGAAGATCGTCCGGCTGAACCGCGGCTCCCTCGCCGGTATCCGCGAGGGGGCGGTGGCGGCCGTGCCGGCGGGGCTGGTCGGACTGGTGACCGCCGTTACGCCGCATACGGCGGAAGTGACGCTGCTGACGGACTCTTCGCTGATGGTCGCCTGCGAACTCGTTTCGGAGTCGGGCGCGGGCGGATTCGGCGTCCTCACCGGCGGCGGCGACCAGCTGGTGCTCCGCCATCTTGACGCCGCGGCCGGTTGCAGACCGGGGGCGCTGGTGCGCACCTCGGGCGATGGCGGGGTTTTTCCTCGCGGGATGACGGTCGGCGTGCTGACGGACGTCCATCCGGACGAGCGCGGGCTGCTGCGCGAGGGGTCGGTCCGTCCGGCTGTCGATTTCGCGACCCTGGACGATATTTTCGTGCGCCGTGAAGAGTGAGTTCACGAGATTGCTCCTGGGTCTGCTGGTGCTGATCGCGGGCGGCGCGGCCGAAGACCTTCTGCCGAAGGTCTTCGGCGCCGGGCTGCCGCTTCTGCTGGCGCTGGCGGTGATGGTGGCGACGCGGTGGACGGCGCTGGAGACCGTGCTTTTCGCCGTGACCGCGGGCGCGCTGGAGGACGCGCTTTCGGGACTGCCTCCGGCGATGAGCGTCAGCTTCTTCCTGGCGGCGGCGGTCCTGTCCCGGCAGGCGGTGATGCCGCGCTCGGTGACGGTCCTGTCCTACGCCGCGTATCAGCTCTGGCTGTCGCTGTGGCTGAGCCTGCCGGTGTCGGTGCTGTTTTCCCGCATGCTGCTGGCGGTTCCGCTCGGACTGCTGGCGATGGCGGCGGCCGAACTGTCGCTGCGGTATCTGGAGAGAAAGGCGGCCGTCGATGAAGGCTGACGGACGGATGACGAGCGCCCTCGCCTGCTGGGTGATGATGGCGGTGTTCGTGCTCGGCCTCGTCTATCTCGGCGTCCGGCTGAAGACGGTTCAGCTGGATTCCGCCGCGGAGCTGAAGCTGGCCGAGCAGCGCCAGAGCCTGCGCCGCGTGCAGACGGCCGGCGGTCGCGGCCGCATCCTCGACCGGCGCGGAGAACTGCTCGCCGGCAACCGCGTGACGGTTTCGATCGTCTGCGACGCGGCGGCCTTCCGGCGGCGCACTTGGACGGCTACGGCCGCGGCGATCCGGGAGGCGGTCGACGAAGTCGCCCGCGTCATCGGCCGTCCCGCCGCGCTGGAGGACGCGAAGATCCGGCGGCATCTCCGGCAGACGCTGGCGATGCCGCTGACGGTCTGGAACGACGTTGACCGCGCCACGCTGGCCCGCTTCTGCGAGCACGCCCGCGAGCTGCCGGGGTTCGCGGTCGTCGAGCGGGAGGAGCGGATATATCCGCAGGGGTCGCTGGCGGCGCATGTCATCGGCTATGTCGGCCGCGAACTGGCCTCGTCCGAAGCGGGCGACACGGGCTTTCACTTCCGCGAGCGCGAGCTGTGCGGACGCGCGGGGCTGGAGATCTATTACGATTCCTATCTGCGGGGCGTGGCGGGGGAGCGCAAGCTGCTCGTCGACGCGCGCGGCTTCACCCACGGCGGCTGGACGGTGGCCGCGGCGCGCCGGGGGCCCGACCTCCGGCTCGCGCTCGACAGCGCCCTCCAGCGGGCGGTCGAGTCCGAACTGGCGGGCGAGAAGGGCGCGTGCGTCGTGCTCGATCCGCGTGACGGCTCGGTCCTGGCGATGGCGTCGAGTCCGACTTACGACCTGCGCTCCTGCGTCCCCTTTCTGCCGCACAGCTTCTACAAGGCGCTGTGCGCCGATCCCTCGCAGCCGACGATCAACCGGGCGGTGATGGGCGCGTATGCGCCGGGCTCCACGTTCAAGCCGGTGACGGCGGTCGCGGCGCTCTCCACCGGACACTCTGCGCACGCCTGCTACCAGTGCGACGGCGTCTACACGCTCGGCGGCATGAAGCTCCACTGCACGCGGCGGTGGGGGCACGGCATCCTCGACCTCAAGAGCGCGCTGAAGTTCAGCTGCAATCCGTTCTTCTGCAACCTCGGCGTCGAGGTGGGGACGAACGCGCTGTTTACGGCGGCGCGCGAATTCGGCCTCGGGGCGCGGACGGGGATCGACCTCAAGGGCGAGGAGTCGGGGCTTGTTCCGGACGACGCCTGGAAGTTCTCCCACTACGGCGACCGCTGGCGGACCGGCGACCTTGCGCAGATGTCGATCGGCCAGGGGATGCTGCTCGCGACGCCGCTGCAGATGGCGCTGGTGGCGGGGGCGATCGGCACCGGCTACGCCGTGCGTCCGCACCTGAAGCTCGGACTGGACGCCGAACGGCGGCCGCTGGATTTTCCGAGCTGGGCGCTGATGCACGTCCGCCAGGGCATGGAGAAGGTCGTCAACGATCCGGACGGCACGGGCCGCCGCGGCGGCGCCGGGCTGCCGGTCCGCATCGCGGGCAAGACGGGCACGGCCGAAGTCGGCGCCGGCGAGCGCAAGCGCAAGAACACGTGGTTCATCGCCTACGCGCCGGCGGAGAAGCCGACGCTCGCGGTGGCGATGGTGATCGAAAACGGCGACTCCGGCGGCGGCACGACGGCTCCGAAGGTCCATAACGTGCTGGCCGCGGCGTTCGGTCCCGGCGGCGTGTTCGACGCGACGGACGAAGGGAGGCGGCGGTGAAGAAGTTTCTGCTGCGGTTCAACTGGGTCTCCTTCCTGTCCATGCTGGCGCTCGTCGCGCTGGGCACGGTCGCCATCTGGTCGGCGGGCAACGCGCGCGCCGAGGCGGGCTTCCACGGCATGTGGAAGGCGAACCTCTCGACGGCCGTCCTCGGGCTGGTAGTCTACTTCGTCTTGGCGCTGACGGATTACCGCAAGGTGCTCGCGGTCGTGTCCGTGCCGGCGTACGCGCTGGCGGTCCTGCTGCTGATCGTGGTGCTCTTCGCGGGCGCCGAGCGCTTCGGCGGACGCCGCTGGCTGTGGTTCTTCCAGCCCAGCGAGGTCTCGAAGTTGTGCATCCTCTCGCTGCTGGCGGCGATTTTCGGCGGACTCCGCGCCCTGCTGCCCTGGCTTTCGGGCTTCAGGGGGTTCCTGCTGGCGGTCGTCCTTGTCGGTGTGCCGACGGGGCTGATCCTGCTCGAGCCGGATCTCGGCACGGCGCTGACGCTGGCGCCTGCGGTCCTCGTGATGCTGTTCGCCGCGCGGGTCTGGCGGGCGGGCCTCGTCACGCTGGTGGCGGTCGGGGCGACCGCTGCGCTGGCGGTGCTGGGCGCGGTCGGCGAGGCCGAGCGGCCGGAGACGAGCCTCGAACGGCGCGAGGAGATCCTGCGGTGGGTGCCGCTCAAACCGCACCAGGTGGACCGGGTGAAGACCTTCCTCTATCCGGAGGCGGATCCGCTCGGCGCGGGCTACAACCAGCGCCAGGCGAAGATCTCCATCGGCTCCGGCGGATTCGCCGGCAAGGGGATCGGCAAGGGGGAGTCGAATCTCCTGAGCTACCTGCCGCAGGCGATTTCGATGAACGACTTCATCTTCTGCGTCTACGCCGAGGAGACCGGCTATCGCGGGACGCTCGTCCTGCTGACGCTGTTCGGACTGCTCCTCGCTTCGACCGCCTGGACTGCCGCCCGGACGGAGGAGGACATCGGCCGGCTGCTCGCGCTCGGCGTGGCGGCGCTGCTGTTCGCGCATGTGTTCATCAACATCGCCATGTCGGTCGGCATCGTCCCCATCACCGGGCTGCCGCTGCCGTTCGTCTCGGCCGGACGCACCTTCCTCCTGGTGGTGATGGCCGGGCTGGGACTTGTCCAGAGCGTGGCGCTCCACCGTCCCGCGCCGCCGGAGCCGAAAGAGGAAGAGTGAGGTTTGGATTGCAATTTTCACGGTAATAGTTTAAAATATAGGAAAGGAAGAAAAATGTTCAATCTGTTCGGATTTCTAAAGCGCTCGAAAATGCGACGTGAGATTATCATCAACGTCGAGAAGCTCGAGACGCGGGTGGCAGTCACCGAAAACGGTCGGCTGGAGGAGTTTATGGTCGAGCACCCCGAGGAGGAACGTCTCGTCGGCAGCGTGTTCAAGGGGCGCGTGCAGAATCTCCAGAACGATCTGCAGGCGGCTTTCGTGAACATCGGGCTCGAGAAAAACGCCTTTCTCCATTACTGGGACCTGACGCCCGACGCGGACGCCCTCCTGGACGACGACGACCCCAAGTCGCACGGCGACCGGCAGAAGGGCGGCCGCAAGGCGAACCGCCTCTCCGACGAGGAGATCGCCAAGCGCTTCCCGCCCGGGTCCGAGATCATCGTCCAGGTCACCAAGGGGCCGATCTCCACGAAGGGTCCGCGCGTGACGGCGAACCTCTCGATCCCCGGCCGCTACCTGGTGATGATGCCCGGCACCCGCATCCGCGGCGTCTCGAAAAAGATCGGCGACGCCGACGAGCGCAAACGGCTGAAGAAGATCCTCGACCGCCTGCCGCTGCCGGACAACGTCGGACTCGTCGTGCGCACGGTCGGAGCCGGCGCTTCGGCCCGCGCCTTCGCGCGCGACCTGCGCAACATCCTCTCCGTCTGGAACGAGATGCAGGCGAACGTCAAGAACCTCCGCACGCCCTGCTGCATCTTCCAGGAGCCGGACCTCTGCGAGCGCGTGGTCCGCGACTGGCTTACCGAGGACGTGGACGCGATCGTCATCGACGACGAAAAGACCTTCGAGGCGATGCGCGAACTGACGGGCCGCATCTCGCGCCGCGCGAAGGCCAAGATCCGCCGCTACGACGGCGAGACGGGCATCTTCGAGCATTACGGGCTTGAACGCCAGCTGGCCGACGCCTTTTCTCGCAAGGTGCCGCTCAAGTCCGGCGGCTATCTCGTCATCGACGAGACCGAGGCGCTGATCGCGGTTGACGTCAACACCGGCCACCACAAGGGCAGCGGCTCGCAGGAGGACGCGATCCGCGAGGTGAACCTCGAGGCGGTGGAGGAGGTGGCGCGGCAGCTCCGCCTGCGCAACATCGGCGGACTCGTCGTCCTCGACCTCATCGACATGAAGAGCCGCAAGCACCAGCGCGAGGTCTGCCGTGCGCTGAAGGACGCGCTCAAGCGCGACCGCGCGCGCACCAACGTGCTGGAGATCTCCGAACTCGGGCTCCTGGAGATGTCGCGCCAGCGGCAGGACCAGTCGATTCTCTCGCAGCTCACGTCGACTTGCCCCTACTGCCAGGGCCGCGGACTCGTCAAGTCGCCGATGGCGATCTCCATCGACATCCAGCGCCGCCTGATCACGCTGCTGCGCAAGGCCGAGGCGGAGAAGAAGCCGTTCGAGCCGAAGATCGTCATCGCGCCGCAGGTGATGCAGCGCCTCAGGACCGAGGACGCGCAGCTGCTCGCCGACCTGCAGAAGACCTACAACACCCGTTTGACCTTCGTCTCGGAGCTGTACCGCCACCCCGAGGCGTTTTCCATCATGGACGCGGCAACTTCCCAAGTTCTCTATTCCCAGACATGAAGACGAGCACCATTCTTTCGGCGGCCGCCATCCTTTCGGCCGCGACCGCCATCCTCCCGACTTCATCCGCCTTTGCCGCGAAGCTGCAGGTTTCGGCCGACCGCATCGCCGCCGACCGCGTGACGGGTTCGCTTCTCGCCTCGGGCAACGTCGTCGCGGTGAGCGCGCCTTACCGGCTGCTGAGCGACAGCTGCACCAAGAACGCCGAGAACGTCTCGCATTTCTCCTATCCGTCGATGTTCACGACCTGCACGAACGACCTCTGCTGCCTCCACTGGAGCATCACCGGCGAGGCCGAATACGCGGAGGGGCATTATGTCAGCATGCGCAACGCGACGCTGCGCTTCTTCGGCCTGCCGATCTTCTGGCTGCCGTATTTCAAGTATCCGCTCGACGGCGAGTGCGGCTGGCGCGTCATGCCCGGCTGGAATTCGGAATGGGGCGCGTTCCTCCTGAACAAGTACGTCTACAACATCGCCGGCGACGACTCCCACGAGGAGGGGAGCTGGTATCTCCACGGCAACACGCGGCTCGACTGGCGCTATGAGAACGGCGTCGCGCTCGGCCAGACCCTCTACTGGCAGCTGGGCGATGCCGGACGCGGCAAGTTCAAGGTCTATTACGCCTGGGACGCCGACCACGACAAATACTCCTGCAACTGGGACAACGGCTCGCACTGGAACTACCGGCATTGGGGCAGCGAAGTGCCGGCCAACCGCTACGGGGTCGAGCTGGAGCACCGCTGGGAGCCGACCGAGCGCGACACGGTCCGCATCCACGGGCAGCTGTTCAGCGACTCCCATTTCCGCAGCGACTTCATGCGCGAGGGCGAGTTCCTGACGCTCCGCAACGACTGGAACGGCTATATCGGCAACGAACTGGCCTGGGAGCATTACGAAAGCTGGTTCGGCGCCGGCGTGAGCGTCTCGGGTCCGCTGAACGAGTTCGTCGGCGGCACCTGCCGTCTGCCGGAGTTCTACTTCGACGTCGCGCCGACCCCGGTCTGGTCTTCGCCCGTCAATTACGAGAGCTCGTCGCGCATCGGGTTCCTCAACCGCCAGGCCGCCCGTTACGGCAGCGGTTCGGTCGAGAACGCCTACAGCTGGAATCCCGGCGAGTGGGCGAACTACCGCGCGATCCGCTTCGACACCTACCACCGCTTCACCGCGCCGTTCAAGCTGTGGGACGCGCTTTCCGTCGTGCCGCGTCTCGCCTACCGCGGCACCTACTGGAGCGAAACCGGCGAGTCCAACTACACCGGCTGGGGTCACGCGGGCAAGACCGGCGAGCAGACCTTCCGCTCGATCTTCGAGTCGGGCGTCACCTTCGCCGGCCGCGGCACCGCCTGGCTGGACGACCGCTGGCAGCACGTGATCGAGCCTTACGCCGACGTGCTGGCGCAGGGGGCGTGGTTCGGAGGACTGTCGGACGGCAACCGTCCCTACATCTTCGACTCCCTCGACGGTTCGACGGACTGGTTCGACCAGTTCGCCGGCCGCGGCCGCAACCTGCCCTATTCGTACTGCGGCGTCACGCCGGGCGTGCGCAACGTGCTGCGCGAGGCCGACGAGAAGGGCGTGCTGCGCACCGTCCTCGATGTCGACGCCTATGTGGCGATGCAGTTCAACCGCGCCGACCTGAAGGGGTCGGGAGTCCATGCGCTGGCCGAGCCGGACAGCCCGAACTGCGGCGACGACGGCCTCGGGCTCGTCCCGGGCGCGCGCGTCCGGTGGTTCCCCGCGCCGGAGATGATGCTGGGCGCCCGTCTCGAATACGATGTCGAGAACAGCCGCATCGCCGTCGGAGACATCCAGTGGACGCACCGTATCAACCAGGCCTTCTCCTATCACGCCTCCTTCCAGCACCGGGAATTCCGCCTGTGGGATTTCTCGTCGTCCCCGTACGACCGGGAGACGATGACCGGCGACGAGTTCAACACGCTGCACTTCAGCAATTTCCTGGTCGGCTTCGAGCACGAGGTTTGCGATGCGTTCGCCTGGAGCCCGTACCTCCGCTGGGACTGCCGCGAAGGCGATCTGGACGAGGTCGGCACCTGGTTTGACGTCCGGACCGACTGCCTCGGGTTCCGCTTCATCGTGAGCTACGAAAACGCCTATACGCGCATCGACCGCTCCGAATACCGCGAGGACTGGAACGTCGGCTTCTACATCTACCTGCGGGCCTTCGGGGCCAACTCGGGGGCGCTCTTCGGAGACTGAACGGTTGCGCAAAGCCCGGCCAAACGGCTTCGAACGGCTTGAGAACTACCTCGTCAAGCTGATTCAGGAGAAGGGGTCCGACCAGGACCAGCCTTTCTCCATCCGGATGCTTCTGCTGCTCCTCAAGGCGCTGAGCGGCGTGTTCGCAGCGGTGGTGGCGGTGCGCTACTTCGGCTACCGCACCGGGATCCTGCGCCGCTTCCCCTTGGGCATCCAGGTGATCTCCATCGGCAACGTCACCGCCGGCGGAACCGGCAAGACGCCCGTGACGGAGATCTTCGCGCGGACGCTGGCGGCCGAGGGCCGGAAGGTCGCGATCCTTTCGCGCGGCTACCGCCGCAAGGAGGCGCCGTTCTGGGTGCGCATGTTCACCCAGGTCGTCACCAAGCCCCTCGTCGTTTCGGACGGACGGCATGTGCTGCTCGATTCCGCCACCGGCGGCGACGAGCCGTACATGCTCGCCTCGAACCTCCCCGGAGTCGCGGTCGTCGTGGATCGGGACCGCGTGAAAGCCGGCCGCTACGCGATCAAGCGCCTCGGGTGCGACACGATCATCCTCGACGACGGCTTCCAGTACCAGCGGCTCAAGCACACGGTCGAAGTCGTGCTGGTGGACGCGACCAACCCCTTCGGCAACGGCAGCATGCTGCCGCGCGGCATCCTCCGCGAACCGGCCCGCCACCTGAAACGGGCGGACATCATCTTCCTCACCAAGTGCCGCGGCGACGTGTCCGCCGTCCGCGAGGAGATCCGCCGCTACAACGACAAGGCCGAGATCGTGGAATGCAACCACTCCCCGCGCCTGCTGCGGGACGTCTGGGGCCGCGAGGAGCTGCCGCTGTCGTGGCTCCAGGGCAAGACCGTCTGCACGCTCTCCGGCATCGCCAGCCCCAAGGGCTTCGAAAATTCGCTGCGCCACCTGGGCGCGAAGGTCGTCTGGTGCGACCGCTACGCGGACCATCACCGCTACGACGCCTCCGAAGTCCTTTACGCGCTGAACCGCACCGCCGACATGGGGTCGGACGCCCTCGTCACGACCGAGAAGGACGCCGTGCGCTTTCCGCGCTTCGAGACCGCCCCGGTAAAGTGCCTCTATCTGCGCATCGCCATCGAGATCCTTTCCGGCGACGAGAACTTCAGGGAGATCATTGACCGAATATGCTTCCGAAAATCCTGAGAATCCTGCTGGCCCTCCTGCTCCTGCGCCTCTTGCTGATGGCCTTCATCCCGGTCTTCGAACCGAGCGAGGCCCGCTATGCCGCGATTTCCGCCAACATGGCGCGGACGGGCGACTTCGTCGTGCCTCGCTTCACGCACAACGCGGAGTACCAGAGCTTCGACGGCAAGCCGCCGCTCGTCTTCCAGGCGGGCGGACTCTTCGCGAAGGCGATGGGCACGGATCGTCCGGTGTCGCTCCAGCTCTCGGTGCGGCTTTTCCCGCTGCTCTCGGCGCTGGCGCTGCTGGTGATCCTCTACCGGTCCGTGAAGCGCCGGTCGGACGCGGCGACGGCCGCGCTTGCTGTCGCCGTCTGCGCGACCGCGACGGCCTTTTACGCGGCGGCCGGGATCGCGATGACCGACATGACGCTGACCTGCTGCGTGGCCGGCGCTCTGCTCGCCTACCGCACGTTCGCGGACGACTTCCGTCTCCGCACCGCCGCCCTCGTCGCCGCGCTGCTCGGCGCCGGCATGATCACCAAGGGCCCGGTGGCGCTGGTGATGTTCGGCCTCCCCGTGCTGGCGGACGCGGCCCTGAACCGCCGCTGGCGGGCCTTTCTCAACTGGCGGTGGCTGGTCGTCTCGCCGGTCTTCCTGGCGGTGGCGGTGCCGTGGTTCGTCTGCATCGAGCGCGTCAATCCCGGCGCGGTCTGGTACTTCTTCTACAACGAGAACTTCCTGCGGTTCGTCTCGCACGACTACGGCGACCGGTACGGGGCGGGACGCGAGGCCTTCCGCGGCGTTTCGATCCTCTGGGCGCTGGTGGCGACGCTGCCGTGGTCGCTCGCGCCGGTCTGGTCGCTCGTGCAGCGGCTGCGGACGCGTCCGTCGCCGGCGGGACTCTTCCATGCGGCTCTCGTCCGCCTGCGCGGTCCGGCCGGCTTCGAGTGGACGTCAGTCCTCGCGATCGTCGGCTTCTGGTGCCTGACGAGCCGCGTCCTGCTCTACTACCTCTTCCCGGTCGTTCCGCTGTTCGCCGCGGGCCTGGCGCTGGACGGACCTCGCCAGCGGCTGGAGCGGCTGGTGCCGTGGGGCGCGCTCGTCTCGGCGTTGGTCGTAGGTCTGGGGCTGGTCGGCGGTGCGCTGTTCTCGGACAAGATGCAGGGTCCGCGGACGCGGTTCCATCCGCTTGAGAACCACTACGCGGTCGAGTTCTACCACGGCACCCCGCCGCCGGCCGAACTCGCCGTCGCGCGGGAAATCTTCTTGCAGCGGCAAAAGGCGCGGGAAGAGCGCAAGGCAAGGGAGGCGGCCGCAGCCGCCGCCAAGGAGCGCGCGCAATGACGGTGGCGCTGCTGATTCTGGCGATTGCCGCGACTTTGGCGTGGGCCGCGTTCTGCGCCGGGGCCGAGACGGCGTTCCTCTCCGTCAGCCGCGAGCGCGTCCTCCACCTCGCCCGCGCCGGCGGACGCAAGGCGCAGCTCGTGCAGCGGGCGCTGTCGGACATGGGTCGCACCATGACGACGCTGCTTATCGGCAACAACCTCGCTTCGGTCGCCTATTCCGCGGTGACGGCGGCGCTGTCGGTCCTCCTGTTCTCCAATTCCGTCGCGAAGACGGCGTGGAGCTTTTTCGCCGCGTTCCTCGTCCTTTACGTTTCCGAGTTCATGCCGAAGCTCCTCTGCGCCGCCCGTCCATTGCGGCGGAGCCTCCTGCTGGCGCGGGCGTATGTCGTGATGGAGACGCTGCTGCGGCCGCTGACCTATGTGGCGCTGCGCCTCACGGACCTCTTCGTGCCGCGGCGCGAGGCGAAGTACAAGCTGACGTCCGACGACCTCCTGCGGATTCTCCAGGACCGTCGCGACGGCGTGTGCCTTTCTGATTTCGAGTCGGCCCTGATCAGCAGGATCATCGTGCTGCGGGTCAAGGGACGGCCCATCACCGCGGAGGCGCTGCTGTCGGCGTTGCGCGACGGCGAGTGAACGCCGCGCTTAGCTGCAAAGGAGGAAGACATGGAAATCACGAAAAGCGAAGAGAAGGGCGAAGTGAAGATCGCCGTCCGCGGCTGTCTGGACACGGCCGCGACCCCGGAGTTTGCGGCGGCGCTGCAGGACGTGCGCGACGACCAGGCGCTGCTGCTGGACTTCTCGGAACTGGAGTTCATCGCCTCGTCGGCCCTCCGTCAGCTCGTTTCGGCCAAGAAGAAGCGCGGCACCGCCGGCGGACCGATCGCCCTCGTCGGACTGAACGACGTCGTTGCGGACGTCTTTGACGTGACGGGACTCAACGGCGTCTTCGAAATCCGCTGATGGAATTCGTCGCCATCGACTTCGAGACGACGGGCTACGAAGGGGGGCTCGACAACGAACCGTGGCAGCTCGGCCTGGCGCGGGTCGTCGACCTTGAGATCGTGGAGACGCGCGAGTGGTTCTTCGCCGCCCGCGGCAGTCCCGCTCCCGTGCCTGCGGCGGGAACGCTGCTGGAGACCTTCTCGGACTGGGCGCCGCTGCTGACGGGACATCGGCTGGTCGCGCACAATCTGGCGTGCGAGCGGACGATCCTCACGCGGGTCGCTCCGCTGACGAAGTGGGGTCCGTGGACGGACACGATGAAGCTTGTCCGCGCACGGTATCCGAAGTTGCCGAGCTACCGTCTCGGCGACCTGTGCGAACAGTTCGGCTGCGTGCCGCGGCTGGACGGGCGCACCTGGCACGACGGACTTTACGACGCCGTCGCCTGCGCCAATCTCGCCATTCGCCTGTGCAGGTGAAAAATCGGCGGCCTTAAAATTTTTCAAGAAGGCTCTGCAGTTCGAAAACCGCTGCGCACAGGCGCGGCGGTTTTTGGTATAATGGGTGGCGTCTTGCGGGTGAGGGAAGGTTCTCGCGTTCGTGGGACGCTGATCTTTGACAGCGGCTGTGGCAGTCCCGTGGCAGCGGCTTGACACCGCTTGGGTCATGCCACACCGCAACTGGATTTACGCGTAACTGCGTATTGGGCTTCGGTAGGAAACGACCAACTTTCAAAGGGAGCAAGATACGGGGTTATGCAAAGTGCTTTCACGGCACTTTGCGTACCTCGATCCGTGTCCCCTTGAAGGTGCTTGGTCGTACCTCTACCGAGATATGGAGAGAGGTACGCTCTTTTCGTATTGGAAGCGCGAACGCAAACGCGGCGGTTCGGAATGTCGAAGTGATGGATTTCTAAGAAAGGATAAAAGAAAATGAGAGGTTTGATGAAGAGCTTGATTCGTCGCCTTAAGCTCGCTCATGTGCTGGTGACTGGAGTGGCGTTTATGAGTGGACTGTCGTCTTTCGGTGCCGACAGCTCATGGCACACAAGCGACTTCATGCGTTGGCGCATCTTGTCGGCTTCGCCAACCAGTATAAGCACGTCCGGTGATGAAAATCGGATCGACCTGAACGGTTGGTATGGGAACGGGTGGGTCATTAGCACTTACTCATCTGGAGGATTTTATCTGCATGGTCGTGGATTGCCGTCTGATGCCAAGGTGAATCAAGACGCCGAGTTCATCTGTGAGGGGCATCTTGTGAAGATAACATACACGGTTGTTTCTGGCGCGACGCCGATTCATGATGCGGTGATAGGATCGAATTGCGATGTGATGATTGGGCAAAACGATCGGGCCGCGCTTGAAGTCATAAAAGACAAGAATGGTAGGTATCGTGGCTTCCAGATGATCGATGACTACTCTGGTTATTCCTCGTATGGCGCACGGCTCAAACTGTATTTTCGTAACACGGCAGAGGTGACAAACTGCGACCGTTATTGGTTTGGCCAATGGTCAACACGCAAGGGTTATTGGGACGCCCAGATATCAAAGACCACGATGGGCGGCTACTCCCAGTATTACACTTATGATTCGGATGGCGAAACGCCCAACAAGTTTATCGGATGCGATTCTGGGTTGTGCATCAGCTGGGATGTCGATTTACCGGCGAATGCCAGCAGAGAGTATTCCTTTGTCGTTGGCATTGGGCAGGACTATGATCCCCCGGAATGGGTCAGTAACATGTCCATTGAAGTCGAAGGTTCCATTGTAAGGGCTTCAGCCTCGGCGACGGACATGTCGGGCTATCAGATGACCATGTATGCCAAGAGCGAGCCAAATATGTTTGAAGGCGGAGAGGTCGCGCTTGACAGTAAGACGGCGCAGGGTAGTTCGACGCCCGTCACCCTTTCGGGGCAAGTGGACGTATCCGACTGGTCGAACGGCACATACTCCGTCAGTTTCTGGTTGATGAACGAGAAGGGATCCATGGGAGAATCTAAAGGACGCCTGATTGAGATTTTGGACGGTCAGATTCTGACGGAATTCACCCGAATCGTCACGTTTGATGCCCAAGGCGGTGAGGGGACGATGGATCCGATTGTTGTGCAATACGGTGATTCCGTGACAATGCCGGAATGCAGATTCTCATATACTGGGCTTGATTTCGCCGGATGGGCGACAAAGCCGGGCGGTCGCGTCGAATATACCCGTGATGTGACAATTACTTCGCTTACGGATGACACGACGCTGTATGCCGTGTGGGTTTCGCATGACATTGCATCGCCCGTGGCGAAGGCGGCAACTGACGTCGGAACAACCTCCTTTGTTGCGAACTGGACTCGGGTCTCGAATGCTTCGTGTTATCGCATAGATGTTTCGACGGATGCAAATTTCGCCTCCCTTGTGACGGGCTATGCTGCAAAACGTGTGGAAGGGGAGCAAACGACGATTTCGGGACTTGCGTCCGGATGTACTTATTACTATCGCGTTCGGGCCGTGACAGTGGCGGGTTCGACGAGCGTGAATTCGAATACGATAATCGTTCCATTGGATGCCACATTGAGGTTCAACGCGAACGGTGGTTCTGGTCATATGGATCCGATTGTTCGCACGTCGGGATCCTCTGTTGCGTTGCCTCCATGTGGCTTTACAAAGGCGGGGCATGGTATTGCTGGCTGGGCGACTTATGAGGGTGGAGAGGTAGTGTATGCACCTGATGGTGAGATCCCTTCGCTTAACTCCGACATGACACTTTATGCGGTTTGGATGCCGTTGCCGGATTTCTCGGTTCTGGAAATTCAGGCATCGCCGGAATCGGTTGGCCCAGGTGATTCCCTCAATGTCGCATACAAACTGAAGAATTCTGGGTTCGCAGACATCGATGCAGTTTGGCATGACGGCATTTATCTCCAAAGCGCAGATGGCGCATTTTCGTGTCGGCTTGGTGAAGTGTCAAACAACGTCAACATGGTGGTCGGGCATATCGTTGAGAAGGAGGTCGAGTTGCCGTTGCCCGAATCGTTGCCCATTTCAGGTGCTTCGCATGTAGTCATAAAAGTTGATGAGCGCAATTCCGTGCGGGAATCTGACGAGGCAAATGCCTTTGTGTCTGAAACGACTATTTCAGTTTCGACGAATTTGTATTTAAGCGCGTCGTCAGATTCAGTGTCGGAAAACAATTCTTCGGGTGTTAGGTTCACGGTTAGGCGGAGCGGTCCGACGGTTGAGGCAATGACAATTACGCCAACTGTCGACCGTGAAGGGCAGGTCACGTTGCCAGATGCGGTGACAATTCCGGCGGGTAATGCGTCTACGATTTTCATCGTAAAGCCGATTGACAACGAGGCGGTTGACGGCAACCGTACGGTTGCGATTACGGTCAGATCGGGTAATTGCAAGTCCGCGACCTGCAATCTGACGGTCATTGATAATGAAGTGCCGAAGCTGACGGTTACGCTTGACAGAAGTACGATCAAGGAGGGGGATGGCAAAATTGTCGCGACGGTCACTCGTGAACTTGTCACGGGCGAACCGCTCACGGTCTACCTCTCCGGTGTGTCGACTTCGCGCTGCGCCTATCCGTCCAGCGTGGTTATCCCGGCGGGCGAGGCGAGTGTGATATTTGAGATTGAGCCGGTCAACAACGCGACGGCTGAAATTGCCGCAGATCTCACTCTGCGAGCATCTTCGGCGGGCTACACATCCGCGTCCGTCACCTATAGGGTCGAGGATGACGATGTGCCGGGGGTGACGCTGGCAATCACGCCGGAAGTCGTGTCCGAGGGAGCTGGGCCCCAGGCCATCTATGCAACGTTGACGCGAAGTGACCAGAACCAGAATGACAAGGCGGTACGCATTAAGTTGACGCCTTCGATGGCGAATCAGCTGATCATGCCGAGTGAAATTACGATTCCGAAGTACACAATGGTGGTTCGCTTTGCCATCGGTGTGATTGACAATGGCTTGGATGATGGTGATCGTGAGGTCACGATTGACGGTGCGATCGTGATCGAGTCCTGCGGGTGCAGCGGGCAGCCCTCGAATGGGGATGTCATTCAGGCGGTTGTTGGGATTATTGATAACGACGGGCCTTCGCTTTCGCTCACGGCTTCCCCCGCGACGATGAAGGAGGGGCTGAATCCCGCCGGTTATCTGACCCTTTCGCACAACTCGGCATTGGAAGAGGACCTGACCGTTCGCCTCTGGGTTGACGAAGAGAATGAAGACGAGATCCTTGTTCCCGAAACGGTGACGATACCAGCCGGACAGACCTCGGTGCGGATTCCCGTTCAGACGCTTGATGACGGCGTGGAGGACGGCGGACAGGTTGTTTCGATCTATGCCGAGGACGAGACAGGTGTGTTCGCCCCTGCCTCGACCTGGGTGCAGGTGAGCGACCAGAATCTGCCGGATCTGACTGTTGGGGCGGTCACGACATCGCAAAGGGCGTATGTGGCACTTAAACAGTTTGATGTCGTCTTTGAGGTGAAGAACATTGGATTCGCCTCTCGTGTTGGTGGCGTTCCTTATCAGATACATGTCGTGAAGGGGACGAGTAACGGCACGACCTCTTCCTCGACTCTGGTAAAGAGCGGACGTGTTGACGCTGAAATTGCGCCTGATGGTGTCGTGACGGTTCCGGTGACGCTTTCGGTCCCTGAAATGCCGTCTGACTATCGGGTGGCGGTCATTCTTGATCCCGCCGATGAGATCACGGAACTTGATGACGCAAACAATACGGGGTGGTCTTCTGCGTTCTCCGTTTCGCCCGCCTATACGGCGACGGTCTCGGTGAACGGAACGAGCTTTATGCCTGGAGAAACAGTGACAATTAACGGTCAGGCGACGATGGCAGATGGCGTTACGCCCGCATCAAATGTCAGGGTCGAAGTGTATGTGTTGATGAGTGGAACCCGTCGGAATAAGATTGTTACGACAGATATTGACGGCGTGTTTTCGCTCTCCTTTGAGCCGTCCAGCGGCGAAGCGGGGCACTATACGGTCGGTGCCTGTTATCCGAGCGTGAATTCGTCCTCGACAATGGCGGCATTCGATATTATGGGAATCAAGCGAAGCTCTACGGGGAATATCATCTGGGATATTGCCCTTGGAGATGTGGTGACGCGCACAGTGACCCTCCAAAACAGAAGCGGAACCCCGATTACGGGTGTCAGGGCGACAATTACAGGTGCGCCAGGCGAATGTGAATTGACATATGCGTTGCCAGAGACGATTCCGGGGAACGGGTCGGTCGTATTGAGCATGACGGCAAAGGCGATTGGCCTTACGGAGCAGACGGATTACAGGAGTCTTTCGATTCACATTGATACGGATCAAGGGCTCACTCTTGACTTCCCTGCCTATTTCCATTCGCAGAGTCAGAAGGCCCAATTGCGGATTTCCCCGACATCCGTCAACACGACGATGGCCATCGGGCATACTCGCTACCTTGAATTCACGGTCGTGAACGACGGCAAGGGTGATAGCGGGAAGGTGACGTTTTCTATTCCGTCCACGAGTTGGCTACGGCTTGTTTCGCAGTCTTCGATTGACAATCTGGCGAGCGGAGAATCAGCTACGGTGACGTTGGAGGTTTCGCCGACCGATGATGATAACCTCGTTTTGAACAGTCCTTTGTCAGGCGGGCGTTTGGCGGTCAATTGCTCGAACGGTTCGGGGTGCTCCGCATCGCTTCGTTTCACGCCTGTTTCCGAGTCGACTGGCGGCGTGTCGGTCGATGTGCTGGATAACAGCACCTACGTCCTTGAATCTGCTCCGCACCTTGCTAATGCCAACGTCAAGGTGACGAATCCTTATACGGGTGCAGTTGTGGCGTCCGGGACTACGGATGCCACGGGGCGCTGGACGAAGACGGGCATCCCGGAAGGCCGTTATCAGCTTACGATTACGGCGGACAAACACGACTCCTATGCCGACGAACTGGTTGTCAATCCCGGTGAGACAAGCTCGGTGAGCGCGTTCATCCAGAGTCAGGTCGTCTCGGTGTCGTGGACTGTCGAGAAGACCGAGATTGAAGATCAATATGACATTCAGTTGTTGCTCGATTTTGAGACTTCAGTTCCTGCGCCTGTTGTCAAGACAACTTTGCCATCCGAGTTGCCTGAATTGAATGAGGGAGAGTCTTACTCGTTCGTGATTACACTGGAGAATTCGGGTTTGATTGCGGCCGAGGAAGTGTCGCTGACCATGCCTGAAATCCCAGGTTGTGAATTCCAGCTTTCGGACAACAATATCAAGCTTCCTGCGAAATCGTCGCGGTCAATCGCGGCGGTCATCAAACGTCCTGCGCCGCTTCTCAAGAGCTTGAAAGCTGCATCTCTGCTTGCGGCTTCGTCTAATGATAGTCAGCAAAATGTCTGCTGGTACAATGTGAAGACCGGTGTGAAATATATCTGCGGTAAGGAATACCCGGTTTACAGTTATGTCTCTTCATTGAAGTATGGTAAGTGCGTCTATGCTTCTGAAGCAATGGCGATTGCCTTGGCCGAGACGTGGGGCTGGGGTGGTGGTGGCAGCAGTGGCGGCTGGGGTGGTACGCCAAGCCGTGGTAATGGGACGGGCGGTAATGTTGGAACCGGGAACTTTACTTCTGGTAATGGGAGTACATATCAGAAAAAACATTGTGACGACAGAGTTAATCAGTTCGCGAATGCGAACGATGAACTGTCCGATACAAATCAAAGCATCAGAGACGCTGCCGGAGATGCAGCCGTTGATCTTGTGAAAAGTGGATTGTGGGCCCTAGTACCATTTTCTTCTTGCATAGACTTAGTAGGAAACACGTTTGCCTCAAAGGATAAAAAAGGATTCCTGTTTACATCGTATGCCGCAAGAAGTTCGTGGTGGTCTGCTGCGTTGGCGGTTACTCTTGATGCCGTTGGGTGTGGGTTGGATGTGTTTTCTTTTGGTCAAGGAGGTAAATTTTCCAAGTTGGCGTCAAAGTTCGGCACAAAAGTTTGGAAGAAAGCGCTCAAGTATGTAAACAAGGGAAAGGTTCCAAAGCGAGAACTTCTTAGTACATTGAAGAGTGGCAAGGAACTTCTGGCGCATTCGGGATCGAAAGCCTTGTCAATGTTTAAGGATACGTTGACAAAGGATATATTTAAAAATGCGGCTGACATTTATGATAATGTTTCGAGTGCCGTTGGCATAGGAAGTTATATTCTGGGGGAATACGAGACAGGAAATTCTCTCTGGAAAACGATAACCGGTGATATTGGCGGAGGGGCGCCAAAGAAGATGATGCTGTCGGCAGCTCAAAGTCAACGACCGGTGGGGTTGATTGCTCCTTCGTATACGGATGTGCAGCAGTTGGCCATTGAGGATTTGACGGCGGCAACGGTCGGTTATGCAGCATTGTCAGTATTTCTTGATGAAATCTTAGATAAGAACGATTATATTCCTGAAGATACGTCGTCAGATGTCGCATTGGCCTTTGTTGAGTCTTGTTTGGAGTCCTTGGCAAATAACGGCGTTGTAAAATCCGAGGATGTGCCAGCTGACGTTGTCGATGTTATAGGAACGGATGCAGTTATGGCCTATATAGAATCGTTCAATCAAGGTGTGGAAAAATGGCTGAATGATTCAAGTGACGATGGATATATTCAGACTGGCGAGACAGATGTCGACATTGATTTGATTATTCGTGCGATATGTGCTATTGGTGATGTAGAGCAATATGCAAAAAGACGAGGATATGAAGATATTTTCGACATGTGGTGTGGGGTGTCGGAATCTATAAGTCAGATCGTGGATGGTCGTGAGGATGAAATTTGTGCATCCGTTACCCTTAAGCTTTCACAAACGCTTGCCATGACTCGCGAGGCGTTCAATGGAACGTTGACGCTTTACAATGGCAATGGGACGACGCCCATTAGGGACCTTAAGATGGATGTTTCCATCCTTGACGAGGAGGGTAATGAGTGCCGTGACCTGTTCGTGCTGAACGATCTTGGCACATCGGGTGCGATGTCCTCTGGGTGGGTTGTCGAGGGCGGTTTGAGCGTTTCGGCTGGTGGTACGGGTTCTGCGGTCATTCAGTTCATCCCGTCCCGGAATGCCGCGCCGACTGTCGAGAAGGTCTATCGATTTGGCGGAACCGTCACTTATACGGATCCGTTTTCTGGAGAGAAGGCCACGGTCAAGTTGACGCCTGTTGCCTTGACGGTCAGTCCGTCGCCCTATCTCAAATTGGACTACTTCATCCAGCGCGATGTGTACGCGGACGATCCGATGACGGAACAGGTCGAGGCGAGTATGCCGGCGGAAATGGCCGTTCTCGTCGTGAACACTGGGGCGGGCGATGCGAAGAATGTCACGATTTCGTCGGTGCAGCCCGAAATCGTGAAGAACGAGAAGGGGCTTGATGTCGAGTTCTCGATGAAGGATTACTCGCTTGATGCCACGGCTTTGAATGGTTCGACGGCGCACCTTGGCTTGAACGTGGTCACGCTTGGCACGATTCCTGCCGGTGAGAGTCAGGTCGCCCAATGGTGGCTCACATCCTCCATCCAGGGGCATTTCACGAAGATGTCTGCGTCCGTCACGCCGGTTAACTCGTGGAATACGCCCGATACGGTGTTGGTGAATCCTGACGTGGGTATGCACAAACTGATTCGTTCGCTGGCAGTAGAAGGCGAAAAGAAACCCTACTTCCTCACGAGCGAGAACTCTGATCTGTATGGAACGCCTGATACAATCTATGATTCCAACGGGGCAAGTGAGACGGTTCGGAATGACGGCACTGTTTCCGTTGCCGGAACCCTGATTGGCGCAACGCCGACATTGACGGTGACTGTCGGGGCTCGCGGCAGCGGGTGGAACTATGTTCATGCGGCTGTACCGGGTCTGTTTAGGTACGAGATCGTTTCCGTTGCGCGTTCGGATGGCTCTACGGTTCCGAATCGTAATGTATGGATCACGGATCGCACTTTCCGCGACGGTATCGATCCCGTTCTTGAGGAGCGGTTGCATCTTGCCGATGACTTTGCCTCTGCTGGAACGTGCGTGTATGTGGTTTCGCTTAAGGCAAAGCCGACGGATGTGCCGGAGGTGTTGTCTTTCGTGGGTGTCGAGGATGGCGGAGTTGAACATGAAGTCCGTGATGAAGTGCTGGTTGTGTTCACGAAGGAAATTGACCTTGCGACATTTACGACAGATGATATTGTTCTGAATAATCAGGGTGTTCGTGCCGCAAACCTTGGCGGAGTCTCCATTTCGAGAGTCGATGGCTCGTCGGCTAAGTATCGGATTTATGGGTTGTCTTCGCTCTGTAACACGCATGGGCGGTATGAGCTGACCGTACAGTGTGCAGGCATTGCGGATTTGAGCGGACAGTTGGGTGCTGTCGGCAAGTCGGTTGCGTGGACATACTCGGCGTCGGATTCGCCGTACATCGTTGATGCCGAGGGCGTTCCCGTTCGACCGGTGCGTAATCTCAATTCTGTTGTTGCGGTTACATCGCTGGCAATTGACCCGGCCTCCTTCTCTAATGCTCGGATCATGCTTAACGGCGAGGATGTTTCTGGTTCGCTCGTTGTCAGGTCGGTTGATGCGAGTGACACTCGGTATGAGATATCGGGACTTGAAGCACTTCAGCAAGCGGATGGCCCATATACGATGGTCATTGAGGGCGAGGATTTGCGTGGGCTTGACGGGTCTGCGGGTATCAACACCTTTACCCGTTCATGGACACGTGATACGGTTGCGCCACAACTCGTCTCGCTTGACAGATCGGTTGGTATGGAAGGTCAGGTGTTTAGCGTTGTCTTGTCCGAGAATGCCGATGCCGAGACGATCTCGCTTGATAATGTTCAGTTGTCGGTGCGGGGGCGGCGTGCGCAGTCTCCGGCAAGGTTGATGAAAGCGCTCATGGCAAACGGTGAGGAAACCATTGAACTGCCGGCATCGGCAAAACTGACTTCACTCGGTAATGGTGCCTATTCGCTTACCGGACTTGACGCGGTTACACTTGCGGACGGGTTCTATACATTGACGTTTGACCTGTTTGGCATTACTGACGAGGCGGGCAATGTCGCGTCCGGAAGTCGGTCGGTTTCGTGGTCGGTTGACACGACTCCGCCCGCCCAGCCGTTAGAGCTTAACGTCTCGTCGGAATACGGTTCAATCGATACCGTTGTCCAGACCGGCGAAGGAGCCATGACGATTTTCGGCGTTACGCCGGAGGCGGGTGTGAGTGTGCAGATCCTTTGCAAATATGCTGGTGGAACCGAAACCCTGCTGGCGTCGCCGAGTGTTGCGGATGGCGGGGCGTTTACGGCGGCAGTGAATCTCCCTAAAGCTGGCGGCAGTATGATGCTCATCGTGCGTCTCACGGATGCGTCGGGTAATTCCTCCGATACTGAGATCAGGGTCTACTACGACAAGATCGCCTTGACGGCAGAACTTTCAGGAGCGCCAGAGCTTGATACCGTTGCTGACGAAGTGCAGCTTTCGTTTAGCGATGCGGTTGTTGGTGAAGATGTTGTCCTGTCGAAGTTCGCCTTGACGCGGAACGGGGAATCGGTCGTCCTCGATGGCCTGATGCTCGTTCCAAATGACGACGGAAAGACATTCACGCTGCAGGGGCTATCCTCGTTGTGTTTGGTGGACGGTGATTATGTTCTGTCCTTTGCTGCGACCGATGTCCGCAAGCGTTCGTCTGGCCTCAAGTCGTCCGAATGCGCTCCGCTGTCTTGGCGGTATGAATGCCCGGACCGCGAACCGCCGACGATTGTCACCGTTCAGGTTGATGGCGAGGAGGCGCGTGATCTGTACACGAACGGAATCTCTTCGGTTGCAATTGAGTTCAGCGAGAATGTGAATATTCAAGAGCTGGCGCAGAACGGATTGATAGGCCAGGCATTGAGGATTGAGTTGCTGGACGCGGACTTGAATGTGACAGGGTTGGTTCGCGCCGTTCAGTCCGATGTCGTGTGCGACGCTGACAAGGTGGCGTGGACGCTTCCGAATGGCGCGGTTGGTTCGGGTTATGCACGAATCGTGGTGGATGCCGGATTGGTCGCAGACTTGGCGGGCAACAAGCTCGCTGTCGGCGAGTATGCTGTAGTCGCCGGGCTTCAGGGCTTTGATTTCAAGTCCGACATCGTTGCCACTGTCGATTCGTACGCCATGCCCACGTGGTATGACTTTGACGGTGATGGTCTTGGTGATCTGGTCGTAGGCGAAAAGACATCGGCAGGCGAGGGCAAGGTGCGTGTCTATCGCAATGTGGGCTCGGCAACAGAGCCGAGGTTCGGCGGCTTCACCTATCTGACGGTTGGTGGCTCCGATCTTTCAATTGCCGCCAGCGGCTGTCAGGGCGCACAAGTTGCCTTTGGTGATCTGACGGGCGACGGCAATGACGATCTGATCGTCGGTTATGCGAACGGCAAGGTGCAGATGTGGTACGGGACGGCTACACGCGGCACTTACGGTGACACTGAAGTGCTGGTGACGGGTTCGGAGCCGACCTACGGATCTGATCGTGCGTTTGTCTGCCCGTACGATCTGGACGGTGACGGAAAGCTCGAACTTGCGATTGGCGGCTTGGACGGGAAGTTCCGCATGTTCAAGTGTGTGCCGGGCGGTGAACCGACGGAATCGTGGCTCACCGATGCTGTCGGTGCGCCGTTGACAGTTGCGGCGGGTCGTTCGACGCCAGTCCTTGCCGATGTTAATAATGACGGTTGCGTGGACATCTTGTCGGGTGATACGTCTGGCAATGTCTGGGCATTCCTTGGCAATGGCGAGACTTGGAATGCGACGGCCGTTCCTGTGTTTGACAATGCGATTGGAGGGAAGTTGAATCGTAGCCGTGTTGGATACGGTGATGTGAATGGCGACGGCATTGGCGATTTGCTTGTGGGACGTTCTGATGGTTCTGTCGAGTTTGCCGTCGGCATCGAGACACCATCTCCGTCCGTCGCTTTCCATTGCGTGAACGTTTATACGGTGACTTATGATGGACTTGAAGATTCTGACGCGATGGTCGTGTCTGAGGGAAGCAACCTGACGATTCGAGTGCGCGGCGGCAACGCCGACCTTGCGAGCAGCGTCCAGGTGCTGGCGACTTACAACACCGCGGCTGCGGCGGATCTGGACCTCAAGAACGCGACGGTGAACGGCGCGAAGCCGAAGAGCTTCAAGTTCCCCGTCACGCTCGAATGGGCGGCGGGCGAGATCGGCGAGAAGACGATCGAGATCCCGGTTGCCGTGGACAAGAGCGTCGAGGCGGACGAGTTCCTGACCTTGCAGCTCGCCAATCCGATGAACCTTGAAATCGGCGACGTTTCCATCTGCACGGTGACGATCTGCGATCCGCAGTACGACGAACTGAAGGCGAAGGTCGCGGCGGGAACGGCGACGAAGGCCGAGGCCGACGCGCTCGCGAAGGCGGACAAGGTGTTCGCGGGCAAGGCGTACGTGCGCGGCCTCGCGAACGACGCGACGCGCGGCAAGGTGACGGGCTCGGCCCTCGCTGCGGACGGCAAGAACGTAACGCTGAAGGCGGTCGCCAACAAAGGTTGGGTGTTTGCCGGGTGGTACGCGGGTGGCGGCGGTCAGGGGCTGACCGCCCTACCGGCGGGTGAGCCGGTTTCGCGGACTGCGTCACTTGTTGTTGCGGCGTCCAATGACGTTGACTACATCGCGTGGTTCATTCGGCCCGAGGAAGATTCGCTTTCGCTCGGCGAGGATTTCCTGCCGTCGATGTTCGTGGTCGGCGAGGCGGTGTCCATCGCGGTGCCCGTCGAGTCGGTGTCGCTGCCGACGGTCTCGGTGAGCGGACTCCCCGCCGGGCTCAAGTACTACGCGAAGGAGACGCTTGTGAAGGCGACGAAGACAGCGTCCGCCTACACGATCCCGGCGAATACGATCTACGGCACGCCGACGAAGGCGACGACGAAACCGGCGACCGTCACGGTGACGGTGAAGAACCTCGGCGGCTACCAGATCACGCGAAAGTACGCGGTGTCGGTTGTGGCAGATGCGCAAAAGCCCGTCCCGCCCGCGACGGTTCTTTCGGACGCCGCGCCGTTCCATGCGGTCGCAGTCTCCCTGAGCGACGACCTCGCGGGCAAGGTGACGGGCGCGGGCGTGTATCAGGCGGGCAAGAAGGTGACCTTGAAGGCGACCTCGAACAAGGGGTATGTGTTCGCGGGGTGGACGCAATCGGGTGACGCGTCAGCGCCAGTCGGCGAGGACGCCGACGGTACGGTGAAGGCCGCGACGCTCTCGTTCACGATGCCGACGGAGGACGTCGCGTACGTGGCGCGGTTCGTGACGGCGGCGGAGGACAAGGCGAGCATTGCGGCGACGGTCGCGGACTTCGCGTTCGGTGCTGCCGCCGAGAGCGACGGCAGTACGGGGGACGCGACGAACGTGATGTGCGGTGTGTATTTGCAGTGGCCGGTCGCGGCGAGTGCGCTCTCCGAGACGACGGTGAAGGTGGCGGGACTTCCGAGCGGACTCAAGTTCACCGCGAAGCCGGTGACAACGAAGGTGACGAGCGGCACGGGCAAGTCGAAGGTCTCGACAATCGTCACGAACATCCCCCCGAACACGATCTACGGCTCTCCGACCGCGGCGTCGAAGACAGACAAGTCCGGACGCATCGTGCCGTCAAAGGTGAAGGTGTCCGTCACGACGGCCGGAAAGTCGAAGGCGGAGTACGCGCTTGATCTCACGGTCGATCCGCTCCCGGCATGGGCGGTCGGCGAGTTCAGTGGCCTCGCGTCGACGCCGGAGGGACGCCTCGGCAGCGCGTCGATGTCCGTCACCGCGGCGGGCAAGGTCTCGGGCAAGGTGGTCGTGAACGGCACGAACGTCTCCTTCACGGCGGCGAGCTACGACATCACGAGCAAGACCGTCGGCGAGACGAACCTCGTGGCGAAGGTGACGGGCAAGCTCGGCAAGGTCCCCGTGACTGGCGAGATCGCGGTGGTCGAATCCGGTGCGCAGGGGGCGATCGCGGAGGCGACGATGGAGTTTTACCGCAATGTCTGGAAGGACAAGGGCGCGGAGCCCGTCCCGGCGGAGGCGCAGGGGCTCTACACGGTGAAGCTGCGTCCGGAGGAGTTCTTGTTCCTGGGGATCGGCACGGGCTATCTTTCGCTTTCGGTGGACAAGAAGGGCGCAGTGAAGGTCGCCGGCAAGGCGGCCGACGGCACCTCGCTTTCCGCCTCCGCGACGCTGATGCCTGGAGCGGATGAGGGGCGGTACTTTATCGACCTCTTCGCGGCACCGTCCACGTACAAGGGCGGTTATGTCGCCGGACGGCTGGTCCGCGACGCGGCGAGCGTGGTCTCGTCGCCGTACGGCCTCGACTGGACGAGCCGCAATCCGCAGTCGACTGGCGATTACGCCCTGGGCGGATTCAGCCGCGTCCTGTCCGCCTCCGGCGCATGGTATGCGAAAGCCGATTCGCTGGCAAAGTATTACGGAACGCTTAGGTTCGCGGCTCCGGACGCGACGGAACGCGTCCCTCAGGCGTCGGCGCAGACGCACTGGGGCGATCTTACCGTGTCGGTCGATGCGAACGGGAAGAAGTTCGTCGTGGACCAGAAGGCGACGAAGCCGGTGCAGGACAAGGCGACGAAGACGTGGAGCTACGACGGGGCGAACGACGCGGCGCTGTCCCTCTCCTTCACGCAGGCGACGGGTATCTGGAAGGGTTCGTTCCTGTGGTGGTTCGACGGTGCAAAGCACACCTCGACCAAGGTGCCGTTCGAGGGCGTCATGGTGCAGGGTGAAGATCTTGAGGGTTTCGGCACATACGACGTACCGGCAAGCTACGTCCCTTACGACAAGAAAGGCCAGCCGCAGAAGGCGAAGACCTACAAGTACAAGGAGTCCGTGCCAGTGTCGTTCCGGGCCGAGTGACGGATGTGAAGCGGCTGTGCACTTTGACCGCGGCAATCGGCGCTGCGGCAGTGCCGGAGACGGGACTCGAACCCGTACGCCAAAGACTTGGCAAGGGATTTTAAGTCCCTGGTGTCTGCCATTCCACCACTCCGGCTCTGACGGATATTATACCACATTTGCCGACATCGATTCGGATCATGTGGTATAATAGTCTGTATGTCCTCACTTGCCATTATTACCGCGCGGGGCGGGTCGAAGCGGATTCCTCGCAAGAATGTCCGTCTGTTCATGGGGCGGCCCATGGTGTCCTACGCTATCGCCGCCGCGCGTGACGCGGGGCTTTTCGACGAGATCATGGTCTCGACTGACGATGCGGAGATTGCCGGAATCTCCCGATCCGAAGGGGCCGCCGTGCCGTTTATGCGCAGCGCGGCGACATCCGGTGATTTCGCGACGACTAACGACGTCCTGAAGGAGGTCCTTTCCGCCTATGCGCGGCAGGGTCGCACCTTCGACGACTTCTGCTGTCTTTATCCGTGCGTGCCGCTGCTGACCGGCGCATTGCTGCGTGAGGCGGGTGAATGCTTTCGGCGTTCCGGCGCCGAATCGCTGATTCCCGCGGTCCGCTTCTCCTATCCGGTCCAGCGCGCACTGCGCCGCACCGCCGACGGCCTGGTCGAATTTCGCGAACCCGAAAACGCGGCGAAGCGGTCGCAGGATCTCGAACCGACCTATCACGACGCGGGGATGTTCTACTTCTGCAGGACGGACGCTTTTCTTGCTGGCGGATCGCTGAAGACGGCGCACACGGCGATGTTCGAGCTGCCCGAGGAATGCGTCCAGGACATCGATACCGAGACGGACTGGAGGCTGGCGGAAATGAAGTTCCGGCTGCGGGGGGCGGAGAAATGACGCGCGACCTGTCCGATTTCCATGCGCAGGCAGAGCGGCAGCTCGCGGCGCTTTTTCCGTGGACGGCCGAAGACGGTGCTGCGCTGGCGGCATGTCGGGCCGAGGTGGATGCGCGGCTGCTGGCGAATTGCGGGAGGATCCGGAACAAGTATTACGCCGAGCCGGCCCTGCTCAGCCCGCTGCAGGGCTGCCAGTACGCGATGTTCCTCTATTTTGCCTCCCGCGCCCTGAAGCGTCCGCAGGCGAAGGACATGGTCTACAATCTGCTCAAGATCGTTTCCGGAGCCGATCTCTACCATCAGGTTGAATTGCCCGAGACCTTCTTCTTCGACCACCCCGTCGGTTCCGTCCTGGGGCGCGCCCGCTACGGCAATCACTTCATGTTCGCCCAGGGGGTGACGGTCGGCAACAACAAGGGGGAGTATCCGTCCTTCGGCGACTCGGTCTGCCTCAACAGCGGAGCGAAAGTCCTCGGACGCTGCCGGATCGGCGACAACGTGGTCATCGCCGCCAACGCCTATGTAAAAGACCGCGACATCCCTTCGGACAGCATGGTGTTCGGCCAGGATCGCGATCTCGTCGTAAAGACCGGGTGCGGCGAGGACAACCGCGCCTTCTTCAAAAAGATATTTTCGGATATCTAGCGATGTACGCCGTCGGTCTCAAGCTCTGGTCAACCAACACCGGCCCCCTGGCCGACGCGGCGCGGCGGCTTTTCGCCGAAGGCGTCTGCTCCTACGTCGAGCTCTTCGTCGTCCCGGGGTCGATGGACCGCCTGCCGGCATGGGAGTCCCTTCGTCGCGAGTGCGGACTTCAGTTCGTCATTCACAACGCCCATTCCGCCCAAGGGTTCAATCTGGCCAAGGCGGAATGCGCGGCACGCAACCGCGAGATCTACGACGAAACGCGCCGCTACGCCGACGCGCTCGGAGCCGGGCGCATCATCTTTCACGGCGGGACGGACGGCGAGATCGGCGAGACGGTCCGGCAGCTGAAGTCGCTGGGCGAGCGACGGGCGTTGATCGAGAACAAGCCGTTCGTGCCGCTGCCGAACCCGGTCGGGGCGAAAATCTGCCGCGGCGCGACCGCGGCGGAACTCGGGCGCATTGTCGACGAGACGGGCTGCGGCTTCTGCCTCGACATCGGCCATGCGGTCTGCGCGGCCAATTCACAGGGTCTCGAGCCCTATGCCTATGTCGCCGAACTGAACGAGCGCCTCCGTCCGGCGATGTTCCATCTCTCCGATGTCGTCGACATGTCTTCGCCTTACGACGCGCATCCGCATCTCGGCACGGGGCGCCTCGACCTCTGCCGCCTCTGCCGCGAGGTGTTCTCGCCGACGGCGGCGATTTCGATCGAGACCGTGCGCGACTCGATGACCGACCTTGAGGACTTCCGGCGGGACGCGGCGTATCTGCGGGCCGCAGTCACCAAGGGGCAAAATCTTTGATATACTATTGTTGAAATGGCAGAAGTCTTTAATTTGCGTCCGGCGGCATCTGGCGATGCCGAATTTGTGTTCAGGCTTTCCAACGACGCGCTGGTGCGGCGGAATTCCGCCAATTCCGCGCAGATCCGCTGGGAGGACCACTGTGCTTGGTTCGCGCGGATGCTTTCAAGCCCGGACTGCATTTTCTACATTGTCGAATCGCGAGGCGAGCCGATCGGGCAGGTGCGGTTCAACCGTCGTGAGCGGGGCTGGGAATGTTCCGGCAGTCTTGTCGCGGCCTGGCGGGGCAAGGGGCTTTCGGCGCGCTTCCTTCGCGCGGCGCTCATCCGTTCCGGGCTGCCCGAGGTCGTGGGCATGTCGAAGGTCTCGAACCGCATTGCCATCAAGCCGCTGCTGGACAACGGCTACCGGCGCGAGGACGACGTCGTCCTTGGCGGCGAGGCTTACGAGGTTTACCGCTACCGCGACCGCGTCTTCACGATCGCCGAGATGTCCGCTAACCACCGCGGCGATTTCGTCAGGGCGAAGGAGCTTGTCGCCGCGGCCGCCGCGGCCGGGGCGGACGCGGTGAAGCTGCAGACCTACACGGCCGATACGATGACGCTGGACTGCGCGGAGGGTCCGTTCCGCATTTCGGGCGGGACGCTCTGGGACGGGATGACGCTGCACGAACTCTACCGTAGGGCGGCCACGCCCTGGGAGTGGACGGCCGAACTGAAGGCCTACGCCGAATCGCTGGGGCTGGAGCTTTTTTCGACGCCCTTTGACCGTACGGCCGTTGATTTCCTCGCGGACCTCGGCGTTCCGCGATTCAAGATCGCGAGCTTCGAGGCGATGGACCTGCCGCTAGTCCGCCATGCGGCGTCAAAGGGACGCCCCATGCTGATCTCCGTCGGCGTCTCGACGGTCGAGGAAATGCAGGAGACGGTCGACGCCTGTTTCGACGAAGGCAACTTCGACGTGACGTTGCTCAAGTGCACGTCGGCCTATCCGGCCCGTCCGGAGCGCATGCATCTGGCCACCTTGCGCGACATGGTGGACCGGTTCGGTTCGCAAGGAGTCCGCATCGGACTTTCCGACCATTCGCTGGGCGTGGAGGTCCCCGTCGCGGCGGTGGCGCTGGGGGCTCGCGTGATCGAAAAGCACCTGACGCTCGACCGGCCGGAGGGTGACGCGGAGTCTTCGTTCGCCCTGATGCCGGATGAATTCGCGACCATGGTGAGGTCGGCGAAAGGCGCCTTGGCGGCAACGGGTGACGTGTCCTACGCCTTTGACGAGACGGGCCGCCGCGGACGTCGGTCGCTTTACGTGGCGGAGGATATCCGCGCCGGGGAGGTGCTGACGGAGCGGAATGTGCGCAGCGTCCGGCCGGCCGGGGGGTGCGAGCCGAAGCTGCTCCCGTCCCTCCTGGGCCGGACGGCGGTCGTCTCTTTGCGCAAGGGCGAGCCGATGAAGGAGGAGTATGTGAGATGAGAACTCCGACCCGCGTGTTGTTTTATGCGGATCCACCGCGGCTCTACGAGTCCTTTGCGCGAAGCGCGGACGTCCTCGCGAACCATCTGATGGACTTCGTCGGCTCGGCGCTGTTGGCCTCGGGAAGAGTCGAGATGAAGGCCGTCGTGTCGGAAATCGCCGCCTGGCAGGCGAGAGACGATCCGCGATTCGCGGGGATTGAGCTGATTCCCTTTTCCTATGACGAACTCGGCGAGGTCTTTGCCGAGTCCAAGTCGCTGGAGGCGATGATGTTGCGCAACTTCGGCAGGGGCTTCACGGACGTGGAGCTGCGGCGCTTCCGCCGGGTGCTTTCATCCAGGCTGGGGGACTGGGAGCCGGATGTCGTCATCTGCTATCCGACGAATGCGTCCCCGTTCCGGACGCTCTATCCCGAGGCCCTCTGCCTGACGGGGGAGAACGGACTCTTCTCGCGCGGGCCGTTTCCGCGGTCGCTGCGCTACGACGCCATTGACTTCATGAACGGCTTCCCGAATCGCTTCGGCGGAGAAATCCGACGGTTTGCGGTTTCCGCGGAGGAGCGTGAGGACATTGTGCGCCTGCGCGAGGGGTTGAACGCGATTCTGGCCGGAGCCAATCCGCAGGCGAAGACCCTGGCGGCATTTCGCGAAGCCCATCGGCAGACGGTGCTTGTGCCCGTGCCGGCCTCCAACATCTACGGCGAAGCCGCCTTCGACGACCAGTTCCTCTGGCTTCGGGACGTGCTGAAACACCTGCCGCGGGAGATTGGCGTGGTGGCGACGTTTCATGACAACGTCGGGGCGCAGCTTAGTGAGCGTACGGTTGCGTTTCTTCAGGATCGCCATCCGAATCTGCTGGCGATGGGCGGATCGGGCTGGGTCTACCAGAGCCTGTGGTGCTTCCCCTATGTTGATGCGGTGCTGAACTGCGAGTCCATGACCGGCCTCCTGGGACAGCTGATGGGGACGCGGCTGGTGGCTTTGGACCGCACCTACAGCGCATGGGCGGCAGACGGAGTCGGGCTGGGGTCGCTGTCCGACGTGCTGTCCGCGCCGCCTTCAGACCGGGCGCCTTCTCTGGCTTGGCTGTTGACGCACTATACGGTGCTGGAACGCCGGTTCAATGACGCGGACTGGTATTTCGACTTCTTCGAGCGCAAATTGCGCCACTACCGGTCGTCGGGAATTGATTTCGGACTTTACGAACGGGTGGAGCGGCTGGACGAGGTCGTCGATTATCTGCTAAAGGTTGTGCACATGAACATCGACCAGGTCCAGGCCAATCTGGCAGCCGAGAGGCGGAATCACCGAAAGCCGAGTCAGAAGCTGGGTCGCTGGCTCGTCCGCCAGGGGAACCGCCTGCAGGAGACATGAAGGCGTTTTAGTGCTACAATCACGGACATGGACATGATGAGAGAATCGGTTGGTCACGAGAATGAAGTGCTGCTGGCAGAGGACGTGTCGCGTTCGTTCGGCGAGGTCGCGGCCGTGAACGAACTTTCGCTCTCGCTCGGGCGCGGCGAAATCCTGGGCTTCCTCGGCACGAACGGCGCGGGGAAGACGACGACCATCAAGATGCTGACGGGGCTCCTGCGGCCGACCGCCGGCACGGTGCGCGTGATGGGGGGCGATCCCGCCGATCCCGAAGTGCGGCGGCGGATCGGCTACATGCCCGAGACCGCGTATTACTATCCGTATCTGAACGCGCGCGAACTGCTCGCGTTTTACGGCGGCGTCTGCGGACTTTCTTCGCGGACGGTCCGCGAACGCGGCGAGCGGCTGCTGGAGCGCGTCGGGCTTGCCGACGCCGCGAAGCGTCCCCTCAAGACGTATTCGAAGGGCATGCTCCAGCGCGCGGGCATCGCCCAGGCGCTGTTGGCCGATCCCGACCTCCTGATCCTCGACGAGCCGTTTACCGGACTCGATCCGCTCGCGCGCATTCACTTCCGCGAACTGATGCGCGAACTGCGCGACGAGGGGAAGTCAATCTTCTTCTCCTCGCACGAGCTCGGCGAGACGGAACTGCTCTGCGACAAGGTCGCGATCATGAAACAGGGCATGTGCGTCTACCAGGGTTCGGTCAGGGACCTCGCCGGCACCGGCGAGGAAAATCTCGAGCGGCTCTTTCTGAAAGTGCTCGGGAATGGCGTGCCCGAACGAAGTTGAAAGGGTTAAAGGGTTGTGGAAATCAAACAATCGAACAATCAAACAATGAAAACCTTTCTTCGGCAGATGAACGCGCTTGTCCGGCTTGCGCTTCTCGACCTCTGGCGGCGGAACGAGATCGTCGGACTCCTCATCCTGGCGCTCGCGGTGATGGTGCCGCTCTCCTTCGCCAAGCCGTTCGGCGCGGCGGGCGCGACGCGGTATCTGGACGAGGTCGCGCTGCTGCTCGTCTGGGGATTCTCGCTTTTCATCGCGCTGGGGACGGGGGCGCGGCTTTTCCCGCCCGAGTTCGAGTCTCGCACGATCCTGACCTTGCGCGCGAAGCCGATTTCGCTCGGACGGCTCGTCCTCGGCAAATACCTCGGCGCCGTGGTCGCGGCGTCTTCGGCGGTGCTGCTCTTCTATGCGCTCTTCGTCCTTTCGGTCGGACTGCGCGGCGGCGGCTGGCTTTCGGTCGACCTGGTTCAGGCGATCGTCCTGCATCTCGGTTTCGTCGCGCTCGCCGTGGCGCTGTCGCTCCTGGGCTCGCTCGTCGTCACGAGTTCGGCGAATCTGACGCTGAACGGCATCCTGCTCGTCGCGATGTTCTTTTTCGGTCGCCGGCTGCCCGAGTACGCGCAGGAGGCTTCGTCCGCGGCGGGGTGGATCGTGCGCGGCGTTTACGCGGTGGCGCCGCACGCGGAGTTCTTCGACATGCGCCAGCGCGTCATCCACGGCTGGGGCGCGGTGGACGGTCTGGTGCTGGCGGCGGTCCTCGCGTACGCGGCCGTGTATGTCGCGGTCGCGCTGGGGCTTGCCGCCTGGGCGTTGAAGAGGCGGTGAAGGCGCATGGGTAGGTTGGTACAGTTGGGACTTGCTGTCGCGGGCGCGGCGCTGGCGCTGGGCTTGAGCCGGCTGCCGGGTTCGGAGCTGCCGCAGGTGGTGAAGGGCGAAGACGTGCTGTCGGTCGCCTTCGGCGATGCGCGGACCGTCCTTTCGCAGATGATGGTCCGCAAGTCCGACAGCTATTTTCACGGCGGAATCGACATCGACTGCTCGTGCAAAGACTGCCGCGACGGGGAGCATCATCACGAAGACCACGATCACGAAGGCCACGCTGTCGCGCAGCCGGACCATCGGTTCCCGGATCCGTGGCGGTGGATCAACGCGCATGTCCGTGCGCCGCAGCGGCATGTTCACCTGGACGGGGAGAAGACGGTGGAGCTGCTGCCGCTTTACTGGGCGGCGCTCCGGGCGGATCCGCACAATGTCGACGGCTGGACGACCGCCGTCTTCATCGCGGCAGAAGACCTGCATGACGCGGCGTTGGCGGAGCGGCTGATTGCGGAGGCGAAGGCGGCGAATCCGGAAAGCGCGGAAATCGCTTTCGCCGAGGGACGGTCCCGTCGCCTTGTCGGAGACGGGGCGGGTGCGCGGACGGCCTTCGTCCGGGCGAAGGATCTGCTGCGGGCGAAGACTGCAGGCGGTGAGGGGCTGACGGATGACGAGCGAGCGCTGGAAACACTTCTCGATGCGTTTTTGGGGGAACCCGTCCGCCAGGAGCGAAACTCACCTTCAAGCGAACATGCCGCAGAGCCTGCTTCTGAAGTTTTGCTATAATATTTGCGGTGAAAGGCATTTGCACTACAATCCTGAAAATGAAAACAGAAATCTTACCTTCTCTGCTGGCTGCGGACTTTGCCAGGCTGGGCGACGAGATCCGGCGGGCCGAGGCTTCGACCGCCGACGCGCTCCATCTGGACATCATGGATCCGCACTTCGTGCCGAACCTTTCCTTCGGGCCGGACGTGGTCGCGCTGGCGCGGCGGATTGCGCCGAACTTCTACCGCAGCGTCCACCTGATGATGTCCCGTCCCGACCTCTACCTCGAGAAGTTCGTCGCGGCCGGGGCCGATACCCTGCAGATCCACGTCGAGGCGGACTGCGACCTGCACGTCGAACTGCGGCGCATTCGCGCCCTCGGCGCGAAAGCGGCGATCACCCTCAATCCCGAGACGCCGGTCGAAAGGCTCGAACCCTATCTGGACGAGATCGACGAGGCGATGGTGATGACGGTGCATCCGGGCTACGGCGGACAGAAGTTCATCGCGGACTGCCTGCCGAAGGTGTCGTGGCTGCGCGCGCGCCGGCCGGGGCTGGACATCATGATCGACGGCGGCGGGAACGCCGAGACGATTCCGCTCGCGGCGAAGGCGGGCGCGAATCAGTTCGTCGCCGGGAGCTATCTGTTTCGTCAACACGACATGCGCGCCGCGGTCGAGGCGCTGAGGAGGTCGCTGTGAGTAGGATACTGCTGGGGGTGACGGGTTCGATCGCCGCGTACAAGGCGGCGGAACTGGTGCGGCTGTTCGTGAAGGACGGCGACGAGGTGACGGTCGTGATGACGCCGGCGGCGTGCGAGTTCGTGCGGCCGCTGACTTTTCAGACGCTGAGCCGCAATCCCGTCTATGTCGATCAGTTCGCGCCGCCGGTCTCCTGGCGGCCGGAACACATTTCGCTGGCCGAGTCCGCCGATCTGGTGGTCGTCTCGCCGGCGACGGCGAACACGATCGCGAAGCTGCGCTACGGGCTGGCGGACAACCTCCTGTGCGCGACGCTGCTGGCGACGCGGGCGAAGATCGTGGTGGTGCCGACGATGAACACGGGCATGTGGGAGAGCGCGGTGACGCAGGAGAACCTCGCGGCACTCCGCGCGCGCGGCGTCGAGGTCATCGATCCAGACGACGGGGAGCTCGCGTGCGGCGCGTCCGGCAAGGGCCGGATGCCAGATCCGGCCGCCGTTTACGCCCGTTGCCGGACGTTTTTGCACTTGCAAGCCGCCGATTTATAGTGTATAATCAACAATACTATGAATCATAAGGCAGTTATTCCATTTTTGCTGTGCGCGGTCTGCGGGCTGACGCTGCCGTCGGTGCGGGCGCAGGAAGCGGCGGCCGAGGAGGCGGCGGCGTCGGCCGAAGAGGCCGCGAATCCGGAGCTGGACGAGGCGGTGGCCTATGTCGAAGCCCTCGTCAACAACGGCTATCCCGATTTCGCCGAGCAGGTGAGCGCGGAGGTCAAGGCGAAGTGGCCGGAGGCCGACGTGCAGCTGTTCGCGATCGACGTGCGCGGGCTGCTGTCGCTCGGCAAGTTCGAGGAGGCGGAGCGCAAAATCGCCGCGCTGCCCGATCGCAAGGGCTCGAAGTACTGGGCCGCGCGCCTGGAGATGGCGAACAACTACTTCTTCCGCAACATGAAGGCGGAGTGTCTGCAGATCTACGACGAGTTCTTCAAGGCCTTCGCCAAACCGCCGAAGGAACTGCAGAAGTTCTTCGTCAACGCGAGCTATTCCTACGGCCAGCTGCTGTTCGAGGACCGCCAGTACGCGAGGGCGGCGAAGGCCTACGACGCGCTTCTGCCTCTCGTGAAGGGCAAGGAGTGGTGCCATCTGGCGTCCGAGACCGCGAAGGTGTACATGAAGCTGGCGGACGAACTCGGCCGCGGCAAGAACGAGTCGGCGCTGGCGTCCGCCGAGAAGATCGTCGACAAGCTCCTCTGGCACCAGGACAAGCCGGTCTTCTTCGGTCAGGCGGTGTCGATGAAGGCCCATATCGCGGTCATGCGCGGCAAGCCGGACCGCGCCCGGGACATCGTCGAGGAGTACCTGCCGGTGCTGCAGGAACTGCACGCGCAGATGCAGGAGCTCGATCCGGACGGCACGCAGGGCCTTTTGCGCCTCTCTCCGCTCCCGGAGTGCCTCTATCTGCAGGCGAAGATGCTGTGGGACGCGGCGCAGGAGGCGTACAAGGCGCCGAAGCGCGATGACGAGAAGGTAAAGTCGTACATGTTCGGCGCGCGTGACCCACGGAGCGGGCGGCGGGACGGGAAGGGCGCGTTCAACCTCGCCGTCACGGTGTTTCTCCGGTTCGACACGAGCCCCTGGGCGGTTTCGGCCGGCGAGCTGAGCGAGGAGGTGCGCGAGTTCGCCGAGAAGCACTACAACGCGAAGATCAAGACCAACGTCACCAAGGAGCAGATCGCGAAGATGCGCGCGGCCCAGTTCAAGGAGGCGGGGACGCTCTTCCTCTCCGACCGCTACGCCGAGGCGATCGAGGCCTACTACGCCGCCCTTGAGAAGTATCCGGAGCTGCCCGAGTCGGTCCAGGCGGTCGCGAACATCGCGAGCGCCCTCCTCGACCTCTACGCCGAGGAGAAGGACGAGGCGCAGAAGGAGCTTCACCGTCTCGACGCGGACGCGGTCGGAGCGTATCTCTCCGAGCGCTTCGCCGGGAACGCCGACCGTTCGCTGATGCTGGCGGCGGGCGACGCGACGATCAGCCTGGCGGCGAAGGAGCGCGAGCGTGGCGACCCCGGCCGGGCGGACTGGCTGCTGGAACAGTTCTGCACGAACTACCGCCGCCATCCGAACGCCCCGCAGGTCGCGGCGTCCCAGGCGGGCGCGGCCCAGAAGGCCGAGGACTATTCCGAGGCGATCGCGCGCTGGAAGCTGCTGGGCCGGTACTACACGAACTCGACGTATTACGCCTCGTCGCTGGCGCAGATCGCCTTCTGCTGCGGCAAGCTGGGCGACGCGGAGGGTCAGATGGCGTACATGGCCGACTACCTGAAGATCGAGAAGAACAACCTCCTGCGCCTCCAGGCGCAGATGCAGCTTGCGCAGATGTACCAGAAGGCCGGGCTCGAGCGGCTCTCTTCCGCCGAGACCAACGAGACGGCTGAGGCGGTCGCGGCGGCGGAGAAGGCCGGCAGCGCCCTCGTAATCCGCGCCATCCAGCAGTTCTCCCGCTTCTCCGGCGAGGCGGCCAAGGCGGTCGCCGATCCCGCGACGACGAAGGCCGACCGCGAGAAGTACGAGACGCTGCGCGAGGCCGCCCTGTTCCTCGTCGGCGAGTGCTACGGCCGCATCACCCGGCCCGAGGCGGCGCTGGCGAAGATGCGCGAGCGCGCGGCGAAGAGCTACGAGGAGTATGTGGAGGCCTATCCCGAGGGGAAGTACGTGAAGACGGCGTACGTGAAGCTGGGGATGATCTACACAGCGATGAACGAGATGGAGAAGTCGAAGGACGCGCTTGACCGCCTTTCCCGCGCCTTCCCCGATTCCGAAGAGGCGAAGAACGCGAAGCCGCGGCTGGCGAAGAGCCTGATGGAGATCGGCATGCGCAAGGAGGCGACCGAGATTTACGGCGAGATGCTGCACACGGACGGCAAGTACACGGCCGGCCAGTACCTCAACGCCGGCGAGGCGCTGATCGAAGCGAAGAGCTGGGATCTCGCCAACCAGGCGTTCGAGAAGGCCATCCGCCTGGCGGGGACGAACCAGGTCACGACCGTGGCGAAGGCGCGGCTCGGGCTGGCGAAGACGTCCTTCCGGCAGGGGTCGCTGGCGGAGGCGCGCGAGGCGATCGACCTGTTCCTGGAGGATCCGAAGATGTCGCGCATGCTCATCGCGGCGGACGCGAACTTCCTCCTCGTGGAGGTGGCCAAGGAGCAGGGCCGCCGCGAGAAGGACGCGGTGCTGCGCGCGAAGCACTTCAACGCGGCGGTTGGGGCGCTGCGCAAGGTGAAGGGCTACTGGGCGAAGAAGCCGCAGTGGGAGCAGGACCGGCTGGAGCTGCTCTCCGGGGACGTGGTCGCCGACCGGGTGAAGGCCGAGGAGGAGATGGGGCTCGCCGAGGAGGCGCTCGAGTCGTGCGGCAAGGCCGCTTCGAAGTTCCTCTCGTTCATCCAGGCCAAGTCGCCGACCGAGTCCCGTCCGCTTTCCGCCTTCGAGGCGGGCGAGCGCGACAACCTCGAGCGCGCCTACGCCTCCGCCGTCGCCCTCTGGTCGCACAAGGGCATGAACCAGGCCGATTTCGTCATTCGCTACGGCAACGAGTACCTGGCGCTCTTCCCGAACGGGAAGTTCCGCACGGAAGTCGTCAACAATGTCAACCAGGCCAAGGCCGACAGCCTCGGCTCCGCGACGTCCGAGGCGAAGCCGGCCGCGCCGGCCGAAACGAGTGAAAACGAAACGACTGAAGAAGGGGAGTGAAATCATGATGGTGAAGAAATCGCTGATTACGGGACTGGCGCTACTGACCGCCCTGCCGCTGTTCGCGGTGAAGGGGACGCTGCGCACGGAGGCGGACTCGAAGTCCGGCGACATCAAGTGGCAGCCGCGCGCCAAGAAGTACACGGTCACCTTCAAGAAAGGGTCGACGACGGTGAACGCCGAGTATCCGCTCGCCGACGTGGTCGAACTCTCGATTCCGAAGCCGGAAGGGTTCGACAAGGCGGCGGAGCAGGTTGCCGCCGGCCATGGCGCGGGGGCGATCGCGACGCTGGAGAAGATTCTCTCCGAGTACCGGATGCTCCAGTGGGACAAGCCGGCCGGGCGCTATCTGGCGATGGCCTACATCTCGGCGGGGCAGGCGCAGAAGGCCTACGACACGTGCCGTTCGATCATCGCGGACGACAAGAGCGCGGCCTGGTCGGGCGATCTCGCGGCGGCCTACTGGCAGTCCCTGCTGAAGCTCGGCAAGACCGACCAGCTCGAGAACGTGCTGAAGAAGGCGGCTACGAGCGGCGACCGTCAGGCGGCCGCGGCGGTCTGCGTGATGCGCGGCGACATCATCATGAGCGAGGGCAATTCGCCTGAGATCCTCAAGCGGGCGCTGCGCGACGGCTTCCTCAAGGCGTCATTGATGTTCACCGACCCCGCGTGCGCCCGCGAACGCGCCGAGGCGATGCTGAAGGCGGCGGACTGCTTCGAAAAGCTGGGGCAGGCCTCCCGCGCCGACAAACTGCGCACCAAGGCCCGCGCCCTCTGACGATGACGTACTCTTTCAAATCCAACACCTGACACTCTAAACAAGAAGGAAAACCAAAATGCACAAGATCAGAAAATCGTTGATGGCTGCCGCTCTCCTCGTCGGAACCGCCGTGGCCCCGGTGGCGGCGTTCAACTCGTTCGGCCAGGAACTGACGGACGCGAACGGCAACGTCGTCTCCAGCGAGGCGACCAAGTCCTCGAACTCCGGCGGCGGCTTTTACGAGATCGTCTTCGGCTCGGGCGTCGTCGGCATGCTGCTGTGGTTCGCCCTCTTCGGCGACTTCGGCATGGCGGTTTACTTCATGGTCGACTGCTCCGTGCTCATCAAGCCCGAGAAGCTGATGCCGCAGCGCCTGATCGACAACGTCCAGGCGGCGATGATGGAGGGCGACGTCGCCAAGGCGATGGAGACCTGCCAGCAGAACCCGTCCGTCATGAGCTCGATCGTCATCGCCGCGTTCCAGCACATCGAGGAGGGCTTCGAGGCGATTCAGGAGGCCGTGAACGCGGCGTCCGACCTCGAGCAGGAGAAGATCCAGCAGCGGCTGAACTGGATTTCGGTCTGCGGCAACCTGGGACCGTCCCTCGGCCTGCTCGGCACGGTGCAAGGCATGATCCTGACCTTCCAGGCCCTGGCGTCCGGCGGCGCGGGCGACGCGGCGGCGCTCGCGAACTCGATCGGCCAGGCCCTCTGGACGACGGCCGGCGGCCTGATCGTGTCGATTCCGTCCATCACCATGTTCTACGTGCTCCGCAACAAGGCCAACCGCCTCATCCTGCGGATGACCGCCGTGACGATGGAACTCCTGAACGGACTGCGCAACGTGTCCGTCGAGGGCGGCGAGGAAGTGGTTCAGGTCTGAACCGGAGGCTTTGACCCCCATGTCAAGGAAATCACAGGAGAACCCCGCCCTTGACATGACGCCGATGATCGACGTCGTGTTCGAGCTGATCATCTTCTTCGTCGTCACGCTGACCGAAGCGCAGAAGAAGGACGAGACGATCGAGCTCGAGGACGGGCAGCACGGCATCGTGCTGGTGCCGGAGGAACTTCCCCCGACCCACATGATGATCGACATCGCGGCCCGCGACAAGAGCGGCAAGAGGCTGGCGAAGCCCCGCATCTCGATGGGCGACGTCGAACTGACGCCGGACCAGATCGGGCAGCGCGTCAAGGATAAGGTGAAGCGGCTCGGAGGGGAGTTCCCCGTCATGATCCGCGCCGACTTCGAGTGCCCGCACAAGGCGGTCGCACAGGTGATGAACGCCTGCACGGCGAACGGACTCTACAAGATCTCCTTCGTCGCGGTGGGCGAGGACAAGACCTCGAAGCCCGGGCATCCGGCCCGCAAGCACCTGAGCCGGCTGCTGGGGAGGGAGTAGCACATGGCGAGAAAGCAGCAGGACAACCCCGCTCTGGACATGACGCCGATGATCGACGTCGTGTTCGAGCTGATGATCTTCTTCGTCGTCACGCTCAAGCAGGACGACATCCTCTCCAAACTGAACGCGAACCGTCCCGCGCCGAACAACAATCCGTCCGACGCGGTCCCGAACGACAACCAGATCAAGATCGACATCGGGCCGGGCGGCATGGTCTTCAACGGCCGTGGCGTCTCGCTGAAGGAACTGGACCGGAACATCAAGCAGCTCTCCGCGACCTCGAAGAAGTCGACGGTGCTTGTGCGCTGCACGATGGATTCGCGGCCCCGGTTCCTGGTGGTTCCCCTGGACACCTGCCACCAGTTCAAGATGGAGAACCTCTCCATCTTCAGCATGTAAAGTCATCAAGGAGTTAGACCGCCATGGCACTTAACGACCTCGGGGTTGACGTTTCGATGGAGAAGTACGAGGAGCTCGGCCTCTTCAAGCGGCTCGGAAAGATGTTTTCCGGCTTTTCGAAGCCGCACGACACCCGCGAGTACAAGGAGGCGCTGATTGAGCTGCAGCGCCTTTCCGCGCCGATCACCGCCATTCTTCTGCCGTTGATCAGCGTCGTGGTGCTCATCGTGGTCTCCGCCGTGAGCGGAAAGAAGACCGAGCAGATCCAGGAAGTCGGATCGTAGCCATGTCGTTCTGTGG
>JAZQPI010000020.1:0-15847 GCA_045628545.1 Kiritimatiellia bacterium
ATTGCCTCACAACTCAGAAACATGAACTCCAGTTAGCTTCAACAAAAACCTACCAACGCAGACTTCCACTCCGTGTTATCGCAAACGAAGCCATATTATTCGAACAAGCTCAGATGCCCTTTTGCTCAAATGCTCAGATGCCGAGGTCGGTCAAAACCGCGCCAGCGGTATTGACTGACCGAGTACCCAGATATGCAACAATGCAGAAAAATGGTATGATATTAACATTCCGTTTACACGGCGGTGGTATGATGGATGACAGTTTCAACGGGGGCGGCTTGTCGGCTCCCAGTGATTGCGGCCAGACCGCGCAAGACGAAAGGAAGAGGTTGTATGGGTGAGATCATGCTGGAAGTCAAGGACCTGCGCAAGCGGTTCGGATCCTTCGAGGCGGTGAAGGGCATTTCCTTCTCGGTGTCGAAGGGGGATGTGCTGGGCTTTTTGGGCCCGAACGGCGCGGGCAAGTCGACCACGATGCGGATGGTGACGGGCTTTCTGCCTCCGACGTCGGGCACGGCGCTTATCTGCGGCCGTGACGTAACGAAGGATCCTGTCGGCGCCAAGCGCTGCCTCGGCTACCTGCCCGAGTCCGCGCCGAGTTACCGGGCGATGACGGTCGAGGATTTTCTCCGCTTCGCCGCCGAAATCCGCGGCTTCCGCGGCGCAGCGGCCAAGTCCCGCGTCGAGGCCGCGATCGCCAAGGCGCGTCTGGAGAAGGTTGCGCGGCAGACGATCGAGACGCTCTCGAAGGGCTACCGCCAGCGCACCTCGTTCGCGCAGGCAATCATCCACGATCCGCCGGTCCTGATTATGGACGAGCCGACGGACGGACTTGACCCGAACCAGAAGTTCACCGTCCGCGAGATGATTCGCGAGATGTCCTCCGAGAAGGCGATCGTCATCTCCACCCACATCCTCGAAGAGGTCGACGCCGTTTGTACGCGGGCGCTCGTGATCGCGGGCGGCGAGATCCGCGCCGACGGCACGCCGGCCGAGCTGAAGGCGAAAGATCCGAGCGGACGGCTCGATGTCGTTTTCCGCAATCTGACCATGGACAAGTAAGCGAGGGGAAAACCATGCTGGGTAATGTGAAGACGGTCTTCAAGCGCGAGTTCAAGGCTTATTTCGATTCGCCGGTCGCGTATGTCTTTCTGGTGGCGTTTCTGGTGCTGGTCGGTTTTCTGACCTTCGGCGTGACGATGTTCTACGAACGCCGGCAGGCCGATCTTTCGCCGTTCTTCTTCTGGCATCCGTGGGTCTATCTGCTCCTGGTGCCGGCGGCGACGATGGGCCTGTGGGCCGACGAGCGCCGCAACGGGACGGCGGAGCTGCTGCTGACGCTGCCGGTGACGGTGTGGGAGGTCTTGGTCGGCAAGTTCCTCGCCGCGTGGGCCTTCCTCGCCCTCGGTCTCTCTCTGACCTTCCCGGTGGCGGTGACGGCGGGCTATCTCGGCTCGCCCGACTGGGGCGCGGTGGTCTGCGGCTATCTCGGCTCCCTGCTGCTCGCCGGCGCGGCGGCGGCGATCGGACTCTTCGCCTCCACGCTTTCGCGCTCTGGCGTCGTCGGTTTCGTCATTTCGCTCGCGCTGCTCTTCGTGCTGCTCATCATCGGATTCGATCCGGTCGTGGGCGCCGTGGCCGGATGGGGCGTTCCCGCCTCGCTGGTCGACGGACTCGCGTCCTGCTCGCTGCTGCGCCACTTCGAGGCCCTGCGCCGTGGCGTCGTCGATGTCGCTGATGTCAGCTACTACTTCGGCATGATGGCCGTCGCGCTGACGGCCGCGAAGGTCATTACGGACGGACGCCGCGGCGCGTCGAAGGGTCTCGTCGGCCTCGTCGCCGTCGCGGCGATCGCGACAGCCGCCACGGTGATCTTCGCCGCGCTGCCGCTGCGCGCCGACCTCACGGCCGAGCGCCTGTATACGCTTTCGGACGGTTCGCGGGCGGTGCTCGGCAAGCTGGACGATGACGTCACCTTCAAGTATTACGTGAGCTCGTCGTCCGCCGACATGCCGATGGCGCTCAAGACTTACGCGACGCAGGTGCAGAACCTCCTGCGCGAATACGAACGCGCCTCCGGCGGACGGCTCGTGGTCGAGACTTACGATCCGAAGCCGGATTCGGACGCGGAGGAGTGGGCGCAGCGCTACGGCATCGAGCCGCAGACGGCCAATCCCTTCGGGGCCCCCGTCTACTTCGGTGTCGTCGCCGTTTGCGGCGATCGCGAGGAGACGCTCGGCGTCCTGTCGCCGCGCACAGAGGCCACGCTCGAATACGACCTCACCCGCCTCGTCACGCGCGTCGCCTGGCCGGAGCGCCCGGTGATCGGATTGATGACCTCGCTCGACGGCGTTCTGCCGGAGCAGGCCAATCCCTACGCGATGCAGATGGGCCAGCGCCCCGCTCCCGGCTGGGCGGCGTTTGCCGACCTCGGCAAGGACTACGAAATTCGCGCGATTCCGACGGATGCCGAGGCGATTGCCGATGAGGTGAAGACGCTGGTGATCCTGCATGCGAAGGATCTTTCCGACAAGACCCTTTACGCCATCGACCAGTTCGTCCTCCGCGGCGGCAAGCTCGTCGCCTGCGTCGACCCGTTCAGCATCAAGGACTTCCAGTCCGGCGGCGCCGGCGCGGCGGCCATGGGCGCGCCGAAGGACGGCCCGTCCACCCTCGGCAAGCTCTTCGACGCCTGGGGCGTCAAGTACGACGCGGGCAAGATCGTCTGCGATTTCGCCGCGTCGACGAAACTCGCGAACGGCCGCGGCGGCGCCGAGGACAATCCGGCTTTTCTGTCGCTTGGAGCGGACAACATGGACAAGGGCGACCTCCTCGTCTCGCGCCTGACCAACGTCATGTTCCCGTTCGCCGGCGCGCTGTCGTTCGAGAAGCCTGAGGCGGAACTTGTCTTCACGCCCGTGATCGTCTCGTCGAAGGACAACTCCTCGCTCGTCGACCGGATGTCGCTCCAGTACGGCGGTCTGCGCAACTGTGCGCCAGACGGACAGCAGAAGGTGCTGGCGGCGCGGCTTTCGGGGACGTTCCGCACGGCCTTCCCGAAAGGCCCGACGGGAACGAACGAAGTCGCCGGCGCCCTGTCGGAAGGACGCGGCGCGGTGATGGTTCTGGCCGACTCGGACTTCCTTGCTGACGATGTGTGCGTCCGCATGATCCGCACGCCCTTCGGACAGATTCCGCAGCTCATCAACGAGAACCTCACGCTCTTCTCGAACGTCATCGAACAGTTCGCGGGACGCGAGGAGCTCATCGGCGTGCGCTGCCGCGGCGTTTCCGATCGTCCCTTTACCGTTGTAAACGCTTTGGAGGCGGAGGCGACGCGCAAGTGGCAGCAGAAGGAAGAGGAGTTCCAGGCCGAGCTGCAGTCCACCCAGCAGCGGCTGTCCGCGCTCCAGGCGCAGAAGAGCGGCGACGAGCGGTTCGTCCTTTCGCGCGCCCAGCAGGACGAGATCGCGAAGCTGCGCAAGGCCCAGGCCGACACGCGCCGCCAGCTCAAGAACGTCCGCAAGGAGCTCACGGCCGACATCGACGCGCTCGGATTGCGGCTTAAGTGTCATAACATTGTCCTCATGCCGCTGCTGGTGATCGTCTTCGGTCTCGTGCGCGGTCTGCGCCGCAGGACGCGGGCGTGAAGGGGAACGAATTGGAAAAGTTGAACAGGGAGGTAGCAAGATGACCACTCGCAATTTGATGGTTCTCGTCGGAGTCGCGGCCGTGTTGGGCGGCGCGGCGTATTGGCTTTCGTCCGGCTCGTCCGCCGCAGCGCGTCCGTCGCTGAACGGACGGACGGTGTTCCCCGGCCTGTCGGTCGAGGAGGTCGCGTCTGTCGAGGTCGGCGGAACGCTGAAGGTCGCCGCGGGGTCGAACGGCTGGACGGTCGCGACCTATCACGGCTATCCGGCTGACCGCGGCAAGATCGTCGCGAACCTGCTGAAGCTCGCCGAACTCAAGGTCGGGCAGTCCGTCCGCGGCAAAACGCTGGACGAGACGTCCGAGCTGAAGCTGCGCGACGCGGCGGGACGCGAACTCGCGACGCTGACGCTCGGGCCGCGGCACGCCAAGTGGGGACGCGGACGCTATGCCGCGTTCGAGGGGCAGACGGTGCTGGTGTCGGACGCCCTGGAGGCTTTCGAGGGCGACGGCCGGGAATGGGTCGAGCGCAAGATCGTCGACGAGCCGTGGATTTCGTTCACCGACATCGCCGCGGACGCGACGGAGGCGGAATGCGGCTTCGCGACCGGCGTGGTGGCGCGGGTCACGGTTGCTGGCGACACGAACCGGCTGGCGACGGTCGGTGCGCCCGTGAAGGGCGGCAGCGAGCGTTATTTCAAGCTGGACGGTTCTCCGTGGGTTTACACGGTCCCCGGCTATTCCGTCGAGAAACTCCTGCCGAAGCCTGAGCCCGCGCCCGCGAAGTCCGAGCCGGAGGGACCGGAGTCCGCGAAGCCGGCCGAACCGGCGGAGCCCAGGACTTTTTAGTTTGCGTCCAAAGTCCGATGTCATTGTGGTATAATGTTAGTTAGTCGGGGGACGTAACAAGGAGCGAGTTTGATTTCATGCATAGGTCGCAGATGAACCGTCGTGAGGTTATTGCCGGGGCTGCCGAGTTTGCGGTTGCGCCTTTGACGGCTGCGGACGGGCGGAAGGTCAAGACTCCGCTGATGCTCGATACCAAACGGATGGCGATTCACGAGCAGGACAAGTTCATCCTCCGGCAGGAGCGCATACATTGAAAAGGAGATTTGGGGATGAACTACAACTGGCAGCAGCAAGGATGGCCGAACGCGACAGTTGATCTGTCCGCGATCAAGGACGAACTCAAGGCGTTTAAGTTGGCGTTCACGGCGCTGAAGAAGTGCCTCGAACCTGCGCAGGATCCTGAACTGACGGCTGAAACGCTGACCAGCGAAGCGGTGACGACGAGTGCGATCGAGGGCGTGAGAGTTGATGAGAGCGCCGTAATGTCTTCGATCTGCCGGGCGCTGGGGGTGAGTACGCCGCCGATGGGCTTCGCGAAGGATGCGCGGGCTGAAGGCGTCGCCGCGATGATGCTCGCGGTGAGGCGGGAGTGGGGCGATCCGATTTCCGCGTCGCTGATCAGGGGCTGGCATAAGAGTCTCATGTCCGGCGACGTCGGGAGAGTTGCCGTCGGAGCATTCCGGCGGAGTCCGGTTTACGTGGTGCGGAATCATGCGGACGGAACCCAGGAAGTGCGCTTCGAGGCGCCGCCGGGCGGACGGGTGTCCGGTGAAATTCGGAAATTCGTCGGCCTGTGGAAGTCTGCGGAGAAGAAGCCGGAGGCGGTTGCGCTCAAGGCGGCCATGCTGCATCCGCATTTCGAGTCGATCCATCCGTTCGAGGACGGCAACGGCCGTGTCGGGCGCGCGCTGGTTGCGAAGGCGCTCGCCGAAGGCCTTGGTGCGCCGCTCGTCCTTCCCATATCGACGATCATTGCGCGGCATCGCGCGGCGTATTACGACGAGCTTAACGAGGCGTCGCGGACGTTGGATTGGACGAACTGGTGCGCGTTCTTCATTCCCGTGCTGACGGAGATGCTGACGAGTTTTGTCGCGGCGGCGAAATTCATCGCGGCGAAACGGGCGTATCTCGAAAAATACGAAAAGCGTTTTTCGGCGCGGGCGAAGAAGGTCGTTCTGCGGATGTTCGAGGACGGAGAGAAGGGCGTCGCCGCAGGGCTCTCGGCGGCAAAGTGGATGCGGATGACGAAGGTGTCGAAGCCCACGGCGACGCGCGACCTTGCCGACCTTGCGGAAATCGGCGCGATCATTCCGGTCGGAGCGGGACCTGTCACCAGATATGCGATTAACGGCGCTTTCTCGAGTGAGCCGATTGAGCCATTAAATGAGCCATTAAATCAGAATCTTCTGAAACTTGTCAGAACACATCCTGGCGTGAAGATACCCTATCTGCAATCGGTTGTCGCGGCGAGTCGCGCCACCGTCAAGCGGATGATTGCTGAGTTGATCGCCGAAGGCAAGATCGAGCATCGCGGCAGCAAGAAGACGGGCGGCTACTATCCAAGGTAATAGGTGATAGGGAATAGGGAATAGGTTTGATGGGAGCTGGAGGGGAGATGGTAGACCACGGTTGTCGTACGGGGAGAGGGGGCCGCGGGCGGTGATGGACGGCGCCTATTCGTCGCACGGCTGGCGGCATCGGTCGCATAAGAGGAACGCAACGCATGAGCATCGATCTGAGCAAGCGTGTCCGGGGTCTGCCCCCACGCGCATTTACCAAATTAACTTCGTTGGCTATGTCGGCTGAGCCCGCTCCTGCGACATTGTCTTTCCCGTTTCGCGGCGGAAGAACTTCCGCAGCGAGTTCGCGTTCCCGAATCCGCAGAAGTCGGAGATCACCTTCAGCGGCAGGTCGGTTTCACGGATCAGCTCCTTGGCGCGCTCAAGTTGCACGGCGTGGATCGCCTGAAGAATCGTCCGTCCCGTCGCCTTGCGGAACCTGGCGTGCGCGTGTCTCGCCGAGCAGGCGAACGTTGCCGCGACCCGCCCGACCATGAGCCCCGAACAGGCCTCGCGCCTGATTAACCCCAGCGCCTCCCGCACCTCCCGGTCTTCGCGCTGCTGCATGGGGGTGGATTCGCGGTGGACAAGACCCAGGTCGCCGAACGCTCGATGACGGCTGCCGTGGAAGTGCCGTCCGTCACGTACGGCCGCCATCAGCAGCATGATGGCCAGCTGCGCCCCGCGTCGGAAGTCCGGTTCGATGGAGCTGAGCGGCGTCTGCGTGTGTTCGCACAGGCTTGTGAGGTTGTCGACGCCGAGCACTGCCAGATCGTCCGGCACGGCGAGGCCGGCAAGACGGGCCGCCGTCAGTGCCGCTTCCGCAGTAGCGTCGTTTGCGGCAAAGATGCCGCAAGGCCGCGGCAGCTTGGCGAGAAAATCGCGCAGTTCGGCAACCCTCGCTGTCTCGCCGTCCGCCGTCGGATGAAAGACATCCGCGGCAAATCGGTCGGCCTCCAGCGCTTCGGTAAAGCCGCGTTCTCGCGCCGCGCTCCATGTCGTGTTCTCGCGGTAGGGAATGTAGGCGAAGTGACGGAAGCCGTCCGCAATCAGTTCGCGCGCCGCCAGTCGTGCGGTCGCTCGCTGGTCGTGGAAGACCGAAAACGCCTGCGGCGGCAGGGTCGCGGGGTCGCGGTTGAGGAATATTGTCGGCAGAGTTCCGAAAACCCGAGGATCGACGTCTTGAAAGTCGGCCGAGGATTCGACAATTGCACCGATGGGATTCCAGAAGTCGCGCAGCTCCTGTACCCAGACGGTCGTCGGCCGATCGGAGAGAAATTCGAGATGCAGCCGACAACGTTCGGCAAAGTACCGAATCTCCGACACCTTGTCCGGCGAACCGATCGCCATCGGTGGAAGAAAGTAGAGCAAGTTTCGCATACCCTTATTTTACTACATTTCCCAAATGGGATGCAAGTTAATTCCCAAATGGGATGTAAGATGGCTTGCGATTGTGGTATAATTTAAAAAGTTGAGTTGTGCGCCATGGCCGTGGCGTGCGGGCGAGCGCAGCGTTTACGAGGAGAATAGTATGAACATGGTGAAAAAGTTATTTCTTTGCCGGGCCTGGCTGGCTGCGACCGCCATCATGTTTTGCGGTTCCGCATTCGCGAAAGACTGGACTTATGATCCGTCGGCCAATTCGGTGCCGCTCGGTTCGGACGTGAAGAACGTGGTGAAGGGCGACACCTACACTTGGGATTTCTCCGCGGTGATTCCGTTCGGCAAGAAGGTCGTGTCGGTGAAACTTGTGCCTGTCGGCATCGGAGAGAATCTTTCAAATAAGGAGTGAGACGATGAAATGCAAAATGCTCTTTGCGCTTTCTGCGCTGGTTCTGTCCTTGGCCGTCGCGGCCGGCAAGCCGAATGTTACGGGCAAGGTGCTGACGATTCCGAACGTGACGTCCAACCAGAACTGGCGGCTGGAGCTTACCTTTGCGGACGATGTGCAGCAGCATACGGTTAACCTCGCCGTCAAGACGGCGAAGACCGTCGGCGATTACAAGGCCGGGGACGTGCTGGCGCAGCGGAAAGGGACCGTTGCCGACGGCGCGGCTTACGTCTATTCGTATGAGGCGGACATTCCCTCCGGCTACGTGTGCTCGGGCGGAGACTGCGGCGTGGGGACGGTCGACGCGGCTGCGCATACGCTGACGATCCCGAACGTGAAGGCCGACGTCTCGACGGAATTGACGCTCGACCTCGAACGCCTCTCGTACGCTGTCTCGCTGGCGGTCACGGTCGATGGCATTGCGGCCGCGCCCGTCAAGACGACGGTGGCGGCCGGCGAGCCGTTCGTCTACGATTTTGCCGCGCTCATCCCCGCGACCAAACGCCTCGTTTCGGCGACGGCCTCGCAGGGCTCAGTCGCGGGGACGGTGCTTCGCGTCGAGTCCGTCGGCGCGGCTCTCTCGCTCACGCTCGCGCTGACGCTGGAGGACCGTGGCGATGTCCGCGGCTGGACCTACGATGCGGCGAAGGGAATTATGACGGACGGCGACTGGTCGGTGCCGGTCAAGGCCGTCAGCACGTCCGCCCGTACGCTCAAAGCCGTCAACATGTTCGTCGAAGACGGCGCGGCCGCTCCGGCCTCGCCCACGGAGCTCGACTTCTCCAAGCCGATCGCCGACGCGAACGGCCAGGCCTGGTCGCTTGTCCAGTTCGGCGATTCGCCTGCGGCCGTCGGCACGGGGTTGTTCAGCATCTCTACGACGAAGACCCTGGTGGATGCCGCAATGGTCTCCCGTTGCATTCTGCCGACGGCGACCCTTACGACGGTCTGCAAGCAGGGGCTGGAGAATGTGCCCAACCTCGGCGACGTCGTCTTGCCGGCGGGGGTGGAGCTCGGCTGGGGCGCGTTTGCGTACTGCACCGGTCTCACTTCGCTGACGCTGCTCGGCGACAGCCTCACGGCACTTCCCGACAGCCTTTGCAGCGGCGCTGCGTCGCTGACCAACCTGACCGTCATGTCGGCGAATCTCCAGACGGTCGGGAAGCAGGTGGTGACCAGTACGCCTTGCGACATCTGGCTGAAATCCACTAAGTTGAATAAATTCGGGACAAACGCCTTTGCGGCGATGAACGGCTTCAACGCACTGTCGTTCATTCACTTGACGGACATGCCATACGTCGAGGGGCTGATTACAAACGATGCTTACCTGAAAGGAAACGGCGCGTATTGCTGGCTGGTTCCGCGCGGCAAGGGGTGGGAGGCCGGTGTGAAGAATGGCGAGATCCGCTCCTGCGATTACTGGGGTCGTGGCTCGATGCTGGCGACGATTGCCACCGTCGGCGAGGCAGGCGTCACCGGCGGCCAGTATTTCAATTACGAGGGCGAATTCAAGACGGACGACGAGAACCTCACGCCCCCGACAGCCGGCATGAAGTGCTTCGTGCTGATGGGCCAGAGCAACATGTCCGGCCGCGGTTCGATCTTCAAGGGACTCGACGACCGCACGATGGCGAGGCTATGGAACTACCATTATCGCGACAACAAGTGGAGTCGCGCGACCAATCCGCTGAATGTCTACAATGACCTCGGCAGCAGCGGGGTTTCGCTGGGCAACGGATTCCTCGAGCGCGTGGTCGGCGACAATCCGACCGAAAGCTTCGGTGTCGCGCAGACCGCGAAGGGCGGACAGTCCATCGCGTACTATTCGAAGTCCGCGAACGCGCAGGGCTACAAGGACGCCGTCACGGCGATCAAGGGCATGAAGGCCACGGGCTGCGAAATCGCGGGACTGCTCTGGCATCAGGGCTGCAGCGACACGAAGGCCGGTATGACCGACGGCGATCTCGACTGGTACGTAAAGAGCTTCAAGGAGCTGATTGCGAACCTCAAGCAGGATTGCGGACTCGGTGACGTTCCGGTTATTGTCGGCGAGCTGCATCCCGAGCAGGCCGCTGGCAATGGCGTTCCGGTCGAGGTGACGGCGCGGTTCAACCAGATGCTGCGCGAGCGGCTGCCGAAGGAGGTCCCGAACTGCGCGTGCGCACTCGTGGGCAGTTTGCCGAAGAAAGACACCTGGCACTTCGATCGTGACGCTTGCTACGAGTTCGGACACCGCTATTACGAGAAGTATCTGGGGCTGAACCATAACCCCACCGGCGGCGAACCAACTGGCGACGACAAACCCACGGGCGGCGACAAACCCACGGCGATCTTAACGAACTTTCCGCCGAAGAACTGAAGGCCTCGGCGAGGGTGGTGGCGGCGGAAGACGTTGCCGCCAAACTGATGGCGAATCCGTCCGAGGCGGACGTTCGCAAGTATTCTAATGAATACAATGTGACGGAAGCGACTTCGCCCGCCTGCGTGACGGTCGCCAAGACCGACGCGATGGTTCCTTACCGCAATTCGCTGGTCTATATTGAGGCGCTTGCCCGGAAGGGCGTGAAGGTCTCGTATCTCGAATTCGAGCAGGGGGCGAAGACCAATGGCGGGCACGGCTTCGCCGATCCGGGCCTTGAGCCGTACACAAAATACGGCATGACCTTAGGCAACGGAGTTTACACGGGCACGCAGTGGAACCTCGCCTGGCAGCACGCGCTCCGCTGGATGCAGTCCAACGGCTGGCTGTAAGCGGCGGTTTATCCTATGGTCAAGGGGATGTTTATGTCGACGCTGGAAATGCCTTCGAAGGAGTCCGTCTCCTTCGAGGGCCGCGTCATGACGCGGGGCGGAGACGCTTTTGTCTCCGCAGCAAAAAGTTGCACCAGCCATTGTCCACCTGCTTTCTCCACTCTCTAACGAGGTACAGCGGTTTCGGCAACCTCTGAACGCGGAGACAAAAGCGGCCCTATATGAGATAATGACCAAATATAATATCAACATTGACATTAACTTATTGATTTGGTAATATAATGACCGCTTTGAATGAAAAGGAGGTCAATATGGTCGGGCGTACGTACGAAATTGAGTTGTTGCGTGAAATAGCGGCGGAAGATCGTTCGCGGTTTGTCGTGGTCTACGGACGCCGTCGCGTGGGAAAGACATTTCTGATCCGCGAGGCATTTGACTACCGCTTTGCCTTTTCGCATACGGGCATGGAAAATGCCTCGCTGGCGGATCAGCTTGAGGCGTTTTACGATTCGCTTGTCGATCAGGGGCTCGATCCGTCGACAGCTGCGCCACGAAACTGGATCCAGGCCTTCGGGCTGCTGAAACGCCTGTTGAAGAGCGTACAGGATCGGCGGAAGATCGTCTTTATCGATGAGCTGCCGTGGATGGATACGCCCAGGGCGAAATTCGTGAGCGCACTGGAGAATTTCTGGAACGGCTGGTGTTCGGCGCGCAAGGACATCGTCCTGATTGTCTGCGGCAGCGCGACAAGCTGGATGATCAAGAAGGTCTTGAAAAACAAGGGCGGTCTTTTCAATCGCGCGAACCGGGTGCTGTGTCTGAACCCTTTTACGCTCGGTGAATGCGAGGCGCTTATGAAAGAGCGTGGACTTTCCATGGAGCGGAAGGAGGTCGTCGAGGGGTATATGATCTTCGGCGGAGCACCGTACTACTGGAGCCTTTTAGAGCGGTCTAAGACTCTTGCCCAAAGCGTTGATCGGCTGTGTTTTGCGCAAGGCGGAGAACTGACCGCCGAGTTCAAGCGGCTTTACGCATCCGTATTCAATCGCGCGGAGACGCATCTTAAGGTCGTCGAGGCACTTGCATCGCGGAGATACGGTTTGTCGCGGGACGAAATCGTAACGGCGGTCGGGCTTCAGGATTCTGGTAAACTGTCCGTCGTCCTTGAAGAGCTGGAGGAAAGCGGATTCATCCGCGTTTACGCTCCGTTTGGACGGGTCAAGCGCGGATCGCTCTATCAGTTGATGGATGCCTTTACGATATTTTACTTCACTTTTATGAAGGGGCGCTCGTCGGCACGGGCCGGTTATTGGCTTGAGGCAGTAGGTTCGCAGGAGCGTTTGGCGTGGGAGGGTGTTTCCTTTGAGCGGGTTTGCCTGTGGCACGAGAAGGAGATAAAGGCGGCATTGGGAATTGCCGGCGTTTCCACGAACGTTTGCTCATGGCGCAGTTCGCGGCGCGAAGGCGGTGCGCAGATCGATCTGTTGCTTGACCGGAGGGACGGGGTCGTCAACGTTTGCGAGATGAAGTTCTGCAAGGGTGAGTATTCAATCAGCGCGTCCTATGCCAGGGAACTGGAAAACAAGCTCGCGTTACTGCAAGAAGAGACGCGGATTAAAAAATCTCTGCATTTGACATTGGTGACGGTGTCGGGCGTTAAGCGAAACGAAAATTCACATCTCGTGCAGTCCCAAGTCGGACTTGACGACCTCTTTCGTTAAACTGCAATTTTGAACTACGACAAAATCTAACCCGGCATTGAGAGACTTGCGTCTGTCCCCGTCTCCCACCGTGCCAGTCGCGGAGACCGCGACGGTACGGGAAAATTGCAACGGTCGGCTTCGCCTTATTCAAGCTCACGCTGGTTTTGCCGCGCTTTCGATCTTGCTGACGAGGGCGGACTGAAGCTGCTGGAATTCCGGTGTGTCCAGCGGCTTGTCGTTCCAGTCGATGAAGGTCTGCTGCAGATCCAGGAAGAACTTGCGCGCAGCCTCCTTGTCGGCGAAGGCGTAGTCGGTGTCGAGCGCCTTCTCGACGAGGGCGAACATGGTCCGCTGCCGTTCGACGGGCGTGGTCGCGTCCGTCTCGCTGAAGGCGTTCTGCTGGAGGTAGACGGCGTCGAGGAACTCGGCCTTGAGGTAGATCGCGAAGTCGGAGAGCGACGTACCCTCCTCGCCGACGACCTTCATCATCTGGCCGATCTCGTTGCCGCGGCGGAGAATGCCGCGGGAGCGTTCGACGCGCGGCTGTTCGATGACCGAGTTGTAGTGGCTCCAGGATTCGAGCGGGTCGATCGCGGGATAGCGACGGGCGTCCGAGCGGGCGCGGGAAAGGCCGTGGAACCCGCCGACGACCTTGAGCGTCGCCTGGGTGACCGGCTCGTCGAAGTTGCCGCCGGCCGGCGAGACCGTGCCGCCGATGGTGACGGAGCCGAAGCCGCCGTTTTTCAGCCGCACGCGGCCCGCGCGCTCGTAGAACGCGGCGATGCGCGATTCGAGGTAGGCCGGAAAGGCCTCTTCGCCCGGGATTTCCTCCAGACGGCCCGACAGTTCACGCATGGCCTGCGCCCAGCGGGACGTGGAGTCGGCGAGCACGAGGACGTTAAGCCCCATCTGCCGGAAGTATTCCGCCAGCGTGACCGCCGTGTACACGGACGCTTCGCGCGAGGCGACCGGCATCGACGAGGTGTTGCAGATGATGATCGTGCGCTTCATCAGCGACTGGCCAGTCCGCGGGTCGTTCAGTTCCGGAAACTCCTTCAGCGTCTCCACGACCTCGCCCGCGCGTTCGCCGCAGGCGGCCGAGATGACCACGTCCACCTTCGCGTAACGCGCGGTCGTCTGCTGCAGGACGGTCTTGCCGGCGCCGAAGGGGCCGGGGATGCAGTAAGTGCCGCCGACGGCCACGGGGAAGAAGGTGTCGATCGTGCGCACCGTGGTCTCCAGCGTCTCCGTCGGCGCGAGGCGCTCGGCGAAGCACTTGATCGGCACCTTGACCGGCCAGCGCTGCAGCATCTGCACCTTGACCTCCTTGCCGGACGGATCCGTCAGCGTGGCGATGTCGTCCGTGACGAGGTAGTCTCCGGCCGGCGCGACGGACTTGACGGTGTACAGTCCGCGGAAGGCGAAGGGCACCATGATCTTGTGCCCGGGCAGGGTCTTGTCGTCGAAGATGCCTTCGGTCACCCAGCCGAGGAAGTCTCCGGCCGCCACGCGGTCGCCGGGCTTGGCGAGGGGGTGGAAGTCCCACTTGCGCGTGCGCGGCAGCCCCGGCAGGTACATGCCGCGCTGGAGGAAGTAGGCGGCGTTCTCCGAAATCTTCGCCGCCTCGCCGGCGAGTTCGGCGAGCGGATTCTGGAGGCCGTCGTAGACCTGCGCGAGCATCCCCGGGCCGAGTTCGGCCGCGAGCAGTTCGCCGGTGAATTCGACCGTGTCGTCGACCGCGAGGTCCGTCGTCGACTCGAAGACCTGCATGTCGCAGCGCGAGCCGCGCACGCGGACGATCTCGGCCATCAGCCGCTTGTCGCCGCACAGGGCGTACCCGACTTCGTTCTGCGCCACGGCGCCGGTGAAGGCGACCGTGATCATGTTGCCGTTGATGCCGGTGATTTTTCCTGTCGTCATCTTGCTTCCTCCGTCAAGTCTTTCAGTTCTTCGTCTCGGCCGTGAGACGGTCGAAGGCGGCGTTGCCGTCCGTGCGGGAGATCTTGTCGCGCCGGAGCGCGAGGCGCAGCCGGACCGCGTACGTGGCGAGCGCGCCGGCGCCGAGGGGTTCGGCGACCGGCGTCAGTTCGCCGGCGGCGTCCCACCAGACGCGGTCGGTCTGCTCGTCGCGCCGCGCGACGTCCGGCTCCGCGAAGGCGGCGAGCATTCGGTTCTTCCAGTAAAGCGAGCAGCCGTCCGCCGGACGGGCGTGGCGACGGCTGCCGCTGCGGGCCTCGGCCAGCGCGTTGCGGAGCTGGGTCTCGAGGTCGGTCCACGCGGCCGGCGGTCTGGCCGCGGCCGGGCCGGCCAGTTCGGCGAACCGCTCCCACGACAGCGGCGCGGGCCGGCCGAAGGCGAGGGTCGGGAGACTGGCGACGATGTAGTCGGTCGGCATGGTCACTTCAGCAGGGCCGCGAGGTCGGGACGGAGGCGGCGGGCCATTTCGGCCGCGACGGCTTCGCCGGTGAAGGCGTGTTCGATGCGGCCGCCGTCGATGCGGACGGTGAAGCCGGTCTCCAGCGCCGGGTCGGTGACCACCGTGAGGTCCCTCTGCGCGGCCAGGCGGGCGCGCAGGGCCGGCACGAGCTTCGCGGGCAGCGCGACCTCGGCCGCGCCGGCGACGCCTCTGACGGCTTCGTCCACCAGCGCCGCGACGGTCTTCTCGTCGCCCAGCGACCGGTCCACGTCCTTCGTCAGCAGCCGTTCCAGCAGCGCGGTGACGGAAACCTCGACCTTGAGGAGCGTGTCGCGCGCGGCCTGGCGGAGGGACTCCTTCGCGCGCTCTTCGTAATCTTTGGCGGACTGTTCGGCCGCCGCCTTCGCCTTTTCAGCTTCGGCGCGCGCGTCCTTTATCAGGGCGTCGGCTTTCGCCTTGGCGTCGGCGAGAATGCGGTCCGCCTCGGCCTGGGCCTTGGCGACTCCGTCGCGGTTGATTTTCTCCAGCAGGTTCTGCAGGTCTTCTGACATAGGTTCCTCCGAAATATCAAGTTTGATTATACCGCTTTTACCCCTTGCAAGTCAAGTTCGGGTAAGGTATAATCTATTCCATGAGCAAACTTCATCTTGGTGTCTTGGGTTCGGGCTCCGGCTCGAACATGCAGTCGATCGTCGATGCGATCGAAGCGGGTACGCTGGACGCGGACGTGCGGCTGGTGCTGGCTGACGTCCCCGACGCGAAAATCCTCGACCGGGCGCGGCGTCACGGCCTGCCGTGCCAGTATCTGGACTGTGCGCCGTGGCGGACCAAGCTCGAAGGTCCGGCGGAGGACCGCTGCATCGAGCTGCTGAAGTCCGCCGGCGTGGACACCGTGGTGCTGGCGGGCTTCATGCGCATCGTGAAGCCGAAGCTGCTCGCGGCGTTTCCGAACCGCGTGCTGAACATCCATCCCGCGCTGCTGCCGGCCTTTCCCGGCGTCCACAGCTGGACTCAGGCGCTGGACTACGGGTGCAAGGTCGCGGGGGTGACGGTGCATTTCGTCGACGCGGGGACGGACTCCGGGCCGATC
>JAZQPI010000021.1:0-5037 GCA_045628545.1 Kiritimatiellia bacterium
GCACTTTTGCTCAGATGCTCAGATGCCGAGGTCGGTCAAAACCGCGCCAGCGGTATTGACTGACCGAGTACTGTCAGCCTTTCAACTTCCTCTCCGAAATATGCTATAATGTTGTCAACGAAAGGAGTCAATCGGATGAACGCTAAAATTCTCGCCGTTCCGCTGTCCGCCGTGCTTGTCGGCGGATGCGCCTGGCTTAATGAGCAGCCCTATTACGTTCCCGGCGGGTCGTACGTGCAGAGAACCTGGCTGCCTCACGTCGGTTATGTCGATGGCGATCACCGGTATTACTATGAAGGAGGCCGCCGGTACTACTATGACGACGGCCGCCGGTACTATTATGACGGCAACCGCCGGTATTACTATGACGGAGGCCGTCGCCACTATGTCGACACCCCGGAGAACCGTGCGCTCAGGACTCTCCAGCGCGAAGCGCACGAGGAGCGGGAATTCGTCAAGGGCGTCGGCAAGACGCAGATGAAGATGCAGCGAGATGCGGCGAAGGCGCAGATGGACGCCGCGAAGGCGCAGGCGAAGATGCAGCAGCAGGCGGCGAAGGCCCAGATGAGGGCGGCGCAGCAGGCGGCGAAGGCGCAGCAGGAGGCGGTGAAGGCCCAGATGAAGGCCGCCGCCAGGATGCTGAGGCGGTAGACGCGGCCAGCTGTTGCCGACAGCGGATGGAGGCGAATCGGGAGAACGTGACGAAGTTCGAGCCGGGCAGAATTACGCTCGGTTCGCTGCTCCGTCTCGTCTGGCGGCTGAACCGCAGGGAGATCCGCTGGCTGGTCGGCTCGATGGCGGCGCTCGCGCTCGTCTCGGTCGCCGCGCCGATCTTCAACGAGCAGGTGTTCTCGGTCGTCATCCCCAACGCCGACAAGGCGCTGATGGTGCAGATATTCCTCATGTCGTCGGTGTTCGTGCTCGGAACGGTGACGATCCGGTACATGAACTCCCTCATCGGGGCGCGGATGCGGCGCACCTGCGAATGGCATCTGCAGACCGCGCTCATGGACCGGATCCTCGACCTGCCGGTCGCGTTCTTCCGCGAACATTCGCGCGGCGAACTCAAAAACCGGTTCGACTCGCTACTCGCGCTCGTGCAGACCTTCTCCAACACCGCGATTTCATCGGTGCTCAACCTCGTCGTGCTCCTGCCGTCGACGGTGATGATGTGCGTCTATTCTCCGGACGCGGTCAAATGGTTCCTGCCGGCCGTGGCGGTTCTGCTGGTCCTTGAGTCCGTGGCGGTGGCCGTGTCGTTCCGCAGCCTGGAGGAGTCGCTGGAGAAGACCGGCAAATTCGAAGGCGACCTGGCGCGGTTTCTGGGCGGCATCCTCAAGCTGCGGGCGGCCTGCGCCGAGGACAAGTGCCTCGGACGGCTCGGCAAGACTTACGAAGAGACGCGGACCGCCGTCCGCCGGATGTCCGTCGTCAACGCCGTTTCCGGCGCGGCGCTTTCGGCCGTGCCGCTCTGCCTTTTCCTCGCGCTGGGCGTCGCCGTGGCGCGCGGCATGGACGGCGAGGACGCGATGACCGCGGCGGATTGCGCCGGGTTCATGTCCGCCTCGGGGATGTTCGCTTCGGCGGTCGTCTCGCTGGTGGCGGTCGTTCCGGCGCTCGTCCGCCTTCGGCCGCTCTACCGCCGCATCCTGCCGCTCCTCGAGGCCGATACGGAGCGCGGAAGCCGGGACGACGCCCCGACGGAGGATCCGCCGCTGGAGGGGGAGGTGGAGATTGACGGCGTGACGTTCTCCTACGACGGGGCGCACCGGATCCTCGACGACGTGACGATCCGGGCGCGGCGCGGCGAAACCGTCGCGGTCATGGGCCCGTCCGGGGCTGGCAAGTCGACGCTTGTCAGGCTTCTTCTGGGCTTCGAGAGCCCGGATTCGGGGTCCGTGCGCTACGACGGCATCGACCTCCTCCGGCGCGACCCGCGCAAACTCCGGCGCGGACTCGGCGTGGTGATGCAGAACTCGCAGGTGCTGGCGAACTCGATTTTCCGCACGATCGTCGGCGAGACGCCCGACCTCGGCCTTGACGACGCCTGGGCGGCGGCCGAGGCGGCGGCGGTGGCGGACGACATCCGGGCGATGCCGATGCAGATGCAGACGGTGCTGTCTGAGGGAGGGTCGGTCTCGGGCGGACAGCGCCAGCGGATCATGATCGCGCGGGCCCTGGCGCGCAAGCCGCGCGTCCTTGTCCTGGACGAGGCGACGAGCGCGCTGGACAACGCCTCCCAGCGTCTCGTGACGGAGTCGCTCGCCCGGCTGAAGGACGTGACGAAGATCGTGATCGCCCACCGCATCTCGACGGTCCGCGCGGCCGACCGCATCTACATTCTGGACGGCGGGCGCATCGTCGAGGAGGGGACGTTCGACGAACTGATGGCGAAGGGCGGGCTTTTCGCGACGCTCGCGAAACGGCAGATGTGACGCCGGATCTGCAGGTCGTCCTTTTGCGGAGGTGGTGCGAAATGAGCGAAGCGGTTGTGCCGAGACGGACATTCTGGGACAATATCAAATGAAACGAAAAGACAAAGAGACGGGGCTGGGCGAGCATCTGCGGATGGTCGCCGGCGCGATTATCGCCGACGGGCGGGTCGACTTCGACGAGACGACGCGGCTGCTGGAGATCCTGAAGCCGCTCGGCGAGTTCGACGCGAAGGCGGTCGAGCTCCGCAAGACCGTCGAGGAGGTGCGCGCGGACGGAGTCGTGACGGAAGCGGAGTCGGCGAAGCTCGTCGCGCTCATCAAGGACTTCATGGAAGAGGCGGCGCACTGGTCGCTCGCGGCCTGCCCGGCCTGCGGCCGTACGGTCCCGGTCTCGTCCCTCAATGGCGCAAGCCGACTGTGCCCGATTTGCGGGGCGGAAGTCCCGAGAGCCGGACTGTTCCGCGCGGCGGCGGTCGAAAAGGCGGCGCATCCGTTTTCGAAGGAGGCGATTCCGGCCGTGTTCCGCCTGCCGGTAGTCCTTACGGCGGCGGTTCTCGCGGCCGTGGTCGCGTCGTTCTGCGTCTGGTGCTGGGCGGGGTCGATCGCCGAGAACGTGCATGGCGCGGGCATCGTGATGCACAAGGGGCGCTACGTGGCGCTGACGAGTCCCGGCGAGGGGCTGGTCGTCTCGTTCGACGTGAGGGTCGGCGACTCGGTCACGAACGGACAGAAGGTGGGCGTTATCTACAGCAAGACGGACGCGGAGCAGCTGCTCGTCGCGAACCGGCGGCTCGAACGGCTCAAGTCCGACTACGACCGCATCGCGGCGGAATGCCGTGAGGTCGCGGACAAGAAGAAGTCGCAGCACGCGCAGTTCCTGAAGCATCTCGACGACTTCGACCAGCGCATCGCCGGGCAGGTCGAGTGGTACAAGGGCCATCTCGACCGCATGAGCCAGCTGAAGAGCGCGGGCGCGGTGTCGGCGATCAACCTGCGCGAAGCCGAGGACAGCCATGACGACCGCATCGTCTCGCAGGAGAAGAGCCGGGTCGAACGCATCCGCTCCGAGGCGGAGCTCGACGACGCGCTCTTCCGGCTCCGCACGGACCTCGTCGAACGCGAGGAGCGCATCACCGACGCCTCGCTTGAGGCCGAGCGGATCCTGCGCGAGGTGGAGTACCGCGCGACGATCGTCGCGGACGCGTCCGGCCGCGTCAGCAACGTCAACGTGGCGCCTGGCGACCGCGTGAGGGTCGGCGATTCGCTGGCGCGCCTTTCGGTCGCGACGGGGGCGGAGGATGACGGCTGGGAACTGGTCGCGTACTTTTCGGCGGCGGAGGCCCGCAAACTCGCGAAGGGGATGTCGGCGGTCGTGACGCCGTCCACCGTCAAGGCCGAGCGCGAGGGCGGAATCCGCGGCAGGGTGACTTCGGTCGGCACGTTCTTCGAGACTCCCGAGTCGATCCAGTGCGATTTCCGCAACGACGCATTCACGCAGTGGATCATGTCCCGCACGGACGGCATGCCGGTCAAGGTGCGGATGCTCCTCGAGACTGATCCGGCTTCGGCGAGCGGCTTCCGCTGGACGGGAGGGGACGGTCCGGACATCCGGATCGCGGACGGCACGGTCGCGGCGGTGGCGGCGACGGTGCGGCGGCACCGTCCCGCGAAGCTCGCCTTCGCGAAGGTCATCCGCTATGCGACGGGTGACGGCGAGATGGAAGAGGGCATCCTGGGGAATTGATAGGGTTGACGCATCAAAATGAGATTCACCTCGCTGACGCGAGTTGAATCTCATTTTGATGCGTCAAGTGTTTCAGCAACCAGCAGCCAGCGTCCAGCAGCCAATCCGAAATGGTCGTGGCGCCATCCATTTCCGAAAACTGTCTATAACAGGCGCTTTAATCGGTGATGCCCGATCATTCTTTCTCTCGCGCGGGTCCCCCGACCCCGCGCATTCCGATATGCTTGCCTTCCACGTCATGGCAGTCATGCCGCCAGAAGCGCCAGACGCAGATTCTCGGCGTTCCACGTCATCGACTTCTTCTTCCGGCTCATGCCGCCGGCCGTCACCTTGTCGAGCCGAATCATGTTGAACTCGACGTGCCGCACGATCGCAAGGTTTACCGCGGCGTATCCGGATCGCGCCCTCGAATGGTCTTCGTCGAACACCATGTCAAGCGTCCAGTGAGATGCGCCGAAGAGCGAAGCTCGAAGGGAAGGTTGCGTAGCAACGGCGAAACCGCCCGCAAGGGCCCGCGGCGGTTCTCGACGTCCCAGTGCTGCACCGCGACACGCAGCGCCTTCTTCGGATCGACCGTAAGCGACGATTCAACAGCCAGCTACCAGCGTTCAGCGGCCAGCGTCAAAGGACGTTTTCATCCTCATTCTGCTGGTTGTTGGACGCTGGTTGCTGACTCGCGCCAGCGAGGGAAATCTCATTTTGGCGCGTCAACCCTAGGGCAGTACTCGGTCAGTCAATACCGCTGGCGCGGTTTTGACCGACCTCGGCATCTGAGCATCTGAGCAAAAGTGCATCTGAGCATTTTCGAATGGTCGAGTCCGAAGCCGCAGTCGAGCTTCAGACGTTTCCCATTGGCTG
>JAZQPI010000022.1:0-19699 GCA_045628545.1 Kiritimatiellia bacterium
TTCGGACGACTATCTCGGCGAATGGTCGTCAGAAGTCCGGCAAACACGCGCAAACATTGGCTTGCGCTGCATCCACCATTTTAAACGAGCGAGAACGGCAGGGGCAAATTCCTGATAACCCAGAACTATTGATAACCGAAGTTATCAGGAATTCCTGATAACTTCGGCTGTCTCGCTGCGCTCGGCTGTTACGCAAGGAACGACGGCGTGCGCAATTTCACATTCCCATGTTTCCACATTCTCACATTGGCAGCCATTTCCGGCTTCACCGCCGGAGAGACCGCAGCCGGGCGAAACGCCATTCATTTCCTCCTTGTCCTCGCCGAAGAGGATTGTCATCGTGGACGGTCCGCGCTGACGGAAAGATTCAGCAGCTCGACCGCCAGTGCGCCGCTTTGCTTCAGCGACGCGGCGGAGAGGCGCTCGGGCGTGTCCCGCGGCGTGTGCCAGAGGTCGTTGAGCCCCGGCTCGGTGCCGTACGAGAAGTCGATCAGCACCGCCGCGGGGAAACCCGCCTCCAGAAACGGCACGTGGTCGTCGCGAACATGAAGGCGCGTCTCCTCCAGGAGTTCCGCCGGCAGTCCGGCCAGCGCAGCGGCCTGTCGGACGGCGGGAATCAGCTCGGGCGCGACGTTCGCCGGCAGGGTGATGCCGAGGTCGCCGTCGCCCAGCATGTCGAGGACATAGACCGCGGCGACCGAAAGGCCGCGGCGCTTCAGCTCGGCGGCGGCGCGGCGCGAACCCTGCAAGCCGTCGGTTTCCGTATAATGCGCCCCGCGGCATTCCTCTGCGTCCGTCCACACGAGGAGCACGTTGCCCTTGAACGCGCGGTCGTCGCGGATGACGCGGCAGAGGCTCAGCAGCAGCGCCGTCGTCGACGCTCCGTCGTTGGCGCCCGGACAGTCCGTCCCCGGCTTGGTGTCGAAATGCGAGACGAGGACCGTCCACGGCGCGGTGACGCTGCGGGTGAAACGGGCGTAGACGTTGGCAAAGGACCGAACGCCGCCGGGCGCGGGTGCGGAGAAGACGTCCGTCACCGTCGGCACGCCCAGCGCGGAAGCCCTGGCGGCGATCCAGTCCGCCGCCCGGCGGCCCTCGGGAGTCCCCGCGTCGCGCGGCGTACAGTCCGTCACGAACTCGCGCGCCTCCTCCAAAGTCCGCTCGGCATCGGCGTCAGAAAAAGCCAGCGCGGCGAGAAGGAGCAGGGCGGACGACATAATCAGTCGACCTTGACGCCGATCATCTGGATAATGCGGTCGAGTTCGTCGTTATCGAAAAAGTCGATTTCCAGCACGCCCTTCGTGTGCTTGCCGTTCGCGTGCGTCACGCCGCTCGTCAGCCGGACGGCGCACCCGAGATAGCGCTTCATCTTGTCCGTCAGCATGTGGACGTAGCTGTCGGGCAGATCCGGCTCGCCGTGCGTCTTCACCTCGGGCGGATTGCGCAGACGCTCAATACGCTTTTCCAGCGCACGGACGGTCAACTGCTCGTTCACGCAGTCGCGGGCGAGCAGAACGCGGTCTTTTTCCGCATCAAGAGACAAAAGGACCTTCGCGTGGCCGACGGACAGCAGCCCGCTCTGAACGAGCGCCTTCACCTCATCTGGCAGCTCCAGGAGACGAAGGGCGTTGGCGACCGTGGCGCGGCCTTTGCCGACGCGCTCGGCGACATCGGCCTGCGTCAGGCTGAAGCTGTCCTGCAGCGTCTTGTAGCTGATCGCCTCCTCGATCGGATTGAGGTCTTCGCGCTGGAGGTTCTCGGACGTCGTCATCAGCGCGGCGGTCATGTCATCCGCCTCGATGAGCGTCACGCGGATCTTCTCCCAGCCAGCCAGCTGGGCGGCCCGGAGACGCCGTTCGCCGGAAATCAGCTCGTAACGGCCGCTCGCCGTGCGGCGGACCGTCGGCGGATGGACGAGGCCCGTGTTCTTCAGCGACTCGGCGAGTTCCTTGAGGTCTTCCTCCTTGAACTCGTGCCGCGGCTGGTAGGGGCTGCGGTCGATGTTCGCGATCTTCAGCTCGAACGGCTGGCCGGACGCCGCAGGCGCGGCGGCGTTCGGGAAAACGGCCACCGAAGAGGAGACCGCGACTGGAGGGACCTGCGATTTCAGCAAACCATCCAACCCACGGCCAAGGCCGTGGGTCTTCTTCTTGCCGCTGTCTCCCTCAACGCGCACGGGGGCCTTCTGAGCCCCCGTCGCCTTCTTGAGAAAAGGATTCGATTTCCCTGCCATGGGAAGACCTATCAGAAATAGGCGTTGACGATCGGCAACACCTTGACGGTGTTGTCCATGATGAAGTTCACGAGGCCGACCTGGAAGCCCCAGGGACAGCGCTCGGCGAAGTTGACGAGGCCGATCTGGCAGCCGTGCAGCTCCTGCGCCATGTTGAAGATGCCCGCGACCTGGCAGCCGTACGCGACCTGGGCAATGTTGACGCCAACCGCCACCGCGCAGCCGTAGCTCTCGTTCTTCATAAGGTTCGCAAGACCGCCGATCTGGCAGCCGAGCATATCGTTCTCGATGCTGCCAAGCAGCTCGCAGTCGAAGCCAACAATCGAATTGCGATAACCGAACGCGCCAACGTCAGCGCCACGGACCGTGCCGCGGCAGATGTTCGCGCCCAGCGTGGTGCGAAGACCCCAGACGTCACGGGCGTTGTAGTTCATGAGGCCAGAAATCTCCCAGCCCGCGAAGTCGCCGGTCGTCAGCGCACCGAGACCGCCGATGCCCAGGCCGTACATCTCCGGCGCACCGAAATAGAAGAGGCCAAGGTTGAAGCCGTAGACGTCCCACTTCGCGTGCCCCCAGGGGAGCTGGACGGGCGAGGCGAGGCCGATGGCAATCGGCGACCAGCCGTAAGAGCCGACGTCCTCCTCTTCAAGTTCCTCCGCAAAAGCGGGGGCAACAGCCGCCAAAGCAACCGCCATGACACCAGTCTTGATGATACGATTCATTCGAGTTTACTCCTTACGTTAAATGTTGATAGTATTTTACCTCATTCCGCCGTCGAAGTCAACGCCCCAAACGAAAATTTTTGATTTTGATATTTCGCGACTTTCGGCGCGACCTTGCTCCCAGGCCTTCAACGCCAGCCCGACGAACAACGGGGGCGCAGACGAAACGCCCGCGCCCCCGTCCGGATTGCCGATGCGGCAAGGCCTTAGAACAGGCCCTGCTCCATCATCGCGGTGGCGACCTTCATGAAGCCGGCGATGTTGCCGCCCGCCACGAGGTCGTAGCCGAGACCATACTCCTCCGCGGCCTTCGCCGAGTTGTCGTGAATGGTCTTCATCATCTTCTTGAGCTGGGCGTCGACTTCGTCGGCCGTCCAGACGAGACGCTCGGAGTTCTGCGCCATTTCGAGCGCCGAGACACCGACACCGCCCGCGTTCACCGCCTTCGAAGGAGCGACGATCATGTGCTTCTGCTGACGCAGGAAGTTCAAGGCGTCGTTCGTCGTCGGCATGTTCGCGACTTCGATGTAGTACTTGACGCCCGAAGCGGCGATCTTCTCGGCCGACTCCATCTTGACGTCGTTCTGCGTCGCCGCCGGCATGTAGATGTCGACGTCCTTGACGCCCCAGCACTTCTGGCCCGCGACGAACTCGCAGCCGAACTTCTTGGCGTAAGGCTCGCAGTGCATCGGGTCCTTCGCGCGCATCTCGAGGATGTAGTTGAGCTTCTCCTCGGTGTTGACGCCGTCGGGATCGTGGATGTAGCCGTCAGGACCGGCGAAGTAGGTGACCTTCGCGCCGAGCTGCATGGCCTTCTTCATGATGCCCCAGCCGACGTTGCCGTAACCGGAGATCGCGATGCGCTTGCCCTCGATCGAGTCGTTCTCGTGCTTGAGGACCTCCTGCAGATAGTAGACCGCGCCGTAGCCGGTCGCCTCGGGACGGATCAGCGAGCCGCCGTAGCTGAAGCCCTTGCCCGTCAGCACGCCGTTCTCCCACACGCCCTTGAGGCGGCGGTACTGGCCGAACAGCCAGCCGATCTCACGGCCGCCGACGCCCATGTCGCCCGCCGGGACGTCGATGTCCGGGCCGATGTAGCGGTAAAGCGCCGTCATGAAGCTCTGGCAGAAGCGCATGACCTCGGCCGGGCTCTTGCCCGCCGGATCAAAGTCGGAACCACCCTTGCCGCCGCCGATCGGCAGGCCGGTGAGGGAGTTCTTGAACGTCTGCTCGAAGCCGAGGAACTTGATGATGCCGGGATAGACGTTCTTCTGGAAGCGCAGACCGCCTTTGTACGGACCGATCGCGCCGTTGAACTGGCAGCGATAGCCGATGTTCGTCTGGGTCTGCCCCTTGTCGTCGGTCCAGACGACGCGGAACGTGAACATGCGCTCCGGCTCGACCATGCGCTTCAGGAGGTCGGCCTGCTGGTATTCGGGATGCTTGTCGATGACGGGGCTCAGGCTGGAGAGCACCTCTTCGACGGTCTGAACGAACTCGGGCTCGTTCGCGTGTTTCTCGCGCACGTACGCGATAGTCTCTTCGACGTACTTGTTCATTTGGATTCTTTCGTTAGATGTTATCGATACGGTTGAAACGCGATTCGTTCGGCCTTTTCACTTCGGGTTCCGCTTGAGAGGTTATCGGGAAACCAACCACGTGACCGCGCCTTTCCGATAATTATACCAAAAAGACATTCGCCCAATCAAGAGCATCTCTACAAGATTTCCAGACAAGCGCTGTTTGCCTTGCCCCTCTAATCTCATCACCGCGTCATTTACACCGTCGAGTAGAATCAGCCAGACTTGGCAACCGCCTGGCGATAACATTCGTAGGCGGCGATGGAGACGGCGTTGGCAAGGTTGATGCTGCGGGCGTGTTCGCCCGGCATCGGGATTTTGAAAAGCCGCCCGCGGTAGCGCCCGTAGAACTCCATCGGGAGCCCCGAGCTCTCGTTGCCGAAGACCAGCGCGTCACCGCCCTCAAACATGCAGTCGTAAAGGGAACGCTCCCCGTGCGTCGAGAGGAAGAAAATCCGCTTCGGCTTCGCCGCCGCGAGATATTCCTCCCAGGTGTCGTGTACAGCAAGGTCGAGGTACGGCCAGTAGTCGAGCCCCGCACGCGCGACGGACTGGTCGTCGAGGCGGAAGCCGAGCGGACGGATGAGGTGCAGCTTCACGCCGAGCCCGACGCAGAGCCGCCCAATCGCCCCCGTGTTGTGCGGAATCTCAGGCCGGACCAGCACGATGGAGAAATCAGGCTTCACAGTCGGCATCGGATCCAGCCCGTGGTCAGTCGCCAGACTGAGTGCGTTTTTCGCCGTCTGAGGCCGCCTTGACGCCATCCTTGAGCATCTTAAGATACTGCTTCGGACCGCCCTTCGCGTAACCGCCCTGAAAAACGACTCCGCCCTTCGCGTCCAACACTAGCACCGTCGGGAATCCGCGCACCTTGTATTTCTTCACGAGCTCCGGATTCCGCTTCTTCGCCTTCTCGCTCAGGAGATCCCGGTTCTGCGGCGAGTCAACCATAAGGAGCACGTATTGGTTCGTCGCCGCCGAACGGAACACCTCGGTGTCGAAGACCTCCTTGTCGAGCTTCTTGCACCAGCCGCACCAGTCGCTCCCGGAGAAGTCCGCCAAGACCAGTTTCTTCTCCGCCGCCGCCAGTTTGAGCGCCGCGTCATAATCGTCCGTCCAGCCCGCAGGAGTAGACGTCTTCGCCTCCGCCGCCAGTGCGGATGCCAACAATGCGATTGCCATCAGTGTCTTCATGTCTTCCCTGGATTGAGAAATTCTTTGGAAAAGGACCCTAGATCATTTTCGCCGCGACGGCAATGCCGATCGAAGCCGCGAGGACGACAAGACCGCCGACCAGCGCCGCGCACGTCTTCGCGCTCGTCCCCTTCCACTCGCCGAGGAACACGCCGAGAAGCGATGAGAAGAGGACGCAGCTGCCCATCACGACCGCGAACGAGATATAGGCCATCTCGCCCATCGCCGGCTCGCCAATCTTCTGGCAAGCGAACTGGCAGGCCCAAATCACGCCCGCGAGCGCGGCCAGCAAGACCGGCCAGAAGGCCTTGAGCCCAACGGCATAGTCGCCGAAGGACCGGTTCTTCGCGTTCTGCCAGAGGCACCACAGCGCGTTGACGACAAAGCCGCCCCACAGCACCGTGACGAGGACGGGCATGCCGACCCATTTCGCGTCCGCCCCGGCCGCAGCCGCGGCGCTCTGCAGCGCGCCGCCGGACTGCAGCCCGAAGTTCATGCCCGCGGACGCGATGCCGGAGAAGACCGCGACGAGCATGCCTTTCTTGAAGTTGAATTCGGCGACGGCCTTCTTCTTCGCCTCCTCGTCGAGCTCGCCTTCCTTGAGCTTGCCGGCGAGACCGACCAGGACGATGCCCAGCAGCGAGACGATGACCGAGACAAAGGTGACGACCGCGGGCGTGTCCTTAAAGAGTTCGCCGGCACGGCCGGTGACAATCGGCGGGATGAGCGTACCCGTCGCCGAACAGAGCCCGCAGCCGATGGCCAGACCGAGGCCGATGCCGAGATAGCGGATCATAAGCCCCCAGGTGAGCCCGCCCAGGCCCCAGAGCGCACCGAAGCCGATGCAACAGGCGAGGGTCTTCCCGTCGGCTCGGCCGATGATGCCGAACAGGTCGGGACAGGTCAACGTCGCGAGGACAAGGGGGAACACGATGAGCCCCGCAACGGCATAGACGAACCAGTAGGATTCGTACTTCATGCCCTTGATGCCGCGAAACGGCAAAGCGAAAACAGCCCCGGCGATACCGCCGGCGGCACAGAGAAGCGTTCCAAGTATCGTATTCATGATAGGAGTATTATAGCACAAAATCGCCGAGATGATTCAATCTTTTCAGCCAGGAGAGTTCGCGGCGGCGCATGGCGTCGTACTCCCGCGGCGAAAGGTCATCCGCACCCGAAAGGTGATCCATGCCGTGCGCAATGTAGAGCAAAAGCTCGCGCGCTGGGCTCCAGCCGCGCCGATGCGGAGCCGCCGTCAGCGCCCGGTCGCAATTGACATAGACTTCTCCATAGACGCCAGGCGCCTCGCCCGGCATCGCGTCATACCGCTGCGTCACCGCGTCCGTCGGACCCTCCACGCCGTTGATCGCCGCGTGCACTTCGGCCGAGAACGCGTCGTCCTGCAAAATGACCGTGACCGCGCGAAAAGGCATCCCAACCCGCTGCGACGACCGCCGCGCAAAATACGCCGCGGCGGCCTTCACCTGCGCCCGCGTCAACCCGAGCGACCGCGGCAACCGTCCCTCGACCGCCACGTCCGTCATTCGCCGTCCTTCTTCGCCGCGACCGGCCGCAAGCGCACGAACACGGCCAGATGGTCGGAAAGCCCGTCGTCCGCCACAATGAACGGCTGACCGACCGGCTCGAAGCCGCGATACAGAATGTAATCGAGCACCCCGTTGCCGTAGCGCTTGTGCGGATGCGTGCCGCGGCTTTCCGGCGGCAGCAGTTCCAGCGCGTTCTTGAAGCCGACGCCCTCCAGCGTAGTGAAAACCGTCTCCTCGGCAAACTGCTCGTCCCACTTGTCCGCGTTGAAATCCCCCAGCACCAGCGCCGGAGCCGTCTTATGTCCCCGACGGGGCTTTTCGATTTCCGCCAACTGGACGGCCGACTCCGACCGCAACTGCCGGACGTTCGCCTTCTTCTCCGGCGTGTTCGCACCGTAGTTGGACTTCAGATGGACGGAATAGACGTGAGACGTCACCGCCGGGGCGATTTCGAGTTCGGCGTAGGCGTAGCCCCGAGGCGGCCGCTCGCGGGCCTTCCCCTTCCACAGGCTCCAGCTCGCCTTCCCGACCGGCAGCGTGGAGAGAATGGCGTCCTGCTGCTGGTCGAAACGGTCGCGCCGACGATAGCCGGAAATCGAGGTGAGCGTCAGATTCGTCCGTCCGATCGCCGCCGCCAGTTCGCGCGCGACGCGCGGACCGCGCACTTCGTTGACCGCGATGATCAGATCCTCCTTGCCCTCGGGATCCAGCTGGGCAATGCCGCGAGCAAGCATCTTGCCCGCGGCGGAAATCGTCGCCGCCTCGACCTCGGGATTGGCACGGTGTTCGGCGCGGCCGGACGGGAACCAGTTGCCGTTCCACGTGCCGATGATGACCGCCAGAAATACCGACGCCAGCGTCATTGCAGACTTTCTCGGCTCACGCCCGCTGGCGCAGCACCTCGTAAAGCGTCACCGCCGCGGCGACACCAGCATTGAGGGACTCGAATCCGCCCGGCATGGGCAGTTCGGCGATGAAGTCGCACGTCTCGCGCACGAGCCGCGAAATGCCCGTCCCTTCTGCGCCAACCACCACACCGGCCCGGCCCTTGAAATCAATCTCCGTATACGGCCGGGCGTCCTTGCCCCAGTCCAGTCCGGTGAACCACATCCCCGCCTCCTGCAGGTCCTTGACCGCCCGCACGAGGTTGACGACATGCGCGACGCGCAAATGCTCGGAACCGCCCGCGCTGGCCCGAACCGCCGCGGGCGTAATGCCGCATGCACGGTCTTCGGGAATAATCACGCCCGTCGCGCCGACCGCACACGCGGTGCGGAGGATGGAGCCGACGTTCTGGGGGTCTTCGAGATGGTCAAGGACGACGATCAACGCGCTTTCGTCCGCCGCGACATCCGCCAGCAGTTCCTCGAAGCCGACATACGGATAGCCAGTCGTCTTGAGCGCGACGCCCTGATGGTGGCCGAAGCGCGTCAGCCGGTCAAGCTGGTCGCGCTCCATCTGACGGATGACGAGCCGTCGCGCGTGCGCCTCGTCGCGGATCCGCTGCAGCTGGTCGTCCTCATCTGGGAAAGCCGGAGGCAGGACGATTTCCGACGCGGTGCGCCGACCGGCCGCCAGCGCCTCCTCCACCGGATTGCGTCCGTAGATCCACTCGCCGCCGGTCACCAGCTCGCGCGGCCCTCTATGCCGATTCGCGTTCATCCGTCTTACCGCAGCCTTTCGATGAAGCTCTTCGCCTGCGCCGCCGCGCTGCCCGAAGGATACTCCTCGAGGACGCGGTTGAACTTCGCCACCGCGCCCGCCTTGTCGCCCTGACGGAAGCAGACGATGCCCCAGCGCAGCAGCATTTCGTCCAGCCACGGCGCGTCGGGATAGTCCTGCATCACGCGCTCGAGGGTCTCGACGGCTCGGGCATAGTCCTTCTTCTCGGTCTGCCACGCGACGATGCGCTTGAACGACTCGCCCGCGAAGGCGCTTTGCGGGAAGTTCTCCGCGCAGGCCCGATAGGCCGCGATCGCCGCAGTAAAGTCCGGCTTGCGCTTGGCTCCCGCAGCCGAGCGCTTGGCGATTTTCTCCAGCACGCCGGCGAGGAGGTACTGCGCCTCGGCGCGGTTAGGCGAATTCGGCATGGCCAGCACGGAGCGGTAGATGCGCGCGGCCTCGTCGAGTCCGTTCGCATCGCGCGATTCAGCGCGCGCCTTGGCGATGCGGAGGAAGGCGATGTCGGCAAGCAGCGTGTCGGGGTAGACGCGCAGCAGCTCGCGGCAGACCGAGATGGCCTCGTCCAGCTTGTTCTTGACGAGCAGGAGGTCCCATTTCGCCGCATAGGCCTGTTCGAGCACGTCGCGCAGAACGGCCTGGCGACGCGAGATCGCGAAAATCTCCTCCACACGACCGAGGCCCTCGTCCGCCTTGGCGGCGGCCTGCTGGTCAAGACCGACGTCCTTGAAGATCGTCGCCCACTGGTTGAGGAGCTTCGCCTCCAGCAGGAGCTTGCGGCACTGCAGAACGGGGTCGGAAGCGGAGGAGACGATCGACTGCGGCTCGGCCGAGCCGCCCGAGAGCACGGCGACTTCCGTCGTCAGCTCGCGGGGCTTCGCGCCGTCGAGATTGAGCTTGTCGACATATGAGAAGGCCAGTTTGCCGTCCGCCGCGGCGCTGATCTCACCCGGCCCCGCCTCGCCCAGGACCGGCGTAAGGCGGCCCTCGAAGACGCCGGAACGCGGCGCAGTCTCGGTCAGCGTCACTTCGCCGGTGGTGATTTCAATCCACGGGTCGGCCTCCGTATCGATCGTCTCGCCCTTGGCGGCAGCTTCGGCGATTTCGTCGTCCGTCGGCTTCGGACGGCGGCGATAGCTCTTGACCGCGACGGTGACGGAGTCCTTATTGGCGCTGGTGTCGAGGTCGAGGTCGCGCAGGCGGAGGAACGCGGGGTTGCCCGCGAAGACACCCTTCACGCTCTGACGGTAAGCTCCGTCCATCACCGCCAGCACGGCCGAGGAGACGATGCGCACGGGCGCGGTCAGCTTGACATTGCGTTCGCCGGCCGCGTTGGCCGCGTCCACATAGGTGACGGTCACGTTCTCGCCGCCCTGGACGGTCAGCACGCCGTCACCGGGCTGGCCGGCCGTGACGGAAGTCGGCACGGACGCGAGGGCCGAGAGTCCGCCGGTGCCGAAGGGCTTGAGCTCGACGCGCTCGCGATCGCCGGACGCGGCCGCCACTTCGACTTCGACCTTCTTGCCCAAAGCGGTCGCGACCGCGATGTCGCGGTCGTCCACGCAGACGTAGAGGCGCTGGCCCGCCTCGGCGAAAACCGCCGCGGACTTGTCGCCGTCCGCTCCGGGACGCGGCACCGCCGTGCCGACGCGGCGGAACGCCTCCTGCGCGCGCATCCAGCGCTTGGCCTTGAAGTGTATCTGCCCGATCTCGAACCAGGCGTCGTTCGCGAACGGCGAGTCCGGGAAGTCCGTCGTGATGCGCCTGAGCAGCATCGACGCCTCGCTGTCACGGCCGCCGGCGATCTGCACGCGGGCGAGCAGCAGCAGGGCTTCCGCGCGGATTTCGGACGACTTCGCGCCGTCCGCCTTGCGCAAGGCCGCCTGGGCCTCTTCGGTCCGGCTCTTCGCGGCATGGACGCGGCCGAGTTCCAGCCAGGCCCGGAAGGCGTTCTCCGTGCCGGGGAACATCTTCGGCACCGCTTCCAGCAGCGAAATGCCGCGCTCTTCCTCGCCGTCGGCCAGCGTCGACAACGCCTGGTTGAGCATCCGGCGGGAACGGGCCTCGGCCTGGCGCGCCGCGCGTTCGGCCGCGGCGGCTCCGCCCTTCTCCCCGTCCGCCGCCTTCGCCTTGTCGTTCTTGTCGGCCGCCAAAGCCATGCCGGCCACCAGTGCCATCGCCAAATTCAACGCGATTTTCATAGTCTTCCTCCTTCTCGTCGTTGTAAGTCTAAACTCAGTGGACATCGTTCAAGACGGCGCCGCCCGTGGCGATGCCGAAGGCCTCCAGACGCTGGTGCGCCTGGGACGCCGCGCCGCTCTTCTTCCAGTCCTGATGGGCCATAATGCGGCGGAAACAGCCGATCGCCTTCTTCTTGTCGCCGTCCGCACTGTACCAGTCGCCCTTGCGGAGCATGGCCGACGCAGCGTCGTCGGGGAACATCGAACAGATCTCGTCCAGCACCGTCTGCGCCTGGGCCTTGCGGCCCGCCATGCGGTGGCATTCCGCGATCCTCCACAGCGTCGCGGGCGGTTCCGGTGCCTCCTCGTAGAGCTTGATGGCCTTGTCGTACTCGCTCAGCAGCTCGCGGCAAGCGTCGGCATGACCGCGCTTGGCGCGATCAGCCGTCGCCGTGTCGGCATGGTTCTCGATCGGTTCGAGGGACTCGGCGACAAGCTTGCCGTCCCGCACGGCCCACCCGAGTTCCGCGCCCGCGAAGGCCCGCGCCACGGGATCCGTAATCGTGTCCAGCAGCAGTTTGCCCTCCTTCACGCGCCGGATCTCTCCGAGTTTGCGCAAGGTCGCCACCGCACGGCGCTGACGCTCCGCCGGATCCGACACCTGGCGCAGCTTCACCGCGATATCGTCCACGGCCTTGCTGACCGCCTTCGGCTCCAGCTCGCTGCGGTAGCCGAGCAGCACCAGTTCCATCGACCATTCGTCACCCGCCGCCGCATAGGCCGGACGGGCCGACTTCTCATAGCCGTCCAGCAGCTTCTGCCGGAAGCCCCAGGCCATGGAACGGGCCTTCTTCTCGTCCCCTTTCGTCTGTGCCAGGCAATACTTCGAAATCAGGCCGTCGAAATTCCGCACGCTGTTGAAAAGCCAGCTCAGGTACTGCGCCATGCGGACGCACCGCATCTTCGCGTCCTCCTTGCTGTCTCCGAACACCTCGCGCTCCGCCACTTCGCCGAAGCCGGACGCCGGATCGCGGCAGATGTTCAGCTGGTCGAGGGCGACGCGAGCGTTCGTCCAGGCGTCGCGGTTGCCGGACTGCTTGAGATTCACCACCGCCTGCCACTCCGCCTCGGCTTCGGCGACATTGCGGCGGTTCATCGCAGACCACGCGAGACGGTTACGCGCCGTGTAGGCCAGCGGATGCGCGGCAAAGCGGTCGTCGTCAACCAGTTCACGATAGTCGGCGAGCCCCTTCGTGAGATCGCCGTTGCCGCAATAGGCCTGACCGCGGAAGAAGAGCGTCTGGCAGACCGCGCCGGAGTCGGGATAGAGCTCGTGCATCTCGCTGAACAGCTCGATGGCCTTGTTGACGTCCTTCGCCTTGTAGAAGCCGAACGCCTTGAAGAAAGACGCCCAGGCGAGCACGTCTTCGGAGGCCGTGGCCACGAACTCGCCGTCGAAGCGGCTCCATTCGCTGGCCGCCGAGCGGAAGTTCCCGCTTTCGAGCGCCTTCATCGCCCGGCCCGCGCAGGTGCGCTCGGCCACGCTCATCGACTTGTAGACGTCCGCGGGCATGTTCAGGAAATAGCTGTCGACGCGCTCCACCGCCGCCGTCGCCGTCGCGACCGCCATGAGCGCACCCGCCGTCAAAACCGCAGTCTTCATCATTCCGCCACCTCCTCAAACGCCTTGGACTCCTGCTGCAACATACCGCGGGCGTGCCGCGCCCACTTGGTCTCCGGATACTCGAACGTCGTCCGTTTCAGATAGATGTAGGCGTTGGCGTAGTCCCGGATGCGGAAGCTGACGTCACCCGCCCAGTAGAGGCCCTGCGCCAGCAGCTCCTTGTTAGGCAGGTCTTTGTAATTGTCAACGAGCGAGATAAAGGCTGCGACTGCGTCCTTGTAACATTCGCCGATGCGCGAATTGTTCTCGCGGCGTTTCTTCTCGTCCGGTTCATCGGCGAGCGTCTCGGCCTGCTTGACCAGGCACTGGCCGCCCATGAACAGGGCGTTCGGCGCCTGCTGGTGGTCCGGGAAGCGGTTGCGGAACGAGGTGTAGATCTTGCCTGCGACGTCAAAGCGCTTCTGCTTGTAGTAGTAGGACGCGAGGCGCACCGACGCGTCACCCACGAGCGGCGATTCGGGGAAGACGTACGTCATCTTAACGTACTCCTCGGCCGCGCGGGCGAAGTCCCCGAGGCGCTCGAGGCAGAGGGCCTTGTGGTACTGGCTGCGCGCGGCGTAATCGCCCTCCGGCCAGGCGGAGAGGATCGCGGAGAAGCGCGCCACCGCCTCACGGAAAAGCGGATCGGACTTGTCCGGCTCGTTGGTCAGGTCCTCGCCGTCCTTCTGGCGCTGACGGCGCGCCTGACGCTCCTCCTCCGCCAGCTGTTCGTAGAGGTTCGCCAGCAGGAACTCGCCCTCCGCCGCGTGACTCGTGTGAGGATAGTCCCGCAGCGCCGCCTCAAGGATGCGCCGTCCGTCGGCAATCGCCGCAGCGGACTTCTCGGCGTCCTTGAGCTTGCGGTAGTCCTTGGCCATCTCGAAGAGGCACTCGGCGAGGCGGAACTGCACCAGCACGGCCTGGTCGGCGTCGCGAAAGCGCTTGGAGTAGGCGCGCACGGAGCCGTCCGAACCCGGCAGCACGCTGCCGACGACCGTGCGGTCGCCCGGCTTGCCGTCCGCGCCCGTGAGCTCGTCACGGTAGGTGAAGGTGAGTTCGTCGCCGTAGAGGGACGGGAACTCGTCCTCGGCGAGGGCCGGCGGCTCGGCCGGCTGGGCGGCCGCTCCCGGCGCGGCCGGCTTCGCCGCGGCGGCGGAAGGCGGGACGACCGGCGTCAGCGAGCAGGTGAAGACGCCGCTGCGGCCCATCGTCTCGCGCAGCTTCAGCGTCCGCGTCTTCTTCCCCTTCGAGACGACCTTGACCTCGACCTCGTCCTGCTCGTCGGTGACGTCGCGGTCGGGATCGACCACCATCACGTGGAAGGACTCGCCCAGATGCACGGAGGGGTTCTCGGCCTCGCAGGTCGAGTCGACGAGCGCCATGAAGGCGGTCGTGCCGATCTTCGCCTTCGCCTCGGCCAGCACCTTGCCGGACTCGTCGACGCAGCGCACGACGAGCGTGTCGCCGCTGCGGAGGTTCACCGGCTCGGGGCGCGCGTGCGCCGAATCGCCCTCGTCCGCGCGCGCCGCGCGTTCCTCGGCGGCGGACGAGTAGAAGTCGATGACGCCGTAGAGCGTCTCGGGCAGCGCCCGCTGTTCGGCGCTCAGGCTGCGCTCCTTCTTCATGCGCGTGCGGGACGGAGGCGTCCGCAGGCTGAGCGTCCGCTTCGCCCAGACGACTTCGCCGCCGGAGGTCTTCGCCGCGTCGATCTCGGACTGCGGGGCGATCTGGACCGTCACCGTGCTGCCCGCGTGGCGGATGAGCGACGGCGCGTAAAGCTCGACCGGCAGCTCGGCCTCGGGCGTGATCAGCGCCGGCGCGCCCGGCGCCGTACGGTCAGCGACGCAGTTGACGCGCCAGACCTTCGTCGCCTGCGCGGACTCGGAGCGGCGGCGGATCGTCGACAGGCGGACCGCGCCTTCGCGCGACTTGTCCTCGACGCGCTCGCTCCAGGTGTTATAGAGCTTCATCTCGCACGACGACGTCTGCGCCGCGACAAGCTGCGCCTTGCGGATCACCGTCACGCCGGGATTGGTGTTGTCGACGTCCTTCACCGCGGCCACGAGCCCTTGGCCGGGCTTGAGCGCGATGACGCCGGGCTTAAGCGTCTTCCCGGCGGCCGGAGGCAGGGACGTGCGGATCTGCGCGTAGAACCGGCCCGCGTCGGCCGTCGCAACCCCCTCGTTGCCGCCCGGCAGCTGCGAAACCCGCTCCGTCGCCTTCACGACCGTCTTGTCGCCGGAAGTCGTCGCGATCTCCACGTCAATCGAATCCGCACCCGAAGTCAGGTTGCAGTCGGGATCGATCACGCGCACGAACACGCTGTCGCCGGGCGCGATGCGGTAGGCGCGTTCAAGCGACGAGACGAGGTTGCCGGCCCCGTTTTCCCGCACGTCTTCGTTCAGGAACTCGATCGACGCGTCGTGGAAGGTGGAGCGCACGCGGCGTTCGACCGCGCGCTCGTTCCCCGAGACCGTGACCTTGTCGAGATAGGTGACGGTGATCGTATCGCCCGGCGCGACCTCGAGCACGCTGTTGTTGAGCGCCTCGGTGTAGTCGTGTTCGGACGGAATGACCGTGCGGGAATTCTTGTCGACGACCTTGAGTTTCGAGACGGTCAGACCGTTGCCGGCGAAGTCGACGAACTCCCAGCGGAGACGGCGCAGGAGCATCGGCTCGGCGAACTTCGCGGCAAAGCCGTCCGCTGTCCGCGTAATCGCGCACTTGTCGTTAAGGCGGGTCTTCAGTTCGGGATGCTTTTCGCAATCGGCCCAGTCAGCCGGCAACGACGCGAGCGAACCGTCCGCCTCCTCGCTGCACAGCTCGAAGGCCTGCCCAACCCATTGCGTCTGCGCGTAAAGCTCGATCTCATGGATGCCTTTGTCCAAAGCGACCGTGAAGACGCGGCTGCCGGCGTCGTTCCCCCAGCCGGAGTTCATCACCTGGGTGCCGTCAAAATAGACGGAGCACGTCAGGTTCTGGAGCGGGCGGTCTTCGGGCTTCGACTGCTTCAGCGGCTTCAGACGCAGCCGGAGCGTCCGGTCCTCGTCCAGGTAGAAGAGGCCGCGGACGATATGGCGGCAGGAGCGGTTATGCTGCTTGTCGGGATGGACCACACGCCAGGCCGGCGACAGCTCCCACTTCCAGCTGTGCTGGCCGACTTCGCGCAGGAAGTCGCCGCGGTTGCGGGCCTGCGACTCGTGCGAGACGGCGCGGATGCCCATGCGCTCCTCGGCGCGTTCCGCCGGGATGGTGCCGAGCTGGATCTCGTTGCCGAACAACGTGCCCCAAAGCCGCACCCGGGCGGCGGATGCAGCCGCGCTCATCGTGACCTGGGCCTCGGAGACGTACACCGACTCCATCATATCGACGCCGACGGACTTCGGCTTGCGCCCATCCTGCTGGCTCTGCCACGGACGGTTGCGGACCGCGCTGATCACGTCCTCCGGCCCCTTGCCAACGGCCGAGTCGGAAGCGAACGCGCGCGGCGGCGGAATCGCCGTCGGGATGTCCGCCGTAAAGACGCCGGTGCACGTGCCCGTCTCCTTGAGCTTCGCCGCCCGCAGCCGGTCGCCAGAAGTCGTCACGACGGCGACTTCGACTTCCGACGGACCCTGCTTACGCGAGCGGTCGCGGTCGACGAGCCGGATGGTGAGCGGCAGGCCGGGCTTGAGGTTGCGCGCCTCCTTGCCGTCGTCGCCGCCGAGCCGGAGTTCGGCGTCATCGACGACCGTCAGCGTCTTCGCCGGCACGACCGGCAGGCCGCGGCCCTTCAGAAACTCCGGATCGACGCAATACGACACCGTGTCGTCGCCCGCGAGCTGAAGCCGCGAGTCGCCAGGCTTGGCGACGCCCAGCACGGAATCGACCGCGCCGCGGAAGAGCGAGGGGTCGCGCGTGCCGGGATAGAGCAGCACCCGTTCGCGGTCCTTGCCCGGCTCGGTCGTGACGATGACGGGGACCGACGCGCCGCCGCCGGCGACGGAGAGGTTGCGGTCCTGCACCGAAATCGACAGCGGCTGGCCCGGACGGATGGCCTGCCGGTCCGCGAGATCGCCGAGGAGCACCTGCGTGTCGTCCACCTCGTAGTTCGTCGCCAGCTTCCACTCGCCCTGCAGCAGCCGCGCCTCGGCATGGGTGAAGTCGATCGCGAACACCTTTTCGAGCTGCTTGCGCGTCTCGTCGTAGTCCTTGCGGAGGAAGGCGATCTTCGCCAGCACGTAATGGCCCTGGGCGCGTACGGCGGCGTCGGGCTGGGCGATCCACTGCTCGGCGGACTGCGCCGCGCCGTCGGCGTTGCCCATCGTCATCATCAGCTCGACGTCGCGGAACATCGCCTGCCGTCCGGCGGCCGTCTTCTGGTACTGGGCGTGGTTGCGGATGGCCTGATAGCCGGAATGCGCGACGTCGTACTGCAGACGGTCCTCGGCGATCTCGGCGCGCAGGAGGAAGAGTCCCGCCGCGACTTCCGCCGGCAGCGACGACTCCTTGGCCAGCAGCTTTTCGATGTGCTCCCAGGCCTTGTCGCGCAGTTCGTCGTTCTCGCCGCGCACGAGGCGGTACTTCTCCAGAGCCCACAGCGCGAACTGCGGCTGGTAGCGGAGCGGGTCGAGGTCGAAGACCTTGAGGTTCGCCGACAGCAGCATCCAGGCCCGTTCGGGATTGTGGTTCGCGAGCGCGTCCGCCGCGACATAGAGCGGATAGGCGGGGTCCTTCTCGCCGACGGGATAGATCCCCGGCATCTTCGCGCTCGCCTCGGTGCGCAGACGCTGCAGCGCGGGACGCTGGCCGAGCTCGATATTGCGCGTCGCGAGCAGATAGGCGAGTTCCGCACGGCCGTTCGCCAAGAGGTTCGAGACGGCGACGGTGTAGTTGCGGCTCTCGTGGTCGCGACGGCCCGTCATGACCGTGGCCGCCGCGTAGATCGGCACATCCTTCCCCAGCGGATCTTTCTCCACGGCCTTGAAGAGCAGTTCTTCGACCGGATTCTGCACCCACTGCCCGTTCTGCGTGGAGAAGCGCGCGCCGGCTGCGTAGTAGCGCGCGGCAAGGTCCATCGCCGCATAGAAAGTGTCGACATAAGCCTTCTCCTCGCCCGCCAGCGCATCCTTGCGCCACTGCTTCAGGAACCAGCAGTTCTGAGGGTTGACGAACGAGTTGGGAACCTCCACCAGAAACTTCAGGTCGTAGTCCTTGAAGCGCTTAAAGTAGTCAAGAACGTACTCATAGCTCCGCTCGCCGGCCGGCGGCTGGGTCAGCAGCTGCTTCTGCTGGTCGGCCGACGCGTCCGAGTAGAGCGAACAGCCGCGGTTGTCCTTATAGTAGCCGGCCTTCAAACCCCAAAACAGGATCGCGGCCTGCTCGGCCCTGCCCTTCTGAGCCTCCGCCGCGCGGCGGATCTCGGCGCGCAGTTCGGCCAGCTTGCCGTTCTTCGCGCAGGTCTGCATCAGTTCGCGGGACATGTCGTCGCGGAAGCCGAAGGTGCGGGCGAACACGAAGTCGATAAACACCTTGTAGTCAAAGACCTTCGCCGCCTCGGCGCTGGACCCCGCCAGCTCGCAGTAGCAGTGCAGCAGCCATCTGGCGTTTTCGCCGTCGAAGGCCCAGTACGGATTCTTGGTGATGAATTCGTTGCCGCGCCGCATGAACGCCGCCGCGTCGCCCTTGAACTTCTTGGCGCCGCCGTCCCAGGACTTGCCGTACTCCTCGGTCAGTTTGTGCGCCCTCCAGTTGGCCGAGAGGCGGCTCTCCTTCGGCTCCGGAATCTTGCCAGTCCTTGCCCGTTCGCAAAGCGCCTTCCATTCCGCCGCGGTCGCGCCCTTGTTAAAGCGTCCGCCGAACGTGTTGACGATGTCCTGCGTCTTCTTCTTGTCCGCGCCGCAAACCTCGAGCCGGGCCTTGATCGCCGCGAACGCCTTGGCGTCCGGAATCGAAGAGCGCGCGAGCTGTTCGAGCATCCAGCCCGACCAGATCTCGGTCGGCCGCGCCTCGAAGAGCGGCAGGAACACCTCGACGGGCTTGTTATCCCGCAGGTGGTCCTCGATAAGAAGGTCAAGCGTGGCGGCCGGCTTCCACTTGCTGTCCGCCGCCAAAACGCGCATCACGCCCTTCAGGTCGGAGATGCCGGTGATGTTCTGCAGGCGCATGCCGCGCACGCTGTCCATAGTCCGCGCGACGCTCGCCTCGTCCGGCCAGTTGGCGACGAGGATGGCCAGCGTCGCCTCGTATCGGGCCGCGTCCTCCTGCTGTCCCGCCGCCCTCAGGCACGACAGGCCCGCGCGGAACGCGTCGGCGTCATGGGGGAAGAGGCTGAGATAGCGCTTGTAGGCCGCCAGATCGCCGCCAGCCGCCAGACGGTAGAGCGCGCGTTTCTGATTCGCCGACTTCGACTTGTCGTGTTCGGCGGCAAAAGCGAGGAGGTTGCGCCTTTTCGTCTCGTCCTTGGTCCACATGGCGCAGTCGGCCGCCTCGTAGAACGCGTCTCCTGGGAGGAACTCCCCCTCCTCCATCGCTTTCGACGCCGTGGCGATTGACGTGTAGGGTCGCGCGTAGTCAGCGGACGCCGAACCGGCGGCAACTGCCGCGGCCAGAGCCAGCAGACCGGCAGGAATCATCTTCCTCATATCGTATTCACTCCTTTCATCATCTGACAGAACGCAAAACCCGTGAGCGGCAATCCCCACCCCCGACAACTCCGCGTACTGTCTTTTTATTTTATCAAAAACAATGTTGGGAAGGCAAGGAAAAGAAGGCGGCGAAAGGTACTCGGTCAGTCAATACCGCTGGCGCGGTTTTGACCGACCTCGGCATCTGAGCATCTGAGCAAAAGTGCATCTGAGCATTTTCGAATGGTCGAGTCCGAAGCCGCAGTCGACCTTCAGATGTTTCCCATCGACAGAA
>JAZQPI010000023.1:0-10188 GCA_045628545.1 Kiritimatiellia bacterium
ATGCACATATATCCATCCATGTGCGCCATTGTCTCCGACCCACATTTTCGACACGGAATACACCGAAACGCCTCCGGGTCCGGAATCGCGCTTACGCGCGCTTGAGTCCGCTGACACTCGCACCGGCATCAATCGCCCGTCAGGGCGATTCGGCTTACACCCGCGTTTCCGTGCTTTTCGTGTCAAACCTACGCCGTACGGCATTGGTGCCGCATAAAAGTCTCGTTGCACCAATCGTAAACCGGCGGCCAATGGCATACAGAATGCTCACCAAACTGTCCCTGTCAAAACGCCTACTTGTCAAACTGCGAACGATCGGTCTGCCATTCGTATTGCAATGCAAGATAACGCAATCTCATGTCCAAATGCGACCTCAGTGCCTTCAACCGGACTCGAGCGTCGGCACTTAGAACAATCAACTTTGATTCAAGGACAGCATCCAAGCGCTTCTTCAATTCCGCGGCGTCCCTCTCTACATCATTAAACGGAATCGGAAGTGTTTCTATGATCTTGCGATTTTCAACGATGCTGGACCAAAGTTTTTTTTCGTCACTGCCATAACATGAACATTTTTGATGCGCTTGAATAGCCGCCATCTTCGATTGGAAATACGACGTCCTCGCCTGCTCGGTGTAGTAATCCCCTACGAACACCGGCGAAAAACCCTCGCTCCATTTATGAATTGGACAAATCTTCATCACGGAACAAAGCTCCGCTTGGCTCTGGTAATAATTCACAATGACCATAAGTAATTTAACATCCGCAAGTTGCTTTTGCGTAAGCAAGGAATTATGTTTTTCAAGCAGCAGTTTCTCTTTCTCGGCATTACGCATTTCTTCCGCCTCGCGCTCTGCCTGTTCTTTTGCGAGCTGTTCCGCTTCTGATATGCATTCAGAGCACAACTCATCCTTCTTGAATGGTCGCCTATGTTTATGGCAAAAGTGACTGTAGCACCAACATTTTTGCCGCTTCGAGTTTTTAGGAGGATGCTTATTCGGATTTTTTAAAATCAGGCTTTCGTCACGCTCGAACCTGCGGATTTTTCGCCGACAAACCTCACACACACCAATGACATTTTGCGCCGCCGCAATTTCGCGGTCCGCCTGCTCTTCGCGTTTTTTCTGTTGAATGTCCGAATCTTTCTTCGCCTTCAATTCCTTCAAATACTTCGCAACATCAGGAATCTTCTGACATCCCGAACAATATCCGATGCTTCCGCATCCACGTCCACATCGTTGGCAAGAATTAATCGCAAAAGACGGACTTACCAACAAAACAAGGAAAACGATTGCAATTACACTTCGCATCATAGTCTCAGAACCTTAGATCCTTCAGACAGACGGGAACACGGCGCGGCAGAAGATGCCGCTCGGGCAGGCGAGCGAAGCGCCCTCCAGAAGCATTTCGCCGGACTCGAGCGCAGCCGTCGGGAAGAGCTGCGAGAGGACGTTTTCCGCCACGATCTGCGAAAGCCCCGGCGTGTGCGAGGAGAACAGGACAAAGAGCGGTCGGTCGGAAAGCAGGTCCTTCACCAGTCCGAGCGTCTCCTTCAAGTCCCTCTCGATCTTGTACAGCTCTCCGCCCGCCCCTCTGCCGAACGTCGGCGGATCGAGGATGATCGCGTCATACCGCCGCCCGCGGCGGATTTCCCGCCGCATGAACTTGTGCGCGTCGTCGACGATCCAGCGGATCGGACGGTCGGCGAGTCCGTTGAGCCGCGCGTTTTCCCGCGCCCATTCGACCATGCCCTTCGAGGCGTCGAGATGACAGACCTCCGCACCGCCCAAAGCCGACGCCATCGTTGATCCGCCGCTATACGCGAACAGGTTCAAGACGCGGACTTGACCGCCCCTGCAGCCCACAGTCTCCCGAATCCACTTCCACTGTGCGCGCTGTTCGGGAAAGATGCCGAGATGTCCGAAGTCCGTCCCGCCGAGTTTGAACTTGATGCCAGCCGTCTCGATCTGCCATTCCTTCGGCAGGTTCGCGCGGCCGTGCCAGTTGTTGCCGTCCTCGCGGTCGAAGGACGCATCGGCATGTGCCCAGTCCGCGGCGGATTTTGCCGGCCGCCACATCGCCTGCGAGCAGGGTCGCGAGAGCACATATTTTCCGAAACGCTCCAGCTTGCGTCCGTCGCCAGAGTCTAAGAGTTCATAATCGTCGATCATGAGAAGGTTGAGAGTTGAGGGGTTAGGGAGTGGTTACGGATTCGGGGACGGATGGCAGAAAACCGTCGTCCTTCATCGCCAGATCGAGTTCGTCCGCACGGTCCTCGTCGTACCACCAGTACGTCAGCACCGACTCTTCGCGGTCGCAAGGAGCCAGGACCCCGTCGGGCATGCCGAACTTGTTCCAGTAGAGAAGCCGCGTCGAATCCGTTTGCCAGAGGAGGACGTACGGCACCTCGCCGGCGATGAGCGCGTCGATCTTCCGATAGGCGTCAAGCCGCGCCGCCGCCTGTTCATAGCCCTTCTCTTCGGCGATCAGGCGATCGACTTCGGCGGACTTGAATCCCGTCACGTTATTGGAGCCCTTGCGGTCCGCCTCCGCGCCGAGCCACGCGATTTCTGGATACTTCACCGTTCCGGCGCCCCAGGCCGCCCAGGTCATGTCGAAGGCGAAGGAGTCCATGTCGCGCATCCAGCTGGCGAAGTCCTTGCGGCTGATCGTCATCGCGATGCCGAGCTTCCGAAGCTCCTGGTCGAAAAGCGCCAGGAACTTGTCCTCGGTCGAACTGCGCGAAAGGAAGGTAAAGGCGAAGGGTCGCCCGCCCTTCTTGAGCAGGCCGTCGGCAGGGTCGCGCTTCCAGCCCGCCTCGGCGAGGAGTTGTGCGGCCTTCGCCGGATCGTACACGTGCATCTCGTTACGGCACGGATGTTCCCGGTCGTAGATGTCGGTGTAGTACGAGTTCAGCAGGAAGTAGGCGTTGTTCATCATTGTCCGGTTCATCGTCTCGCGGTCGAGGAGCGCCGCCATCGCGCGGCGGACGCGAACGTCATCGAACGGCGCGCGGCGCATGTTCATCGCAAAGCCCTGGAAGCCGATCGGCGCCCGGTTGCGGACGCGGCGCTTCAGCAGCCAGTTGCGCTGAAACGCCGTCCCCTTCGTCTCCTGCTCGTAAAGGCGCACCGTGTAGACGGGATAGATGTCGATCTTCCGTTTCTTCAAGGCCTCGAAGGCGTTTTCGTTGTCGGCGAAATACCGGACGAGGACGCGGTCGAAGTTCATCGTGCCGCGGCACTGCGGCAGGTCCTGCCGCCACCACCGGCCGTGGCGCCGCAGCTCCGTCTCGACCTGCGGTTCGGCGCAGGATATCTGATACGCCCCGCCGACGACCGCTCCGACGAGGTTCAGCTTGTTGAAGTCGCAGCTCTCGAACGCATGCTTCGGCAGGATCCAGAAGGTCGAGCAGTTGAGGATGTCGCGCCAGTCCTTGGGGCTGTCCCCTTTTTTGCGGAATCGGACGGTGAGCGGACCGAGCACCTCGGGGCTCTCGAAGAACGCGAGCGTAGCCTTCCACGGGCCGGTGTCGCTTTTCGGATCCACCACCGTGTCGAAGGTCCACTTCACGTCCGCCGCCGTGACCGGCTCGCCGTCGGACCACTTCGCGCGCTCGTCGAGGACGAACGTGAACTCGCGTCCGTCATCCGACACCGCCCAGCGCCGGGCGAGCATCGGCCTCAATTCGGACGTCGCCGGATCCATGCCGAGAAGCTGCTCGTACATGAGTCCGAACACCATCGAGGAGTAGCTGTTGTTGTCGACGTAGGCGTTGAAGCTTTTGGGCGGCTGCGAGCCGTTAAGCCGCAACGTGCCGCCGCGCCGAGCGCGGGGACTGGCGACCGGATCCGGCCGCTCCACCCAGTTCGTCGCGGGATGCCACGTCAGCGCGGCGAAAAAAACTGCCGCGAAGACGGTCACAGCACCTTTTTGAGACGCTCGATCGCCTCCAGGACGTTCGCGCGCGAATTGAAGGCGCTGATGCGGATGTAGCCCTCGCCAGCCTTGCCGAAGCCAGCGCCCGGCGTCGTCACGACGTTCGCCTCCTTGAGGAGCCTGTCGAAAAACTCCCAGCTGTCGCCTTTGACGTCCACCCAGAGGTACGGCGAATCGTCGCCGCCCGTCACGGTGTAGCCGAGGCCCTTGAGCGCCTCCTTCATCAGCTTGGCGTTGCCGAGGTAGAAGTCGATGATGTCCCTGCACTCCTTCTGCCCCTCCGGCGAATAGATCGCCTCCGCGCCGCGCTGGGTGATGTACGAGGCCCCGTTGAACTTCGTCGTCTGGCGGCGCGTCCACATCGGCCGGAGCGGCACGCTCGAGCCGTCCGCGTTGTAGGCGACGAGTCCGTCCGGAACGACCGTGTAGCCGCAGCGGATGCCGGTGAAGCCGGCGGTCTTCGAGAAGGAGCGGATTTCGATCGCGCAGGTCTTGGCGCCCTTGCACTCGTAGATCGAATGCGGGATCTCGGGATTGCGGATGAACGCCTCGTACGCCGCGTCGAAGAGGATCAGCGCCTTCCTCGCGTTCGCCCAGTCCACCCACGCCTGAAGCTGCGCCTTCGTGGCGATCGCCCCGGTCGGATTGTTGGGATAGCAGAGATAGACGATGTCAGCCTCGCACCCTTCGGGACCCGGCACGAAGTTGTTCGCCGCCGTGCAGGGCAGGAGCTGGATGTCGTGCCGTCCGGCCATCACGTTCGTGTCGACGTACACGGGATAGACGGGGTCGCCGACGGCGATCTTCACGTCCGCGCCGAAAAGCTCCTGGATGTTGCCGCAGTCGCACTTCGCGCCGTCCGAGACGAGGATCTCGTCCGCCGAGATGTCGATGCCGCGGTCCTGGAAGTCGACCTTGGCGATCTTCTCGCGGAGGTACGCATAGCCCTGCTCGGGTCCGTAGCCGTGGAATTCGCCCTTGCCGGCCTCGTCGTCCACCGCCTTGTGCATCGCGGCGATGACGGACGGCGCCAGCGGCTCGGTGACGTCGCCGATGCCGAGTCGGATGACCTTGGCGTCCGGATTGGCCTTCTGGTGCGCGGCGACACGGTGGGCAATCTCCGCGAAAAGATAGGTGGGCTTGATCTTCGAATAGTTCTCGTTGACGTGCAGCATGGTTTAGTCCTCCTTTGTCGTTGGCCGCACCAGCGGAAGGAAACCGTCGATAGCGGTAAGTTCGATACAGAAAAGCATCAGCACGGACGGCGAGCGAAGAGGGCAATCGGCCAGCGCGTGGATCAGCGTGCAAAGCAGAGCCACCAGCGTCGCGAACGCGCCGGCGGGAAAGATGAAAAGTCCGCGCGGCGACGGCAGGTCGAGCTGTTTGACGAAGCGGATCGACCGCGCCATCGACATCCACACCAGAAAGGTCGGCCAGAGCGCGAGCAGGAAGATCGCCGCCATCAGGCCGAAGCCGACCAAACCGTGTTCGGTCATGAACTGGAGGTAGTCGTTATGCACGTTGCTGCCGCCTCTCGCCCAAGAGTAGCGAAAGTACTGGGAGACGCTCTTCGGTGTCTTCGGCGCGCTGAAATGGCTGTAGCCCCAGCCGCCGACCCCGAACAGCTTGTGCTCGGAAAGGATATCGGCCGCGACCGAGAAGTGGTATTCTGACCGTCCAGTCAGACGGGAGAAGATACTGTTCACCGACGTCTGTCGAATCTCCTCTCGCACGGACAACGGCATAGCGATGTAGCCACCGACGAACATCGCTACCAGCATGGTCGCGGCTACCGTCACGGTCCGAAACCGCTGAACCGCACTCATCTGCGCAAGGGCGACAATAGATATCCGCAGCAGCACCAGCGCGGCAGCAGCCGTCGTCAGCATGACGGCAGCGCGCGAGCGCGTGTTGTAGGACGTGATAAAGAGGATCATCGACGCGATCAGCAGATAATGACGGTCGCGAAACGCCCGGACGAAGCGAATCCAGGCATTGGAACGGTCGGGGCCGTCCTCTTCAGCCGACTCCGCTCTGGCCTCGTCAAAGCGATGACTCCAGACGGCCAGGGAAAGAACGAAGAGAACGGTGAAGTAGTCGCCGCCCATATTGACGTAGCCGAACGTCGAGAAGAAGTACTCCGTTGACTCGTATCCAGCCGACCAAAGCGGCCCGTTCGCCCCGGTAGCCAGCTGAATGAAGCCGAGCAGCCCCAGCGCAACACCGTTCCACACCAGCAGTTCGAGCAGCATCAGCTTACCGTGCTTAGTCAGGGCGTGCCGGACGGCCAGAAGCACCAAAAGGGACGGGACGAACCACATCACGACATTCAGGTGGTTGATCCGGTTGACGCAGAACGGCAGGTTCGGATTCGGCGGATTCGGATTGGCCCCGGCCATGATCTCGGGATAGTCGCACGTCTGGCAAAGCCCCTTGTTGACGAACGGGACGAGCAGCAGCAACACGAACGCCAGCGACACCCAGGTGAGGGGGTCGCGCCGCAACGACCGCCAGGTCCGTTCGCGCGCATGCACATGCGACTCGCCCTCGTGGCACTGGGGAAAGCAGAAGAGGCCTTCCAGCACCAGAAAGCTTAGCCACGGCACAAACGACAGCAGCAGATCGCCGCGCGATCCGCCGTACACCCAGGACAGGCTGGTTGCCAGCGCAGCAACCATAAACACCATGACATTACGGCAGAAGAAGGACATGCTCCACCACCTTTCTCACCGCGTCTGCTTCCGAAACCTTGCCCACCGGCTCGCCCTTGACGTAAAGAAGGAACTCGCCGTCCCCGCCGCACAGCGCCACGTCCGCGCCCTTCGCCTCTCCTGGTCCGTTGACCGCGCAGCCCATCACGGCGACGCGCGGCCATGTCCGGCCGGGATGGTCATGCGCCGCCTTTTCAAGCGCCTCTTCGACCGCCGCGGCGGTCTTGAAGAGGTTGACGCGCGTCCGGCCGCAGGTAGGACAGGACGTGATCGATGGCCCGGCCGGCCGCAGCCCGAGCGACCGGAGGATTTCGAGCCCGACCTTGACCTCGCGCTCGGGACGGTCCGTCAGCGAGACGCGGATCGTGTCGCCGATGCCTTCCGAGAGGAGGATGCCCAGCGCGACCGAAGAACGCACCGTCCCCGGCAGCAGCGTCCCCGCCTCCGTCACGCCGAGATGCAGCGGACAGTCCGTGCGCTCGGCCAGGAGCCGATAGGTCGCCAGCGTGTCCGGCACGTTGGAGGCCTTGGCCGAGATCACGACCTCGCGAAATCCCTCGTCCTCCAGGAGGCGGAGATGCCGCAGCGCCGACTCGCACAGCGCCTCCGGAACCGGCAGCGTCCCCGCGCGCACCCGGACGTCGAGATCGCGCTCGAGGCTCCCGAGGTTGACGCCGATGCGAATCGGGACGCCCTTCGCCTTCGCCGCGCGGGCGACGGCGGCGAGGCGCTCGCGTCCGCCGATGTTGCCGGGGTTGAGCCGCAGCGCGTCGACGCCCTGTGCAATCGCCGCGAGCGCGCAGCGGTAATCGAAATGGATGTCCGCGACGAGCGGAATCGGCGACGAGCGGCGGACTTCTCCCAGCACTTGCGCCGCCGCAACGTCCGGAACGGTCATCCGGAAGATTTCGCAGCCGAGTTCGGCACAGCTCCGGACCTGGGCGGTCAGCGCGGCGGCGTCATGCGGATCGACGTTCGCCATCGTCTGAACGCTCACCGGCGCACCGCCACCGATGGGCAGGCCGCCGATGCGGAAACTGCGCGTGCGCGTCCGGTCGTGCATCACTGTCCGCCTCCCTCGGTGTCAGACGGCGCGGCTTGTTCCTCGGCCGCCGCCGGCGGACGGTAGGTGTGGATCTTGAACGTGCGCCAGGAGTCCTTGAGGATGAGGACGCCCATGAGGCCGATCAAAAGTACCATGAACGTCATCGTGACGGCCGACTCGACCTTCGTCGGCAGCCGCCGACGGAAGACGAGCGCCAGAAGCGCGAAAAGCACGAGTCCGCCGTCCAGCACCGGAATCGGCAGGAGGTTCAGGATCGCGAGGTTGACGTTCAGGAAACGGAGGAAGCCGATGCCGTCCCAGGCGTTCCGGCGCATAGAGCGGTAAATGCCCTCGGCGATCATCACCGGCCCGCCCAGCGCCCCGGCCGTCGCCTTGGCCTCCTTCGGCGTCACCAGTCCCTTCAGCACGCGGAAGATCGAGCCGGCGTCCCAGGCCAGCTGCTTGAGCGGATTGCGGCTCGGCATCCACGCCGCGGCGGCGACCTGGTTCGTCGTCGAGACCGCGAGAATGTACCACGCGCCCGACACTTCGTCCCGCCGCGGCGTCAGCCTGAGCGTCATCTCCGCGCCGTCTTCCGGCGAGCCGCGGCGGACGACGAAGGGAACCTCGCGTCCGCCGGCGATCTGCACCTCGGTCTGCATCTCCGTCCACGTGCGCACGGAACGGCCGCCGACCGAAACCACCTCGTCCCCCGCCTGCATCCCCGCCGCCGCCGCGGGTCCGTCCGGCAGCACTTCGCCGATGACCGTCGGGATCTCGCCGAAACGCGCCCCGGGGACGAGCGAAAGCACGACGGCCAGCACGACGGCCAGCACGATGTTCATGAGCGGGCCCGCCACCGCGACCGCGATCTCCTTCCACGGCGAAATCCGCTCGGTCGGCGCGGCGGGCTTCGAGTCCGACCCGCCTTCGACGGCCTTAGTGCCCTCGGGGTCGATGTCGGGGATCAGCACGTAGCCGCCGAGCGGAACCAGCGACAGCCGATATTCGACGCCCTTCCAGGTCCGCCGCCAGAGGACGGGGCCGAACCCCACCGAAAACGCCTCGACGCGCAGCCCCAGCCGAAGCGCGACGATGAAATGCCCGAATTCGTGGACGACGATCGCCAGCGCGAACAGCAGCACGCAGGCGACGATGTAACCGAGAGTAATCAGAATCTCCATCAAGTCCAATCCTTCCGTTTCTCCTTAAAGGGACGCCGTGCGCCCGTTCACCCACCGCACCGCCGCGTCCACCGCTTCCAGCGAATCGCAGGGAACGTCCGGCGCCTTCGCCAGACATTCGCCGACGAAATCCGCAATGCGCGTGTAGCCGATCCGCCCGTCGACAAAGGCGGAAACCGCCAGCTCGTCCGCCGCCGCGAGCACGGCCGGCGCACAGCCGCCGCGCGCCATCGCCTCCTTCACCAGCCGCAGACAGGGGAAGCGCACCGGATCCGGCCGGCGGAACGTCAGCTGTCCGAGCGCCGCCAGGTCGAGCTCGTCGCGCACGGACGGATGCCGCTCGGGCCAGGACAGCGCATACTGGATGGCCACGCGCATGTCGGGCGGCGAAAGCTGCGCCAGCGTCGCGCCGTCGACAAAGGTGACGAGCGAGTGGACGATCGACTCGGGATGCACGACGACGTCGATGCGCGAAACCGGAATGTCGAAGAGCCACCGCGCCTCAAGGATTTCGAACCCCTTGTTCATCATCGTCGAAGAGTCGATCGTGACCTTCGGCCCCATCCGCCACCGCGGGTGGTTGAGCGCCTGGGCGACCGTCACGGAGCCGAGGTCGGCGGGCCCGTCCAGAAACGGACCGCCGGAGGCCGTCAGCACGAGACGGGCGACGGACGAATTGTCGGAGCGGTCGGCCTGCATGTTCGGCGGCAGGCACTGGAAGATGGCGCTATGTTCGGAATCGACCGGCAGGAAGCGGACCCCCTTTTCGCGCGCCCTGCGCGTGACCAGTTCGCCGGCCATGACCATCACTTCCTTCGTGGCCAGGGCGATGTCCATCCCCTTGTCGATCGCGGCCAGCGTCGGCAGCAGGCCCGAAAGGCCGACCGTGGCGACGAGGCAGATGTCGGCGTCGTTCTCCTCCACGGCGCGCAAGGCCGCGTCGGGGCCGCAGTAGGCACGCGCATTCAACGCGCGGGCGAGCGCCTCGCACTTGTCCCGCGAGCGCAAAGCCGCGCACGCCACGACCTTGAACTGGTCGGGATGCGCCAAGACGACGTCGACAGTGTTGGTGCCGATCGACCCCGTAGCCCCCAATAGAATTATCCGCTTCATCGTTAGGGTAGGATTATACCAGATTTCACCCTAATGTGCAAAGCGACGAATTGCAAAACCAAAGATTCCAAAAGGATGGGGCCTGGGGCATCTGCGCCGCCCCAGACCCCATCCTTTTGGTGTTTTGCTTGCACCCAAGCAGTTTAAGACAAGACGTCCCCGATCCGAAGGGTGCTTCGGATTCTAAAATGACGGGCGC
>JAZQPI010000024.1:0-6934 GCA_045628545.1 Kiritimatiellia bacterium
CTCTTCGAGATGCTCCAGCTCCTCGGCCGAGACCGGACGCTCGCGCGGCTGCGGAAGGCGGTCGATACGCTCTGTCTCGGCTGACAGGTGCGGAGGTCACTTGTCCGCGTCGTTTCGATTTGATAAAATAGGTAAAAGCTATGAAAAACTACAATGTCGGTTTGGTTGGTGTCGGCGCGGTCGGCACCGAGATGATCAAGGTCCTCAAGGAGCGCAAGTTCCCTTGCGGCAAGGTCCAGGTGTTCGCTTCGCGCGAGCGCGACGAGCAGATTCTGGGCGAAACTTACCACGTCCTCAAGGCCGACGAGAACTCCTTCGCCGGGCTGGACATCGTGCTGTTCGCCGGCAAGACCGACGTCGCCATCCAGCTGCGTGACGCCGTCGTCCGCGCGGGCGCGAAGATGATCGACAACTCCCGCGCGTTCCGTCAGGACCCCGAGGTGCCGCTGGTGGTGCCGCAGGTGAACGCCGAGGACCTCGACTGGAACAAGGGCGTCATCGCGAACCCCAACTGCACGACGGCGATTATGCTCGAGGCCGTCGCGCCGCTTCACAAGGCGAAGGGCCTCAAGCGTCTCGTCGCCTCGACCTATCAGGCCGCTTCCGGCGCCGGCGCCCCCGGGCTCAACGAGCTGGAGGACCAGATCCACGCCTACGCGAAGGGCGAGCCGCTGACCGTCAAGGCGTTCCAGCACCAGCTGATGTACAACCTCATCCCGCACATCGACAAGTTCGACGAGACGAACTGGTACACGCTCGAGGAGCTGAAGATGCTCAACGAGGCGCGCAAGATGCTGCACCACCCGGGGCTGAAGCTTTCCTGCACATGCGTGCGCGTGCCGATCGCCCGGGCGCATTCCGAGTCGCTCAACATGGAGTTCGAGCAGGACGGCACGCCCGAGGAGGCGCGCGAGATCCTGCGCGGCGCCGAGGGCGTGAAGGTCGTGGACGATCCGCTTAACGGCGGTTATCCGATGCCGCTGGACGCGACGGCGAAGTACGACGTGCTCGCCGGCCGTATCCGCCAGGACATCAGCCGCGACGACAAGAAGGGTCTGGAGATGTTCGTCTCGGGCGACCAGCTGCTGCGCGGTGCCGCGCTCAACGCGGTCGAGATCGCCGAGTGCCTGGTCAAGCGCGGTCTCGTCTGACCGTCGGAGCATGGCCGCCGGGTCTGACCACATGGGCTGCACGTTCGATTCCGTCGAAACCTGCCTGGAGGCGCTGCGCCGGGGCGAGATCGTCCTCGTCACTGACGACGCCGATCGCGAGAACGAAGGGGACTGCATCTGCGCGGCAGAATTCGCGACGCCGCAGAACGTCAACTTCATGGCGACTTACGCGCGCGGGCTCATCTGCATGCCGATGAGCCGGGCGTGGTGCCGTCGGCTCGACCTCGGCCAGATGGTCGCGACGAACACCGACAACCACCAGACCGCCTTCACCGTTTCCATCGACGGAGTCAATACGACGACCGGCATTTCGGCCGTCGAGCGCTCGATGACCGCGCTCGCCTGTGTCAGGGACGGCGCAAAACCGTCGGACTTCCGCCGGCCCGGCCACATGTTTCCGCTCGAGGCCCGCGAAGGCGGCGTCCTCAAGCGCGCCGGCCACACCGAGGCGACGGTCGACCTCTGTCGGCTGGCGGGACTGAAGGAGGTCGGCCTTTGCTGCGAGATCATGCGCGACGACGGCACGATGGCGCGGCTGGACGACGTGACGGAGTTCGCCGAACGTCACGGCCTGCGCAAGATGACGATCGCCGACCTTATCGCCTACCGGCGCAAGGTGGACCGCCTGGTCGAGGAGGTCGAAGAAGTCGATATGCCGACCGCTCACGGGCATTTCCGGCTGAAGATGTACCGTTCGCGCGTTACGGGGCTCGAACACCTCGCGCTCGTCAAGGGCGACGTGTCGGACGGCGCGCCCGTGCTGGTGCGCGTCCACAGCGAATGCTTCACGGGCGACGTGCTGGGGAGCGAGCGGTGCGACTGCGGCGCCCAGCTGCACGAGGCGATGGAGATGGTCGAGCGCGAGGGCCGCGGCGCGGTCCTCTACATGCGCCAGGAGGGGCGCGGCATCGGGCTCGCGAACAAGCTGCACGCCTATCGCAAGCAGGAGGAGGGGCTGGACACGGTCGAGGCCAATGTGGCGCTCGGCTTCGCGCCTGACCTGCGCGACTACGGCGAAGGGGCGCAGATCCTGGCCGATCTCGGCATCCGCCGCGTGCGGCTGATGACGAACAACCCCTGCAAGATCAAGGGCCTCGACGGTTACGGCATCGAAATCGCCGAACGCATGCCGATCGTGATTCCGGCCAACGCGCACGACCGCCGGTATCTGGACACCAAGCGGCAGAAGATGGGACACCTCTTCTGATTTTTGAGGAAGGACGGATCGGACATGGGATATGCCAAGCGAAAGACGGGTGCGGTGACGGTTTCACGGGAAACTCCGGCCGCGTCTTCCGCCGCGTCCGCCGCACCGGAGAAGGGGAAGAAGGGCGCGAAGTCCGATTCGATCTGGAACATGCAGATCGGCGGTCCGCGGCAGAAGACCGACATGAAGTCGGTCGAGGTGCTGCTCTTCACGTCTGAGCTCGCCGACCTCATCGAGGCTGGCATGACGCTCGGACAGGCGCTCCAGGCCTTGTCGAACCAGGGCGAGGAGACGAGCGCGCAGCGCTACATCTGCCAGGATCTCTGCGACCGCATCGTCCGCGGCGAAAGCTTTTCCGACGCCTGCGCCAGCCATCCGAAGACCTTCGAGCCGCTTTACTCGAACATGATCCGCGCGGGCGAGGCGTCTGGGGCGATGGTCGAGGTGCTGCGCCGTCTCGTCGACCACTACGAGCGTTACGACAACATGCGCGGCAAGATCAAGAGCGCGCTGTCTTATCCGGTCATCGTCCTTTGCTTCGGCATTCTCGCGGTCATCGGCGCGCTCGTCTGGATCATCCCGCAGTTCGAGAAGGTCTTCGCGTCCATGGGCGCGGCGCTGCCGCTGCCGACGCGCATCCTGATCGGCATGAGCGACTTCATGGTCCACTACGGCTGGACGCTCGCCATCGGTGCGGTCCTCTTCTTCTTCTGGTTCCGCAAGTGGAAGGCGTCCGAGGCCGGGCGGCTGAAGATCGACGGCTGGAAGCTCCGCGCGCCCCTCATTTCCGGCATCGTCGCGGCCGGGGCCTATTCGTCGCTCGCCTACACGCTCAAGACGCTGCTCTCGAACGGCGTGAACGTCCTGCAGGCGCTCAAGATCTGCGCGGAGACCTGCGGCAACGCCGTGATCGGCGATGCGCTTTCGACGGCGCGCAAGCGCGTCACCGACGGCACCTCGATTTCGGGGCCGCTCGCCTCGTCCGGCGTCTTCCCCCGGATGATGACGGACATGCTGGCAGTCGGCGAACAGGCCGGCGACATGGCGTCCTCGCTCGAACACATCGGCAAGCGCTACCAGAAGGACATGGACCGCAACATCGCCGCGTTCACCAACGCCTTGGAGCCGATCCTCATCGTGCTCATCGCCGGCGCCGTCGGCTTTGTCGCCGTGGCCATCCTGATGGCTGTCTTCAAGGTCTCCTCGGCCATAGGCTGACGCATGGACCGTCTCGCGTATCTCGCCCGGCGACTGTTGCTGGTCATTCCCACCTTCCTGGGCATTACGCTCGTCTGCTTCGCGCTGACGCGCCTGCTGCCAGGAGGCCCCGTCGAAATGCGCCTTCTGCGCCTGCGGGGCCTCGGTGCGCCGAACGCCGCGGCGGCCCAGGCGAACGCCCCGTCGCAGGTGACTGACGACTATCGCCGCGAACTCGAACGCCAGTTCGGCTTCGACCGTCCCCTCGCCAGGCAGTACTGGGACTGGCTCGTCACCCACCGCATGGGCATGTCGCTGCGCAGCTACGACTACCCCGACAAGACCTGCTGGCAGCTGATCAGCTCGCGCATCCCCGTGTCGCTCTGGTTCGGCATCGCGTCCTTCCTGCTGACCTACCTCGTGTGCATTCCCCTCGGCATCGCCAAGGCGCTCCGCCACCGAGAGCCGTTCGACGTCGTCTCCTCGCTCGTCGTCTTCGCTGCGTACGCAATTCCGTCCTTCGTCCTCGCCATGGGTCTCAAGACGCTCCTTTGCGGCACGGTCGACGGTCTCCCCGACCTCTTTCCCCTCGGCGGCGTTTCGGGGGACTTCGACCTTGAGCCGTCGACCTGGGCATGGCTCGTCGACCGCGCCTGGCACATGGCGCTGCCGGTCGTCTGCTACATGGCCGGCTCCTTCGCGCTGCTGACGCTGATGATGAAGAACTCGCTGCTGGACCAGATTTCGGCGGACTACGTGCGCACGGTCATCGCCAAGGGCGCCACGCGCCGGCGGGCGATCTGGGCGCACGCGCTGCGCAACGCGCTCATTCCGATCGCGACCGGCTTCGGATCCATGTTCAGCGGACTCGTCGCCGGCTCCATCGTGATCGAGACCATCTTCGAAATCCCCGGCATGGGACGCCTTTCGTGGGACGCGCTCGTCGGACGCGACTACGCCGTTTTCCTGGCCCTCCTGGCGCTGACCGCGACGCTCCAGCTCGTCGGCAACCTCGTCAGCGACATCGCCTACATGCTGATCGATCCGCGGATCGACTTTTCGAGAAGGTGAGGCCGTGGAATGAACCTGATCTCGCCGCTGACGAAAAAACGCTTTCGGGCTTTCCGCCGCAACCGGCTGGCCTGGTGGTCGCTCTGGTCGCTGCTGGCGGTGTTCGTTTTCTGCATGTGCGCGGAATGGGTCTGTCCGTGCGATCCGCGAGCGGTCGTCGATCCCGCCACGCTGGAACGCTTCCGCGCGCCGCGTGTTGAGCGCCGGTATGACGTCCGCACGGCGCGCTACAGTTTGCTGCCGGACGGTTCGGTCGTCGATTTCGAGGGGCCGGAGGATGTGCGCCGTCAGCTTCTCGCCGCGGCGCTTCCGCGGCAGCTGGACGGCTTCCGCCAGCGGGTGACGCAGCGCGAAGGGTATGTGCGGGTTTTTCTCGAATCCGAGGCGCCGCCGGAGGAGACGTGCCGCGAACTGCCGCCGGAACCGGTGGGGTTCCCGTTCCGTCCCGTTCCCGGACATCCGTTCGGACTCGACGCGAGCGGGCGCGACGTCTACGCGCGCGTCGTCCACGGCCTGCGCATCGCGCTCGTCTTCGGACTCGTCCTCGCCGCCGCCGGACTGCTCGGGGGGCTGGTCCTCGGCGCGCTCCAGGGCTATTTCGGCGGCGCGACGGACATTCTCGGCCAGCGGCTGACGGAGATCTGGAGTTCGCTGCCGTTTCTCTATGTGATGATCTTCATCGGCTCGACGGTCGGACGGAGCTTTGCCGTGCTGCTCGTCAGTTATGCGCTGTTCAGCTGGATCGGCGTGAGCACCTATGTCCGCGCGGAGTTTCTGCGGCTGCGGTCGCTGCCTTTCGTCGAGGCGGCGAAGGTGCAGGGTTTCCCGGCGCGGCGAATCATCTTCTCGCACATCCTGCCGAACGCGCTGACGCCGCTCATCACGCTTTTCCCGTTTCTGTTGCTCGGCGCCATCGGAGCACTCGCCGCGCTGGACTTCCTCGGCTTCGGACTCCCGCCGATGACGCCGAGTTGCGGCGAACTGCTGGCGGAGGCCCAGCTGTTCCGCTCGGCCTGGTGGCTTGTCCTGTTCCCATCGGCGGCGCTGTTCGTCGTGATGCTGCTCACCGTGCTGGTGGGCGAGGGACTCCGGGACGCGTTCGATCCGCGGCAGAAGTCCCGGCTTGAGTGAGCCTATGCGGCGCTTGGAGAGAACAAAGAAAATTGGGCCGGCCCTTGGCCGATTATGGTATAATTGCTGCCGATGCGCGACATTTGGGATGAGATCAAAACGGACTGCGAAAGCGGCTCACGGCGACTGGTTGCCGAATACGGCGACCGGCTCTATGCGGCCGCTCAGCTTTTGTGCCCGAACGCGGCGGATGCGGAAGAGCTGGTGTTTCGCACGTTCGAGAGGGCGGTCTCGCGGATTGTCCAGTTCAAGCCCGAAGGGGAGTTCTACGGATGGCTCTATGTCATCATGCTCAACTTCCGACGGATGGACTTGCGCAGAAATCAGCCGGACGTCGTGTCCGTCGGGACGACGGCTGATCTTCCCGAAGTGGCCGACTCTTCGTTCATGGACGAGCTGTCGGGTGTCGATGCGGAGGCGGTGCGCGGAGCTATAAGGCGGATTCCATACGGTTTGGCCGAGGTGCTGGTGTTGCGGTTTTTCGAGGGCTGGAGCATGGATGAAATGGCCGAGATCCTGGGAATTCCCGTCGGTACCGTCAAGTCTCGCCTTCACCATGCGAAGGCGGCGTTTCGGACGGCGTTTTTGGATGTGTCCACAGGAATTGCGGAGGTGCATAATGACAGCTGAAGACACCAAGATCGAAAAAGCACTTCGTAAGTGCGCGGACGTGCATTTGCCGGACGATTTTGCGGATCGGCTGGTGAAGCGGATTCGCGAGAACAGGGAGTGCGAGGAGAAGAAGACATCGCCCAAGTCTGCTTTTACCCGGATCGCCCTTGTTGCAGCCTCCCTGACTTTGCTCCTTGGATTTGTCCCTGGTGTTCTCGACCGTACTTCCAGCCGTCAAGCGCAAGTCGTTGCCCATTGCGATGAGATTCGCGCCGCGAGACCGACGCTGCCGCAAGACAGTCAGCTGAATACACTGGCGTTCCTCGGATTCTGCCGCGAGGTCATCCGTCGGCGCGTGCGCTCGCTGCTGGTGCGCGGCCGCAAGCGCGAGGAAGAAGAATAGGGGTACTCGGTCAGTCAATACCGCTGGCGCGGTTTTGACCGACCTCGGCATCTGAGCATCTGAGCAAAAGTGCATCTGAGCATTTTCGAATGGTCGAGTCCGAAGCCGCAGTCGACCTTCAGATGTTTCCCATCGACAGAA
>JAZQPI010000025.1:0-24075 GCA_045628545.1 Kiritimatiellia bacterium
CAAAGCGTAGACGAGTCATTCCCGCGTCCATTGCGATCAGGGCGGCATCGATGGCCAACCGGCACGACACAAAAGCCGAAAGTCATCGCACAAAACTTGCGTTTACATCTGGACTTTTGCGTTCAGTTTCGGGGGCGACCGCATTATTGGGACTGGATATTTCGGGACGATGCATTTTCGGCGTTCAAAAAAGAAGGAGGCCGCGGCAAAGCCGAGGCCTCCTTTCGCCTAGACAGGCAGTCGTGAGTTACTTGATCTCGACTTCCGCGCCAGCCTTCTTGAGCTGCTCGGCGATCTTGTCGGCGTCCTCCTTCGAGGCACCTTCCTTGACCGTCTTCGGCGCACCGTCGACGAGGTCCTTCGCGTCCTTGAGGCCGAGGCCCGTGATCGCGCGGATCTCCTTGATGACCGCGATCTTGTTCGCGCCCGCCGCCTTGAGGACGACGTCGAACTCGGTCTTCTCTTCGGCCGGAGCCGCACCCGCCGCAGGACCCGCGACCGCAACCGCCGCAGCGGCGCTCACGCCCCACGCTTCCTCGAGAGCCTTCACGAGGTCGTTGATTTCGAGAACCGTCTTTCCAGACAGCTCCTTGATGATTTCTTCGTTCGTCATTTTCTGTGTTTCCTTTTTTACTTGTCAACCCTGGCCGTGTTTCATACCAGGGAAATTTTTGTCTTACCCTTACGCTGCGGGCGCCTCGGCCGGCGCGCCGCCTTCCTTCTTGGCCTTCTCGGAGAGGACGCGCGCCAGGCGGGTCGCCGGCTCCTTGAGGAGCATGAGCAACGTCGCACGGAGCTGATCCTTGCCCGGGACCTTCGACAGCGCCTCGACCATCGCCGCGTCCACGATCTTGTTGTCGTAGTCCGCGCCCTTGACCGACGCCTTGCCGTCCGTCGACTTGACGAACTCCATGATGGCCTTCGCGACGGCCGTAGGCTCACCCTTGCCGGTGACCACCGCCGTCGGTCCGGCGAACATGGCGTTCACCTCGTCCGACCAGCCCTTTTCCTTCGCGACCTTGGCTAGGAAGGTGTTCTTCACGACGAGCAGCCGGCTGTCGAGCGCGCGGAGGTCCTTGCGGAGCTTCGCGAACTTGGTGACGTCCACGCCGCCGTGGTTGATGATGAAGCAGTAATCCGAGTCCTTGACACGGGCGACGACTTCATCGAGGATGGCGATCTTTTCAATTCTCATTGCCAGGTACCTCCTGATTATTCGGCCGCTTCGGTGAGGACGACGGGGACGCCGACGCCCATCGTGCTGGCGAGCGTGACGGACTTGATGAAGACGCCCTTTACCGTGGCCGGCTTGGCGGCCTGGACGGCGGAGATGACGGCGTTGACGTTCTGCACGAGCTTGTCAGCCTCGAAGCTGCGCTTGCCCGCGATCACGGCGACGTTGCCCGTCCTGTCCATGCGGAAGTCGACCTTGCCGCCCTTGGCCTCCTTGACGGCCGTCGCGGTATCGTCCGTGACCGTGCCCGTCTTCGGGTTCGGCATCAGGCCGCGAGGACCGAGGACGCGCGCGCACTTGCGCACTTCCTTCATCGCCTCGACGGTGGCGATCGCCACGTCGAAGTCGCACCAGCCCTCCTTCGTGACCTTCTCGATGAGGTCCGCGAGACCGACGAAGTCGGCGCCGGCGGTCTTGGCCGCCTCGGCCGCGTCACCGCCCGCGAAGACCGCGACCTTGACCTTCTTGCCCGAGCCGTTGGGGAGCTTCACCGTGCCGCGCACGGCGGTGTCGCCCTTCGTCAGCTCGCTCCCGAGGCGGAAATAGACGTCAACCGTCTCGTCGAACTTGGCACCGGCGTTGTCCTTGATGAACTTCACCGCCTCCGCAACCGAAACGGCCTTCTTGGGGGCCTTCTTCAGCGCGTTCAAATACTTCTTGCCGTGACTCATTCGACCACCTCGATTCCCATGTTGCGAGCCGTGCCGGCAATCATCTTGACCGCCTGTTCGGGATCGTCCGTGTTGAGGTCGGCCTTCTTCATCTCAACGATCTTGAGGAGCTGGGCCTTCGTGACCTTGCCGACCTTGTTCTTGTTGGGAACGCCGCTGCCCTTCGCGAGACCCGCCTCCTTCTTGAGGAGCGTCGACGCCGGCGGCGACTTGAACTGCAGCGAGAAGCTGCGGTCCTGATAGACCGTGATGATCACGGGGATGACGAGACCGGCGTCCTTAGCCGTCTTCGCGTTGAACTCCTTGCAGAACTGCATGATGTTCACACCAGCAGAACCCAAGGCGGGGCCGACCGGCGGCGCAGGATTCGCCGCTCCGGCCGGGATCTGGGGTTTGTCAACTCCGGTAACCTTCTTGGCCATTTGCCTTTTCCTTCTCTTTGCGCGGCCCTCCCGGGGATTCTACCCGGTGCGAACGGACCGCAAACCGCGCCGTCAGTCGGCCGGTTCGAGCGCGTCCCCGACGGGAACCTTCTCGACCTGCCAGCCTTCGACGTCGACAGGGACCTTGCGGCCGAAGACCTGAACCTCGACCTTGAGCTTGCCCTTGTCGGAATCCACCACAGACACCTGGCCCGTCAAGCCCATGAACGCGCCGTCTGTAATCTTCACCGTCTCGTCGACGGCGAAATCCATCACCGAACGCGACGCCTGCGCAGCCGCCAGCGGCTTGTCGGACAGGATCGCCTCCACTTCGCTAGGCTTCAGCGGAATCGGCTGGGGCGTCTCCACCCGCGAAACCGAACCCACGAAACCGATGACACCCGGCGTCTCCCGAAGGAACTGCCAGGTCCGTTCGAAAATCTGACGCTTGCCGTTCTCGTCCAGCCCCTTTGAATCGTCATAAAGGGCCAGCTCGCACAGCACGTAGCCGGGGAACACCTTGCGGTTCAAGGTCCGCCGCCGACCGTCCTTCTTCTCGGTAACCTTCTCGGTCGGAATCACGCAACGGCCAATGAACTCCTCCATGCGCTCGCTTTTCGTGCGCACCTCAATGGACTTCTGGGCCTTGTTTTCCTGTCCAGTAAGAGTGTTGAGAACAAACCACTGCTTATCCATAGCCGCTTCCTCTTACTTCCTCAACCCAGCCTTCCTCAAGCCCCCGTGTGGACGAGCTTGACGAACGCCTCAATCACCTTGTCGTAGACGAGCGTGGTCGCGGCCAGAATGAAAATAAACGAAATCACCACCAGCGTCGACTCCCAAAGCTCGCGGCGATTGGGCCAGCTGACCCGCTTCGCCTCGGCCGACACCCCGGTGAGGTATTCCTGCGTTTTCTTAAAAAAACTCATCTTGCCGCTCTTTCGTCTGTTGTTGGCAGGGTAGGAGGGAATCGAACCCCCATAGGCGGTTTTGGAGACCGCTGCACTGCCATTGTGCTACTACCCTAAATAAACGAGACTTACTTCGTCTCTTTGTGGGCGGTGCGCTTGCGGCAGTGCGGGCAGAACTTCACCTTCTCCAAGCGCTCGGTCGTCGTCTTCTTGTTCCGAGTCGTGGTGTAGTTGCGGTTCTTGCACTCTCCACAGGCCAAAATAGCGAGATCACGCATCTTTCAATCCTTCGTCCCCTGCTTTGAGAGTAAGCCCGGCCGGCCACTGCCCGGCCGGGCATCTCACAGAAGACTTCTTTGGTCTTACTTGACGATCTTCGAAACCGTGCCGGCGCCGACCGTGCGGCCGCCTTCGCGGATAGCGAAGCGCATCTTCTCCTCCAGCGCGACCGGAGCGATCAGCTTGACGGCAATTTCGACGTTGTCGCCGGGCATAACCATCTCGACGCCATCGGGGAGCTGAATGTCGCCCGTCACGTCCGTCGTGCGGATGTAGAACTGCGGACGATAGCCCTTCATGAACGCGGTGTGGCGGCCACCCTCTTCCTTCGTGAGGACGTAGACCTGGCCCGCGAACTCGGTGTGCGGGGTGATGGAACCCGGCTTCGCCAGGACCTGGCCACGCGCAACCTCTTCCTTCTTCGTGCCGCGCAGAAGCGTGCCGATGTTGTCGCCCGCCTGGCCCTGATCGAGGAGCTTGCGGAACATCTCGACGCCGGTGACGGCGGTCTTGGCCGTCGGCTTGAGACCGACGATCTCGACTTCGTCGCCGACCTTGACGACACCGCGCTCGACGCGGCCCGTCACGACCGTGCCGCGGCCTTCGATCGAGAAGATGTCTTCGATCGGCATCAGGAACGGCTTGTCGAGTTCGCGCTGCGGCTCGGGAATGTAGCTGTCGAGGGCGTTCATCAGCTCGTCGATGCACTTGCACGCATCATCGGTCGCCGCACCCGCCTGGGTCGCCGGATAGGCAGCGCCGCGGATGACCGGAGCGTTGTCGCCGTCGTAATCGTACTTGGAAAGGAGCTCGCGGACTTCCATCTCGACGAGGTCGAGCATCTCGGCGTCGTCGACGAGGTCGCACTTGTTCAGGAAGACGACAATCTTCGGCACGCCGACCTGACGGGCCAGCAGCACGTGCTCGCGGGTCTGCGGCATCGGGCCGTCAACGGCTGAGACGACGAGGATCGCGCCGTCCATCTGCGCCGCGCCGGTGATCATGTTCTTGACGTAGTCGGCGTGGCCGGGGCAGTCGACGTGCGCATAGTGGCGGTTCGCGGTCGAATACTCGACGTGCGAAGACGCAATCGTCAGAATCTTCGTCGCATCACGACGACCGGCGGACTCGGAAGCCTTCGCGACCTGGTCGTACTTGATTTCCTCGCAGAGGCCCTTCAGGCTCTGGACGTGGGTGATGGCGGCCGTCAGAGTGGTCTTGCCGTGGTCGACGTGGCCGATGGTGCCGACGTTCACGTGCGGCTTGCCGCCGCGATCGAATGTTTCCTTAGCCATTGCTAATTACTCCTGTGAGTTGTGTTTTTGTCCTCTTGTCGCAGCACGCTCGGCTGGAGCCACCTATCGGAATCGGACCGACGACCTCTTCCTTACCAAGGAAGTGCTCTACCAACTGAGCTAAAGTGGCGCTGCCTAATAATGCAACAACTTTCATAGTATATCACAAAACGGCGACAAAACGCAAGGGGGTATTTTCACTTTGCCCAGCCGCCTGGACCATGCGGGGGCTCTATTTCGCGGAAAACTCCCTAATGGCCGCGATCATATAGTCGATCTTCGCCGCGCCCATGCCGGGATAGAGGCCGATCCAGAACGTCGCGTTCATGATCGTCTCGGTGTTGTCGAGCGTCCCCGCGACCCGGTAGTCGACGCCTTCGACGAGCGAATCGAAGCACGGATGCCTGAGGATGTTCCCGGCGAAGAGGTTGCGCGTCTGGATGTTCTTCGACTCCAGATGCCGCGTGAGGTCCGTGCGCGTGAAGCCGGCGTCGGGCTTCACCGTCATCAGGAAGCCGAACCACGACGGATCCGCCTCGGCGTTCTTGCCGAACAGCCGGAGCTGCGGCAGGTCCTTAAGCCCCTCGTAGAGCCGGTTGAAGTTCTCCTTGCGCTTCTCGACGAAGGACGGGAACTTCCCGAGCTGCGCGCAACCGACGGCCGCCTGCATGTCGCTCGCCTTGAGGTTGTAGCCGAAGTGCGAGTAGACGTACTTGTGGTCGTAGCCGAGCGGCAGCTTGCCGAACTGCTTCGTGAACCGGCAGCCGCAGGTGTTGTCCACGCCCGACTCGCACCAGCAGTCGCGGCCCCAGTCGCGGATCGACAGCGCGATCTTCTTGAGGAGCGGGTTGTCAGTGTAGATCGCCCCGCCTTCGCCCATCGTCATGTGGTGGGGCGGATAGAAGCTCGACGTGCCGATGTCGCCCCAGGTCCCGGTGAACCGGCCGGCGAACTTCGAGCCCAGCGCGTCGCAGTTGTCCTCTACGAGCCAGAGGTTGTGCTTTTCGCAGAACGCCTTCACGGCCTTCACGTCAAAGGGGTTCCCGGGCGTGTGCGCGAGCATCACCGCCTTCGTCTTCGGCGAGACCGCCGCCTCCAACTTCGAGACGTCGATGTTCACGGTGTCAAGCTCCATGTCGACGAAGACCGGCACCGCGCCGTACTGGACGATCGGCGCGACCGTGGTCGGGAAGCCCGCCGCGACGGTGATCACCTCGTCCCCGCGCTTCACGCGCCGCTCGCCCAGAAGCGGCGAGGTCAGCGTCATGAACGCGAGGAGGTTCGCCGACGAGCCGGAGTTGACGAGGAGCGCGAAGCGGATGCCGAGGTATTCGGCGAGGCCCTGTTCGAACCGCTTCGACCACTGTCCGTAGGTCAGCCAGAACTCGAGCGCCGAATCCACGAGGTTCGTCATCTCCTTTTCGTCGAAGACTCGCCCCGCGTAGTTGACGCGGGACGTGCCCGGCACGAATTCCGCCGTCTGTTTGGGCGCGTGGACGAGTTGGTAGTATTCCGCCGTCTTGGCGAGGATTTCGGCACGAAGCTGTTCAGGTGTTGTGTTCATGATTTTTCCGCGATTAAACTAATTCACGTTCTTCATTGTATTATACCATAATCCCGGCCGAACGCCGCACAGCCTCGGCAAAACCGACGGTGACGCGCAGACCGAGTTCGCGCGCGGCGCGGGAGACTTCCGGCACGTAAACGGACGCCGCGGCGCCCGGAACCGGCGTCCCGAGCACGCGAACCGCGCTTTGCGCGCCCAACGCCGCGCGCACCCGCTCGGCGATCTCGCGGATCGGCATCCCCTCCGGCGAACCCACGTTGTACGGCCGGCCGGAAACGCCGCGGTCCAGGACGGCGAACAGCCACTCCACCAGGTCGTCGGCGTAAAGATAGCTCCGTCCGGGCGTGCCGTCGCCCTTGATGACGACATCCTCGCCGGCAAGACAGTCGCGGATGAAGTTGCCGATCGCGTAATGGATATTACGATTGAGGTACGGCCCCACGAAGGCGAAGCACCGGGCGATCTTCGCTTCCAGTCCGGACGCGGCGCACATCCGCTCGGCCTCCAGCTTCCCCTTGCCGTATGCCGTCACGGGATTACACGGCGCGTCCTCGCCGACCGGCGCCGACAAAGGACCGTACACCGCGCCGGAGCTCGTCAGCAGGATCTTCGCCGCGCCGCAGCCCTTCGCGAAATCGACGACGCGCCGCGTCCCCTCCACGATGGTGGACGTCATTTCGTCGTCCGCCATCGTCGTCACCGCGGCCGTGGCGGCATGAATCACCTCGTCGTAACGGCCCTCGGCTTTGAAGTCCCGCACATCTCCCGCGACAAAGCCGATCTTCCGCGGCTGGTCGAGCAGCGCGGCGTTCTGCGCCTTGAACTTCCCGGGGTCTCGCGACAGGATCGTCCACTCGTCGTCGGCGCGGAAATCGGGATGCCGCTTCAGATAGTCGAGGATCGACTTGCCGAAGAAACCCGTGCCGCCGGTGACGAAAACGCGGCGGGGACTCGATATCGACGCCGCGCTCATGGCACCAGATCCGGCTTCTCCATCCGCACGCGGTAGGCGTGCCGCTTTTCGCGGTCGAAGATGAGGGCGGAGACGACCCGCACGCGCAAACGGTCCAGCCGCCGCAGCATGTCCTCCCGCCATTTGCCGCGCAGGCGGATCAGCGAAAACACGCGGTCGTTCACCGCCTTGTCGCCGAAAGCCGGATGCCCGCCGGCCGGATGAAACGGACCGTCGACAAGGAACACGCCGTCGCCGATTGTTCGGGCGGCGAGGTCTGGACAATCGACATTCCGCATTGCCAAAACGTCGATGCGAGAACCGGAGAACTTCTTCCGAATGACTTCCGCCGCCCGCAGGATGTCTTCCGTAGACGGATGGTCTCGCCAGGTCCAATAAATAAGCAACGTGCGCTTAGATGTGCGGACCGACTCGTAGAACCGAGCGATGCGGCGGTCATACTTCTGGCGCACAGCCGGAAAGGAGCGTTCATCCGTCAGCGGAACGTCCAACGGGAAATCGTGCGCAAAATCGACGCCTGCGCCGATGTCATGATAATACTCGTGATCATGGTCGTCCTGCGCAGCCCGCGGCGGATTCGGCTCGCGCACCAGATTTTCGATCTTCAAGAATCCGGCGAAATCTGACTCGACAAGACGGGCGACGGCGAGAATGCCGCCGTACCAAGTGCCGATCCAGTCGAGCGGATAGGACGCCCTGCGCAGCCGCCGCCGGACGAGATGCCCGGCGCAGCCGCAGTCGCTGCCGATGCTGCAGACGAAATCGTACTTCGTCGAAAGCATCCTCTTCAATTCACGCAGTCGCATCCGCATACTCCTTAATTTGCCGCCGCGTCACTTCGGCCGCATCCGCGCCGGCTGCGATTTCCCCATACCATTCGACGGTCTTCGCAATCGTGGCCTCGAAATTCCACCGCGGCGTCCAGCCGAGCACCGCGCGCGCCTTCGCGATGTCGAGGTTGAGAAGTCCCGCCTCGTGGACCGCCTTCGGATCGCTGCGGTCCTCCCACTCGCCCTCACGGTGCTTCAGGATTTCGGTGACGAGATCCTTCACCGTGCGGTTCGCGGACGGATCGGGCCCGAAGTTGAAGCCGGAAGCGTAATCGGCGAACCGCGTCCTGGTCGCCAACGCCGCGCCGAGCGTCAGATAGCCGCCGAGCGGTTCGAGCACGTGCTGCCACGGACGCGTCGAGACCTTGTTGCGGACGGGGATCGTCTCGCCGCGGTCCAAGGCCCGCATGCAGTCGGGAACGATGCGGTCCAAGGCCCAGTCGCCGCCGCCGATCACGTTCCCCGCACGGGCGGACGCAACCCAGACCGGATTCGCCGGGTCGTTGAAGAAACTCCTTCGGTAACTCGCGATCGCAATCTCGCACGCGCCTTTCGAGGCACTGTACGGATCGTACCCTCCGAACGGATCGGTCTCCTTGTACGCCTGCCCGCTCTCGTTGTTCTCGTAGACCTTGTCCGTCGTGATGCAGATGACGGAACATTGTTTGACTGTTTGATTGTTTGATTGTTTGATTTTCAGCTGACGGACGGCTTCGAGGAGATGCACCGTGCCCATCACGTTCGCGGCAAACGTCTCCACCGGCTCGCGGTAGGAAAGCCGCACGAGCGGCTGCGCCGCGAGGTGGAAGACGAAATCCGGATCCGCCGCGGCAACCGCCCTTGCGAGCGCCTCGCGGTCGCGGATGTCGCCGATCTTATGCGTGGCGATGCGTTTCGCCAGACCGAGCTGGTCGAAGAGCGCAGGTTCCGTCGGCGGCTCCAGGGCGAAGCCATGGACTTCCGCGCCAAGCGACAAAAGCCACTCGCAGAGCCACGACCCCTTGAAGCCCGTATGGCCGGTCACGAAGACGCGGCGGCCGCGATAGCAGTCAAAACTCATTTCCAGAACCTCGCCCATGGCGCCGCGCCGTCCTTCCAGAGGCGGTTCAGCAGTTCATATTCCCGGCCGGTGTCCATGCACTGCCAAAAGCCCTCGTGACGGTAGACGGTCATGTCGCCGTTTTCGGCGGACTGCTGCATCGGGGCCTGCTCGAAGAAGAGGTCCTTGTCCGTCGTCAGGTACTTCTTCACGAACCGGCGGTCCACGACCATGTAGCCGCCGTTGATGTACTTGACGGACTTCACCGGCTTCTCGTCGAACTTGACGATCCGGTCGCCTTCCATCACCATCTCGCCGAAGCGGGCGGACGGATGGACGGCCGAGACCGTGATGAGCCGCTTCGCCTTGCGGTGCGCCTTCAGCACCGCGGCAACATCCACATCCGCGACGCCGTCGCCGTAGGTGAGGAAGAACTCCCTGTCCGTCGGCTTCAGGTACTTCGCCGCGCGCGCGACACGGCCGCCGGTCATCGTCTCGAGGCCGGTGCCGACAAGCGTCACCTCCCAGTCCGATTCGGGGACGTCCTCATGGAACTTCACCTTCGGATTGTGCCCGAGGGTGATCGTCGCGTCGCTCGTGCGCAGGTGATAGTTCATGAAGTAGTCCACGAACGCCTCGCGCTTGTAGCCGAGACAGAGGATGAACCGCCGGCATCCGAACGCCGCGTACGACTTCATGATGTGCCAGACGATCGGCTGCTCCCCGATCGGGACCATCGGCTTCGGCAGCAGCTCCGTAACCTCCCGGAGCCGCGTGCCCTTCCCACCGCACAGGATCATCACCGGCGGCATGTCATTTCGCTTCATGTTCCCTCCTTTGCCTTGCAATCGCCTTACGGCAGCCCCAGGCCCCCAGCCGCAGTCCGAGCGCGTCCACCGCGCCGACGTCCGCGCGCAGGGACCGGACGCCTGCCAGGAAACCCGCCTCCAGGTCGCGCGCCTGTTCGCTCCGGCGCAGGGACTCCGGCACGCCGTACCAGTCGCAGAGCGCGTCATCCGCCAGCGCCCAACGGTAAATCGAAGTCATCCGCGGAAAGAGCGCGTGCCGGACGAGGCCGGACACCGCACGCAGCCGTGCTGACGACGAGAGCCGAACCGACTCGCGCAGGAAGCGGAGGTACTCGGCGAATTCGCGAACGACGAACTCTGGCGTGAAATAGTAGTTCTTGCGGCTGTCGTACGAGACGGACTTCCGTCCGGCGCCGTACGGCGGCAGGTTGTGACGGACGAAGGGAACGTCAATCCGCGCATACGCGCCCGAACGCAGGCAGAGGGACGTCAGGTAGTCCGTGGAGTAAGGATGAGTCACCTCGTCCAGCGAACGCAGCGTCTTTAACACGCCGCCGCCGTCGCGGAGGAGGTCGGCCCGGAAGAAGCAGCCGCTCGGATGGGCGTAGGAGAGGCCGAACCGCGCATAAGCCGACGCGCCCAAAAACAGTTCCGTCGACCCGTCCATCGTAGCTTCCGCGCCGCGGAACAGGCTGAAAGCGCCGCAGACCGCCTGCAGGCCGCGCAAAGCCGCCCGCGCCGCCGGAAACGCCGACGGGACGATCTCGTCCTTGTCCGTCAGCTGCATCAGCCACTCGCCGTGCGCCGCGGCGAAAGCCCGCAGCTGGTTTTCGAACGCCCCGACGTTCTCCTCGTTCCGGCAATAGACCAGGCGGGCGTCCGACAGCGCCGCAAACATCCGGTCCGTTCCGTCCGTCGACGCATTGTCCGAAACGACGATTTCCAGTCCGTCGCAATCCGCCGCCTTCAGCCACGTCCTCACGCGCGCGGCGAGCTCTGCGCCGCGGTTGTAGGTCGGAATGCAGACGGACAGGACGGGCCTGCTCATGTGCGCCCCCACTTCCGCTTCAGCCACAGTCCGAACGCCTTGACGAAAAGCCGTCCGCCGTCCCGGTGGAAGACGAACCGGCGGTGACTGTTGAACGGCGCAAGGTCCTCTCCCGAAATCAGCGGTTCGGGGAACTTGGCCAGCGAACCGTCCGCCTTCGCGAGACGCATCCGTTCCAGCAGCGCCGGGATGTCGCTCCAGTCCGCGTCCGCGTCCCAGTTCAGAATGTCATACTCCCACCAGCGGGACGCCAGCAGGGCGTCGACCGTCGCCGGATCGAACCGGTAGCGGAGCACCTTCGCGGGGACGCCGGCCACGATCGCATACGGCGGCACGTCATGCGTGACTACCGCGCCGGCGGCGACAATCGCGCCCGTACCGATCGAAACGCCGCCCATCACCAGCGCCCCGCTGCCGATCCACACATCGTGGCCAATCGACACCGGACGCCACACGTCCGCGTACGGAGTTCGCCGAATCGGGAACCGGTCAAACGGCCAGGCATCCGGAACGTAGGTCGCCGGATGCGTCGTCAGCCGGTCGACCGGATGCTGGCTCAGGCCGATGTCCGACCCCATGCCGATCGAGCAGTAGTTGCCGCAGGAGGCGTGCGACATATCGCTGAGGCAATAGCTCGAATGCCCGATGAGGACGTCGTTTTCCGAGACGTCCACGTCGCAGTTCAGCCACGAAAACCGGCCGACCGCAAAGTTGCGTCCGTCCGCAACGCGCACATGCTCCGGCAACCGGACTTTCCAGTTGTCGCGTATCGCCCGCCGATCGGACGAGGTCAGCCGAAGGCTCAGTTTATGCCGCATGTGGTTCATACCGCCATTATACCAAATCGAGAGCCGGCGAAACGCCGCAAATGTCCCCAGACGTCCTCCAGCGCGACGGACGGGCGATGCCACCGCAGCTCCTTGCGGGAGTAGATGAGAGAAGGTTTGAGAGGTTTGAGAGGTTCGAGGGGTTGGGAGGATTCGATCACCTCGATAATCTGCCGCCAGTAGTTGTACTTTTCGAGTATCAGCCGCTTCGCCTCCAGAATCGCGTCACGCCGTTTCGAGTATTCGTCGTTCGCGATCGCCGCCTTCACGATGCGCACGGTCTCGGCCGGGTCGTCAAGCGGAATCGGGATAAAGCATTCCGCCGGGAAAATCTCCGCCAGCGCCGGGTCGCCGGCGTAGAACGGCAGGCATTCGCAGAGGATCGCGTCCGCGAACTTCTCCGTCCAGTGATGAACGCCGATGTGGTTTTCGATCGCCACATGGTACTTGTAGGGCACGAGCGCGTCCTCCTTGCGGGCGAGCGGTCGCACCCCCTTGCCGTACCAGTCAAGCCCCTCGACGGCGTCCGCCAGCGTCTTCACCAGTTCGAACCGGTCGTGATGGCGGGTATGGCGCATCTGCTTCGACGAACAGACGGCCGACACGACGTTCGGCTTGTCGACCGCCGACCCAGTCGCCGGGACGTCGTGCACGAACCAGAGGAAATAGCCGCGTCCCAGATGATAGTGAGGATGCCGCCCCGCCTCCGGCGGACGGTTGGTCAGAAGGTGGCCGAACTGCCGCGTGTAGCCTTTGGAATAGGTCTTGATGCTGACCGGCTCCCAGGTGCAGAGGATCGTCCGCTCGCGCGGGCAGCGCAAGGTCACGGACGGCATCGGCAGCTCGTCGTAGACCACGAGCCAGTCGTAGTCCTCGCACGCTGGATTGTACACGAACTCGTACTTCCCGTCAAAGCGGGCAACCGGCACCGAGGCGTCGAGCGCCCGGCAAAGCGTCTTGATCCGGATCATCGCCCTCCCATCCGAAACCGCCGGCTGATCCGCGCCAGCGGGATTTTGCCGAACAGCCGCACGTCCGTCTCGCGACGGCCGGAGACGATCTTAAGGAATGGAACGCCGAAAAGCCGCACGCGGCGCACCGTCTCGCGGCGCAACTCGTATTCGGCGTACAGCTCGGGCAGATTCACCTTCGCCCAGGCCTTGCAACGAAGGTCTTGTGCGTCTAGCTCGCGCTTGCGCAGGACCGAAGTATTCGTCGCGTGCCAACGATAATCGACTAGCACTTCCTGAAGGTTGTGGAAAACCGTGCGCGGCGACAACTTCATCCAAAGCATATAATCCTCGACCGGCGTGAAGTCCGCCTCATACCGAACCTCTCCCAGCGCCGACCGCCGGACCATCGCCGCCGGATGCCACATCGAGATGCCCGCCATCATCGCGACCTTGATCTCGTGATCTTCTTCGGGGTAGACGTTCGCGCCCCCTCCCGTCGGCTTCGTCCAGGACGAAACGACTCCGCATTCTGGATGCGAATCCAGATACGCGACCTCCTTGGCGAAGCGTTCGGGACGGCAGATGTCGTCGTGGTCGAAGACGGCGAGATATTCGCCCTTCGCGAGCTCCAGCAGCCGGTTGCGCGACGCGGCGATGCCGAGGTTGCGGTCGTTCTTCAGATAGACGATGCGCGGATCGCGATAGCTTTTCACCACGGCCGCGCGGTCGTCGTCCGGGCAGTCGTCGAGCAGGAGGAACTCGAAATCACCGAAGGTCTGGGCGAGCACGCTTTCGATCGCCTCCCGCAGGAAGCGCTCGTCGGTCTTGTAAATCGGAGTCAGGACAGACACCTTCATATTCGGTCTCCTCAGTCGAACCACAGCGGGAAATCCCGCGGGACAAGGCCTTTTTCCTGAAGTTCCTTCTCAAGCCGACGATAGATGCGGTATTTGAGTTCGTTCAGCTTGCCGCCGAACTTCTTCCGCCGTCCGGCCTTCTTCGCGGCCGCATACGCGGCTTTTTCCTCCGGCGTACGACGGTCGGGGACCTTGAACCGACCGTGAAAATAGGCAGCTGGGACATCCACGTTAATCGCATGCGACTTCTCGCCATGATCATACTGCACGTAGTTGCAGGCAACCGCGCTCACGCCGTCCGCCACCACCGTCTCCGAGAACCCCTTCACCGACTCGTCCAAGAAAAAGTACACGAGGTCGAACCTTACTGACGGAAACTTCGCCTCAAGCGTCCGCTTCGCCTCCAGCAGGTCAGCATCCGACGCACGGTTGTTTATCGGCCGCTCGATGTAGACGACGAGCGCCGTCTTCGCCGCGCCGAGATCCGACATAAACCGCCGGATGCGTCGCTCGTATTTTTCCGCCGTCACGGGATACTGCTCCTCGAAGCGGAAAAAACGCGGAAAGTCATGAGGGAAGCCGAAACGGTTTTTGCGGTTCTGATAGATATTGTTCTGGAAGCTTCCGCCCCGAACCGCCACCAGCTGAAGATCTTCCTTCTTGAACCAATCAACGAAATCGGACGCGATCATCCTCGCGCTCGCGACAATCCCAGGCGAGCCGATCCAGTCAAGCGGATAAGACGAGAACTGTAAACCCGACTTTCGAAGGGCCATCGTGCCTCCGCAGGAGAACCCCATGCTGAAGGCAAGGTCGTAGTTCGCCTTCCCTCCGGCAGCTTCCGTGGAAGCGGCGGAGCCATTAGAATGTGTATGCGATTTCACCCCATTATTATATCAAAATTTGCTATACTAAGTGTAGTTATGTCTCACATGTCTCACACTCGACAGGTCTTTCTCAATTCTGACGGCGCAGGAATCACATTGATTGCAGTCGCCGTCTACACGCTTTTGCGCGCCAGCGATCCGTCCAAGCCGATTCGGCTTTTCATCGTACACGACCGCAGTTTCGCCGACATGGGCGGCGTCGCGCGCATCCAGTCCGTCGTCGACCGCTTCCCCTTCGCCTCCGTCTGGTTCGGGGACTTCACGCCGGTGTTCTCGAAATATGCCGAAGTTTTCTCCAACCCCGGCACCAAGATGGTCTGGGCGTTTCCGCTCTGCGACAAGATCCTGCCGCCCGACGTCACCGGCAACATCGTCTACATCGACATCGACATGCTCGTCCGCAAGGACCTCGGGGAACTCTTCGAGATGGATCTGAAGCGCGACGGACTCGTCGCCGCGGCGGTCAACGAAAGCCGCCGGGAGGACCGGCGGTACCTGGTCGAAGCCGGCTGGCCCGAAGCGGCCGGCTACTCGTTCAACAACGCCTGCACCGTGCTGGACCTCGACACCTTCCGCGCCGAAGGCCTTTCGGACAAGATGATCGCCTGGTACGCGCAGCACCGCGCGGTCGCCATCAACACCGACCAGGACTGTCAGAACGTCGTCTACGGAGCGCGGACGCGCCGTCTGCCGCCGAAGTGGAACTACACGGACGGCTGGCTCGAACGGCTCCCGCGGCTCAATCCCTTCGCCAGCGAATGGCGAGTCTTTCCGCCGCGCGACATGCTGGAGGCGATCCTCGACCCCTGCATCATCCATTACATCGGCCGCCGCAAGCCGACCGCGTGGACGCACCGTTCCGAGCGGAAGGTCTTTCGCCGGGCGATGGAAGAGCTCGGGCTCGTGGCCGTCGGCGGACGGCTGCCGGGAGAAACCGCGCCGCGCATCGCCCTCGCCTGCGCCTTCGACGTCTATCACGCCGCGCTGAGGCTTTACGCGCGGCTGCTCTTCGCCTGCCGCCGCTGAACCGGCACATCGCCCTTTGTTCGGACTCAGCGGTATTCGATCTTGGCGGCGGCACGAAGTTCGGCGACGTACTTATCCATGGCCTGGCCGCGGGCCTCGTGGCGGAGAAGATCCTTGATCTGGTCGTGGGCGTCGACAAGCGTCTGAGCCGTTCCCCCGCGCTGGTCGGCCTTGTAGATGATATGGTAGCCGAACTGCGTTGTGATGATGCCGGAGATTTCTCCTTTCTTCATCTCAAAGGCTGCCTTGTCGAATTCCGGCACCATCATGCCGCGGCCGAACCAGCCCAAAGAACCACCTTCCTGGCCGGACGGGCAGTCCGAATTCTTCTTGGCCTCTTCTGCGAAATCGCCGCCGGCGGCGATGCGCGCACGGATGGCGGAGATCTTCTCGAACGCGGCGGTCTTGACCTCGGGCAGGTCGCTGTCGTTCACCTTGACGAGGATGTGCTGGCAAAGGACCTGCTCGGGCACGACATACTCGTCCTTATGTGCCGTGAAGAACGCCTCGACCTCGGCCTCGGTCGGATCCGGCACGTGCGCACAGGCCTGGTTGACGAGGAAGTTGACGCGGACGCCTTTCTCCAGCTCTTTTCGGAAGTCGGCTTCGGAGACCTTCTGCGCCGCGAGCGCCTTGCGGTAGTTCTCCTCGCCGCCGACCTGGGTTACGACCTTTTGGACTTCGGCGTCGACGTCCGCGGCCGTGACGGGGATATCGACCTGGGCGGAGCGGTCGAGAAGGAGTCGTGCGCCGATGGCCTGCTCGAGGGCCTTCTCCTCCAGTTTGGGCAGGTTCGTCTTGATCTCCTCCATCGTCATGCCGTGGCTCATGTAGAACCGCACGAGCCGGTCGAGCTCGAAACCGACGGCCTCTCCCGAAATCTCAATTCCATTGACAATCGCCTTTTTCATCGCATCCTCTTTCCTTGCTTTTGCTTTCTTGCTTTCAACCTACAATCGTCAGCACTCTCAACCTGCAACCATTCCCGTCTCAGAGCAGGTTGCGCTGAATCTTCCCCGTCACCGTCTTCGGCAGCTCGTCTCTGAAGACGACGATGCGGGGGTACTTGTAAGGCGCGGTGTGCGTCTTGACATAGTCCTGCACCTCCTTCTTCAGCTCCTCCGTCGGCTCCTTGCCCTTGACGAGCTTGATCGTCGCCTTCACGACCTGGCCGCGGACCGGATCCGGCGCGGCCGACACGCCGCACTCGACGACGTATGGCAGCTCCATGATGACGTTCTCGATCTCGAACGGCCCGATGCGGTAACCGGAGGACTTGATGACGTCGTCGGCGCGGCCGACGTAGTGGAAGTAGCCGTCCTCGTCCTTCCAGGCGAGGTCGCAGGTGTGGTACATCCCCTGCCGCCAGGCGTAGTCGGACTTCTCCTGGTCCTTGTAATAGCCGATGAAGATGCCGGGGTGCGGATTCTCCCGCGGCGTCCGGATGACGATTTCGCCGTGTTCGCCCGCCGGGACGGAGTTGCCGTTCTCGTCCACCAGGTCGATGCCGTAGTCGGGAATCGGCTTGCCCATCGAACCGGGCTTGAGCGGATCGCCCAGCAGCACGGCCAGCGCGCACGTCGTCTCGGTCTGCCCGAAGCCCTCGTGGATGCGCAGGCCCGTCGCCTTCGCGAACTGGGTGAAGACCTCGGGATTGAGCGCCTCGCCGGCCGTCGTCGCGTGATGGACCGAACTGAAGTCGTACTTCGAGATGTCCTCCTTGATGAGCATGCGGTACATGGTCGGCGGCGCGCAGAACGTCGTGATCTTGTACTTCGCGAACATCGGCAGGATGTTCTCGGCGTGGAAGCGGGCGAAGTCGTAGACGAAAAGCGCGCCCTCGCACATCCACTGGCCGTACAGCTTGCCCCACATCGCCTTCGCCCAGCCGGTCTCGGAGATCGTGAAGTGCAGTCCGTCGCGTTCGACCTGATGCCAGTACTTCGCCGTCACGTAATGCCCCAGCGCGTACTTGTAGCTGTGAAGCGCCATCTTCGGGTAGCCGGTCGTGCCGCTCGTGAAGAACATGAGCATGGGGTCGTTCCCGCCGGGCGAGTCGGGACGGCGTCCGAACACGCGGGAGAAGCCAACATACTCGCGGTCGAGGTCGAGCCAGCCCTCGCGCCGTCCGTTCACCAGCAGCTTCAGCAGCTTCGGCGCGGCGGGGGACTCGGCCGCCAGCGCCCGTTCGGCCAGCTCGGCCTGCTCGGCCACCGTGCCGTCCGCCGTGCAGATCAGCGCCTTCACGTCCGCCGCCTTGAAGCGGTAGGTGAAGTCATGCTCCAGCAGCTGGCTCGTCGCGGGGATCACGACCGCGCCGATCTTGTGCAGCGCGAGGATCGTCGGCCAGAACTGGTAGTGGCGCTTCATCACCAGCATGACCTTGTCGCCGCGGCCGATGCCGAGCGAAAGGAAGTAGTTCGCCATCTGGTTCGACATGTCGGCGATTTCGCGGAAGGTGAAGCGGCGCTCCGTGAAGTGGTCGGAGACATGCAGCATCGCCAGCTTCTCGGGATACTTGGCCGCGATCGCGTCCACGACGTCGAAGGCGAAGTTGAACTTCTCGATGTCCTTGAAGCGGATATGCTTAAGGCAGCCCCGCTCGTCCTCCAGCACGTCGACGAACTGGTCGACGATCAGCGGCGTCCGGTCGGACTTCGGACGGATCTGCTCCAGTCCGAGGTGCGTGTCGCCGTCCTTGCCGGCCATCACCATCGCGAGGAACGTCACGCCGGCCGGCGTCGCGGCGACCATGCCGTGCGGCGTCGAGGACTTGTAGAAAATCGAATCGCCCTCCTCCAGCAGCTCGACGTGCTCGCCGACGCGCACCTTCATCGACCCCTTGAGGACGAGGTCGAACTCCTGTCCCGCATGCGTCGTCGTGGCGATCGGCTGTTCCAGCAGCCGCTGGTCGAACTTGTAGGTGACCCAGTACGGCGTGCCGAGACGGTCGCGGAACATCGCGGCCTGGTTGCGGATCTCCATGTGCGGCTCGCGCGCGGTCAGCGGACCCTGTCCCGCCCGCGTCACCGTGTAGCCGCTCAGATGGGCGCTCTCCCCTTCCAAAAGGGCGTTGATGTCCACGCCGAACGCAATCGCGCACTGATGCAGGAAATTGAAAGTCGGGTCGGACGTCCCGCTCTCGACCGCCTTGTACTCGGCTTCCGAAACGCCCGTCAGCTCCGCCATCTGCGCCTCGGTATAGCCGATGATGCCGCGCATCTCGCGAATGCGCGCCGCCATTTCCTTCAATTTTCCACCGAACTCTTCCCCGTCCATTTCTGTTCTCCTTCGTAAACCGCCTATTATATCATATTTCAGCAACAAGAGGCGGGGGCAATTCCGTCATGGGCAGGCGCGGTGCGCTATGGCAGGACGGACTTTTGGTAGCTTTGCAGCTCGTACGGCATCGGCAACGGCGCAATACCCATTGCGTGCAGTTGCGCATTGGCCTTGAGATAATAATCGTAGGCGCTTTGCAGCGCCATCTCCCCATCATCCGACAGCAGCTCATTCAAATGCCGTCTAGCACTCTCCTTGCGCTCAACTTCGATATTCTGCCTTTTAATGAGCTCCTGGACATATTGCCCGACGCTTCCACCGCCCTTCACATAGGCAGCGAGTTCTTCCTTCAGCCCAACGACCATCCGCTTCAGGTCTATCACCTCGGTAAGTTCCCCTTCCGCATAGCGAATCTGCCCGTCCAGGCATGCCATGAAGTCTTCCGGCGACGGCAACTCGGAGGCGGGCACGGCAATCCCCGGCTCCGCAAACTTGGCAAGAAAACGCTCGGCCTTGAAGCTGAATAGCGAATCCGACAGCCCGAGCAAGCGCTTCCGATCCCCTGCAATCTCCTGACGGGGCAGAGCGACCGCGATCTTGGTGACTCCGGCAATGGCCGTGTCGGATGAGTCCAGACGACGATCTTCCCTCCCAATGTAAAAAGCACCCGCCCCGACGACGACAACCGCAATGACCAGAGACGTCAGAAACACCCGCTTGCGCACGCCGCGCACCTCGCCATTCGCCTTGCTCCCGTCCGCCGCGACGACTTTAATGGCCCTTATGCCCTTCGCCCTCAAAAGAGCAAAGACCTCCTCTCGACACGACGCTTCTACCCAGGCCTCATGTCGGACACCGTCACTAGTCTTATAGGCGTAACTGTACTTCACTTCTTCGGCGGAACGATCTTCAGACCATTGGCCGGCCCCCGCTCCTTCTCCGAGCGCACCGACTCCATGATCGCCCTCTGGACATCATTGGTAGGATCGGGGGCCCAGCCCTCAACGCAGGCGCGGCGATAGGTCTTCAACTCATAGGGCCTCACGCCCAACTCGGCGAGATAGGGCATGATTCGCGGCTGGATATCGGCCGTCAAATAATACTCCGGGATGCGATCAAGGTCCCTTGCTTTCGTAACCGGCCCCAAAATCGTCCACTCGAACTTCGAATTGAACGCGCCCGAAGCCAAACCAAATCCCCGTCCGATTTCCTTACGAAGACGTCCAGCGAGCTTTTCCCCCGTCGCGCCATCCGCCGCAAGCGGTGCGACATTGACAATCGCCCAACGCGATTCAGGCGCAAGGAGCAAGGCGTGGGGATCCTTCTCGTCGTCCACGATAAACACTCCGACCTGCGCCCCGAGCCGCTCCAATTCCGCATCGGCGTTCGTCACCCCGACCGGATTCCCCTTGACCGCGTCTATCTGAATCTTCAATGCCTTGGCAATAAACGCTGCGTCCTTTTGAATCACCGCCTCCGCGACCCGGTTCTGGGCATTCGCGAAAACGACCTTGCCAGACATGGTCCCCGGCTTGACAATCTGTCCGCCGGTCCTTTCATAAAGGACCTTTTCGATTCGCTGCTTTCGCGCCGCGAGTTCTTCTGGCGTCATGTCGGACGGCGACTTTTTCGGGACGCCCTCCTGGCCAAGGGTGGCCAGAGCGCCGACAGCGCACACGGCAAAGAGAAGTGCTTTCATTTTCATTCCCCCTCGATTCGCTTTAGAAATTGCGGCGGCAAGGCAATCTCCTTGATTCCCTTGGCTCGCAGGCCCTCATTGATTTTTTCGGCAAATTCAACGGCGATCTCCGGCTCCTCCCTGACCGTTTTCATCAGCAGGACATTAGCCGTCTTGCGCTCTTCATAGGCCTTTTCGAGCTTGTCGTAATAGAACTGAAGGAACTCGTCGGCCGTTCCGCCATCCTTGAGATAGCGCAGCATCTCCACCTTCGCCTCCTGCAAAATCTCCTTGCCGACCGCCAGTTCCTCGGAATCATCATCGGTGATCTCCGTTTTCGAGACAAGCAGCCCGATCAAGTTCTTGCGCTCGCGCTCGGGAAGATTAAGCATCGTCTCCGGCGGCGGCGGATCGCCAAGATCACGCATAAAGATCTGCACCAGCACCTGTTCGGTCGCATTGCTGAACGGCTGCGGTCCCATCCTGGCGACGTTATTCGTACGCACGTTGTGCACTTTCTTCCGCATCCGCTGAATGCCAATAGGTATGAAATCGGGATGGGTGCGCCCGTTGACCGTAAGCGACTTGGGCTTGGTCGGCTTTTCCTCGGCCACTTCCTGTTCGACCGACTCCTGAGCAGCCGAGGCCAGACTCGGCGTCGCCTCCTTGATTTTACGGCCCCTATCCTCGTTCGCAGTGCCGCCGTCTGGTTCTTTGTTCGACAAAGCGACCAACCAAATCAGCCCCCCCAGCACGACGACAAAGGCGACGACAATCAAGGCGAACCGACCGGACGATCGATTTACCGACGCTGACTTCTGACCTGAACTACGCCCGCTGATCACGCACGCCTCCTTAATTATACACTCCGCATCACTCCGTCCATTATACCATTTTTAAACCACATTATACAACTTTCAATTACTGGGGCCGGATTGCCCTCGGAGTTGTCCCGACCTCGGTTTTTTGATAAGATAGACTCCGGACACATTGGGAGGGACACTATGGACAACGACGGTTCGCGACCAGACACTCAGCAAAGCGGCGGATACGGTTTCGGCACGTTCCAGGGCGTATTCACCCCCAGCATCCTCACGATCATCGGCGTCGTCATGTACCTGCGCTTCGGATGGGTGCTGGGCAATGTCGGCCTCGTCGGCTCGCTCGCGCTCGTCGCGATCGGCAGCGCCATCACCTTCTTGACCGGGCTGTCCATTTCGACCCTCGCCACCAATATGCGAATGAAGGGCGGCGGCGCCTACTTCATGCTGTCGCGCTCGCTCGGCGTCGAGTCCGGAGCCGCGCTCGGACTCCCCCTCGCGCTCTCACAGGCTATCGGCGTCTCGTTCTATGTCGCCGGTTTCGCCGAGGCGCTGACGCAGTCCGGACTCCCGGTCGTCAGCGGCTGGGACGTGCGGACCGTCGGACTCGTCACGCTGAGCGCACTCGCCGTCCTCTCGACCTTCTCTGCCGACATCGCGCTCAAATCCCAGTACTTCATCATGGCGGCGATCGGGCTCTCGCTCGTCTCGTTCTTCGCCGGCCGCGCGCCGCTGCCGCCGGACGGTCCGGTTGCCGCGCCGTCCCCTCTCGGCTTCTGGCCGGTCTTCGCCGTCTTCTTCCCCGCAGTCACCGGCATCCTCTCCGGCCTCGGCATGTCCGGCGACCTGAAGGATCCGCGGCGTTCGATTCCCCTCGGCACGATTGCCGCGGTACTGACGGGCTATGTCGTCTACACCGCCGTCCCGGTCGTCATGAACGCCTTCGTCGGCGACGCGAACTGGCTCAGGGCCGACACGATGATCATGCAGAAGTGCGCCCGCTGGCCGACGCTCGTGCTTGTCGGCGTCTGGGCGGCGACGCTCTCCAGCGCCGTCGGCAGTTTCCTCTGCGCCCCGAGGGTCCTGCAGGCGCTCGCCCGCGACCGCATCCTGCCCCGCTTCTTCGGCAAGGGGTTCGGCGCCACCGACGATCCGCTGCTCTCCTCGGCGATCTGCTTCGGGGTCGCGGCCGTCGGTATCGCGATCGGCGACATCAACGTCCTCGCGCCCGTCCTCACGATGTTCAACCTCTCGACCTACGCGCTGCTGAACTTCGCCGCCGCCGCCGAAACGCTGCTCGCCAACCCCTCGTGGCGGCCGACCTTCCGCATCCCCGCCCTCCTCCCGGTCGTCGGCTTCGCCGGCTGCCTGGGCGCGATGTTCATGATCAGCCCAGGCTGGTCCATCATCGCGCTCTCCTGCGAGGCCGGCATCTACGCCCTGATCAAACGCCGACAGCTGCGCGTCCAGTTCGGCGACGTCCGGACCGGACTGCTCGCCGCGCTCGTGCGCTTCGCGCTCCGCCGGCTGGCGGGCGATCGGCACGCCGAACGCAACTGGCGCCCGAACCTCCTGATCTTCTCCCGCCTGCCGATCCAGAACACCCGTCTGCTCACCCTCGCCCGCGGCATTTCCGGCGGACGCAGCCTCGTGACGCTGGCGAGCATCCTGCCCGGCGGCGAGCATCCGACGGACCGGAAGTCGCTCGAAAACGCCGTCTTGCGCGCCAGCTCCGCCATCGACCTCGAGCTGCAGCCGCGCCTGCGGCCCGCTGAAGACGTTTGGACGGGAATCGCCGAGACCGTCAGATCCTACGGCTTCGGCCCCATTACGCCGAACACGCTTTTGTTCGGACTGCCGGAGCCCTCGCACCTCGTCTCCTTCGCCCGGCTCATCCGGACCGCGGTGCGCGAACAGCGTAACGTCATCCTCGCCGGTCCGGCTGCGGACAACACCGGCGGTCGGCATCTGGACGTCTGGTGGCGCGGCGGCGGCGACAACGGTGCGCTGATGCTCGCCCTGGCGCTGCTCCTGCGACGCGACGAGGACTGGAAGCAGTTAGTGCCGCGCGTCAACATGCTGATTCACAACCGCACCGTCGAGGATGCCAAAAAGCACCTGTCGGAATTCCTCGCGCAAGCGCGGATCGAGGCCGAAACGCGCATTCTTGACACTGGCGGCCAACCGTTTACGCACGCCCTCGCCCAGAACTCCGCGGACGCGGCCCTGTCGTTCATCGGCTTACGCACCCCGCGCGACGACGAATCTGACGCCGAGTACGGCGAATACCTCGGACGTCTCGTCGCCGAACTCTCTGCGGTGCCAGCGCCGGTTTTCGTCCTCGCCGCCAAGGAACTCGGCCTGACCCGGATCTTCGCTTGACGCCGCGGTCGTCAGATTCGTCGTCGCGTGCTCTCGTGCGCCAGTCGGTCCCACCCCACGCGCTGGAGGGTGTTTTTTAGTGGTTGTTGCAATTCTTGTTGTAGTACGCTTGCTGCCCCCACCGTACCGTCGGCGTCTCGCGGCCTTCGGTTATCAATAGTTCTGGGTTATCAGGAATTTGACCTTGCCGTTCTCGCTCGTTTAAAATGGTGGATGCAGCGCAAGCCAATGTTTGCGCGTGTTTGCCAGACTTCTGACGACCATTCGCCGAGATAGTCGTCCGA
>JAZQPI010000026.1:0-9982 GCA_045628545.1 Kiritimatiellia bacterium
TTTCAGCCAATGGGAAACGTCTGAAGCTCGACTGCGGCTTCGGACTCGACCATTCGAAAATGCTCAGATGCACTTTTGCTCAGATGCTCAGATGCCGAGGTCGGTCAAAACCGCGCCAGCGGTATTGACTGACCGAGTACCACAAGAAATTTTATTTCGTTGACAAGTCGCCTTCGCGACACGCAATAAGGCGGGGAATATTGCAACGGAACTCGGACGCGACGAAGGCGCTGAGCGCCTCCTGCCAGGTCGGCGTGCGGTAGCCGAGCAGGTTCAGCACCGTCTTGCGCAGCGCCGAATTGTGCGGCCGCGGCGCCGGGCGCGGATACTCCTCGGTGCTGCACGGCACGACTTCGCGCCGGAGCCCCAGCTGGCGGAACAGCTCCACCGTCAGGTCGTACCAGGTGCAGACGCCCTCGCACGTGCCGTGGACGACGCCGCTCACCTCGGGCTTGCCGATCAGAAAACGGATCGCGTCCGCCACCGCGTCCGTCGAGGTCGGATTGCCGCGCTGGTCGTTGACGACCTTGAGCGGCGCCCCCTCCTGGGCGCCGAGTTTCGCCATCGTGTGGACGAAGCTCGGGCCGCCGCTGCCATAGAGCCAGGCGATGCGCAGGATGACCGAATGATCGGGCCAGACGGACTCGACTGCCTGCTCGCCCGCGAACTTCGAGGCCCCGTAGACCGTGCGCGGACGCGGTTCGTCCGTCTCGGACCATTCCCAGGACTCGTCGGCCGACTCGCCCGAAAAGACGTAGTCGGTGGAGATCGCGATCAGCCGCGCGCCGCAGTCCCGCGCCGCGATGGCCACATTGCGCGTACCCTCCTCGTTCAGCTTGAACGCCAGCTCGCGGCGCGTCTCGCAGTCGTCGACCTTGGTCATCGCCGCGCAGTGGACGATCAGGTCCGGCGCGACCGCGCGCGTCTTCTCGGCAAACGCCGCGGCGTCGGTGATGTCCCATTCAGGCAGGTCGGCGACGATCAGTTCGTGCTCCGCCAGCCGGCGCTGCAGCGTCCGGCCCAACATGCCCTTTCCGCCCGTGATCAGAATCTTCACTTGCTTCTCTCCTTCTCAATCGCATGGGTCATGCACGCGCCCGCCAGGACGATCTGCCAGCTCATGTAAAGCCAGGCCAGGACGATCGGCAGCATCGCGAACGAACCGTAAAGCGCCGACGACTTGGCGATGCCGACCTGCGCCACCGCGCAGGCCTTCAGCCAGCCGAAGAAGACCCCCGCCGTCAGCAGGCCGCCGAACCAGGCGCAGCGGAAGCGCACGCGGCAGTTCGGCATCGTCCAGAGAAAGAACCCGAACGCCAGCGAAGAGGTCGCGAGCGTCACGACGAGGCGGAATACCCACGAGTCCAGCAGCCAGATCAGTCCGTCGCCCGCCCAGCGCGTCAGCACCGTCGAACCCATAGTCGCCTGGATAACGTCCTTGACCACGTTCAGGACCGGCAGCGACAGCGCCACGGCGGCCAGGACGGGCATGACGATCAGGATGAACAGGTAGACGTAGGCGCGCTTCCAGATCGGCCGCGGCTTGGGAACATCCCAGATCTCGTTAAAGCTGATCTCGACCATCCCCAGCGACGAAATGGCCGTCCAAAGCAGAAGCCCGAAGCCGATCCATCCGAACGTCCCGACGTCGAACTTGTCGATGCGCGCGAACAGCTCGTTGGAGACGTTACGCGCCGTCTTGGCGAACTCCTCGGCGGCGATGCGCTTCTTCTCCCGCTCCTCCTCGCTCTTCGCCGTGAGCTGCGCGAGGTCGTCGTCCTGCCCGTGCTCGATATTGGTGATGAACGCGTCGATGCGTCCGTTGATCTCCCGCCGCGCGAACTCGTCCACATGACAGGCCTTGGCGAGCACCAGGACGCAGCAGAGGATGGGGATCATCGACAGCAGCGAAAAATACGTCAGCCCGGCGGCGTGCAGCGAGCACTTGGTGCCGACGAAGCTGGTGCCGAAGGACTTGAGAATCCGCCACAGACTCGAAAAGAACCGCTTGAACATGTCAGACCTCCTCTTCCGCGTTGAACAGACCGGTGGAAAGATAGCGCTCGCCCGTGTCGGGCAGCAGCGTGACGACGTTGCGCCCCGCGAACTCCGGACGCGCGGCGACCTTCAGCGCGGCGAACAGCGCCGCGCCGGACGAGATGCCGCACAGGACCCCTTCGCGGGCCGCCAGACCGCGGGCCGTCTGAAACGCATCTACCGCCGAGACCGTCACGACCTCGTCGATCAGCGACCGGTCGAGGACGCCCGGCACGAAGTTGGCGCCGATGCCCTGGAGCCGGTGAGGGCCCGCGACGCCCTTCGACAGCAGCGGGGACGTGTCCGGCTCGACCGCGACCAGGCGCACGGACGGGCAGCGGCTCCGGAGAAACCTTCCGACGCCGGTGAGGGTTCCGCCGGTGCCGACCCCGGCGACGAACGCGGCGACTTCGCCGCCGAGGTCCTCCCAGATCTCGGGACCGGTCGTGCGCTCGTGGGCGGCGGCGTTGGCGGGGTTGTCGAACTGTCCGGCGACGATCGCGTTCGGCAGCTCCCGGCGGAGCTCCTCGGCGCGCGCGACCGAGCCGCTCATCCCCGCCGCGCCCGGCGTCAGCACGACTTCCGCGCCGTAGGCCTTCGCCAGGCGGATGCGCTCGGCGCTCATCGTGTCGGGCATGACGAGGACCATCCGATAGCCTCTGACGGCCGCGGCCAGCGCGAGGCCGATGCCGGTGTTGCCGCTCGTCGGCTCGATGACCGTGCCGCCGGGCTTGAGTTCGCCGCGGCGCTCCGCCGCTTCGATCATCGCGACGGCCACGCGGTCCTTCGCGCTGCCGCCGGGATTGAACGACTCCACCTTCGCGTAGACGTTCGCCCGCGTCGCGTTCAGCCGCGGCGAAATCCGCAGCAGCGGCGTGCGGCCCAGAGTTTCGAGAATCGAATCGACCTTCATCGCCGCCCTCCGGAAAAGCGTCAGAGCGCCGAGCCCGGGAAGAACGTCCCGACGGGCTTGCCGGCCAGCAGCTGCGGCAGAGCCGGCCTGCGGCCGTTGGCGATCCAGGTGTCGATGCCGGCGGAGACCGCCGCCTTGACCGAGCGGAGCTTCGAGTCCATCCCGCCCTTAGAGAGATTCCCCTTCTCGCCCGGACGCACGAGCCGCGAAACGCCGCGGAGGTTCGCGACCTCGGGGATGCGGCGACCGTCCGCGTCCAGCAGCCCGTCCACCGTCGTCAGCAGCACGAGCGCGTCGGCGCGGACGAGCTTGGCGATCAGGAACGACAGCCAGTCGTTGTCGCCGAACGTCTGGCCCTTGAGCTCTTCGTCGGCCACGACGTCGTTTTCGTTGACGATCGGGACGATCCGCCGCGCGACGAGCCGTTCGAGCGCCTTGCGGACGTTCTGCGAGCGGCGGCGGTCCTCGAAATCGTAGTGCGTCAGCAGCAGCTGGCCGATCTGGATGTCATGGGCGGCGAACAGCCGCTCGTACTCGTAGATGAACCGCGCCTGACCGACGGCGGCGCACATCTGGACGTCGTTGACGTCGGAGGGGCGGGACTTCAGCCCCATGGCCTCCACGCCGGCGGCAACCGCGCCCGAGGAGACGAAGATCACCTCGTGCCCGTCCTTGCGCAGCCGGCAGAGCTGGGAGACAAGACGACGGAGCGCCGCGTAGTCCGGACGCCCCGTCTTCGCCGCGATGGCGTGCGTACCGACCTTGACGACGACTCTCACTTCGTCGCGGTGCGGTCGTTGTATTCGCCGCTCTCGGTGTTGATACGGATAACGTCGCCCTCGTTGATGAACAGCGGGACGGCGAGCTGGTAGCCGCCCTCGACCGTGGCCGGCTTCGTCACCTTGCCCGACGCCGTGTTGCCCTTGACGCCCGGCTCGACCTTGATGACCTTGCGCTCGACGAGCGCGGGCAGGTCGACGCCGATGACCTTGTCGTTGAAGAACAGGGCCTTGACCTCCATCTCGTCCATCAGGAAGTACTTCTTGTCGCCCATGACGTCGTAGGAGACGCGGATCTCCTCGAAGTTCTCGTCCGTGAACACGAACGCCTGGCCGTCGTCGTACGAATAGGTGACGGACATCTGCAGGAGTTCGGGCTTCTCGAACTTGTCGCCCGAACGGTAGCTCTTCGTCTGCCCGCCGCCGGTCACCATGTTGCGGAGCTTGCAGTTGTAGATCGCCTGGCCCTTGCCCGGCTTCGCGAACGAGAACTCCGTGATTTCCCAAGGCTCGCCGTCAATCAGGAGCTTCACGCCCTTGTGCAACTCGCCCGCACCGATAACTTCACCCATTGTCTGCCTCCGCTTTCTTGCTTTTGTGTTGTGAAACCTTTTATAAGATTATACCAAATCGTCCGTCCGTCAATCAACCCACGCGAATCTTTCCGGACGAGGTGCGCGGGAACGGCTCCGTCCGCACCACCACCGTCTTGATGCGCTTGTAGACCGGCAGCAGCAGGTTCAGCTCGCCGATCGAGCGCCGGACGGTCGTCTCGGAGACGGACGCGAAGACCTCGGCGCGGATGTCGCGCGTCTCGCCTTCGCCGGTGACCACCACCTCCAGCACGCCCGGCAGGGACAGGAGCTTCTCCTCCAGTTCCTCGGGGGCGATCTTCTTGCCGGAGGACAGGACGATCGTGCGCGACGCGCGCCCGGTGATCCAGACGAAGCCGTCCGCGTCGATCCGCCCGATGTCGCCCGTATGATACCAGCCCTCGGCGTCGATCGCGTCCGCGGTCCGCTCCGGCTCGCGGAAATAGCCCTTCATCACCGCCGGCCCGCGGATCAACAGTTCGCCCGAGTCGGAGACCGCCGTCTCCATGCCCGGCGCGTGCGTGACCTGGCCCTGCGCGCCGACGTGCGGATCGCCAGCGACCGGCGTGATGGAATACGCCGCGCAGGTCTCGGTCAGCCCGTAGCCCGTCACCATCTTCACGCCGAGCGCCGTCAGGTGCTCGTACGTGCGCCGCGGCAGCGCCGCTCCGCCGACGAGTATCCAGTCGATCGGCTGGCCGAGGGCCGCTTCGGCCGACGACGCCTTCTGCTGGATCTTCTGCGCGAGGATCTCCGCCAGGGCCGGAACGAGGAAGGCGTAGTTGGCGCGGAAGCGCACGAACGCGTCGTAGATGCGGCGGAAGTCCGGACAGACCCCCAGCGCCACGCCCCGCGCCAGCATGAGGTACGCCGTGCACACGCCGAAGATGTGGTGGAGCGGCAGCAGCATCAGCGAACGGTCGCCGGGCTTCATCGGCAGACATTCGCCGGCCCAGGCGCAGAAGGTCTCGATCGCCTCAACGGTCAGTTCCGCACCCCGCGGACGCGAGGTCGTGCCCGAAGTGAACACGAGCATCGCCATCCGCCGGCGCATCGCTTCGTCGAATTCGCCGTCCCAGATCGAACCGCCATTCGCCAGCGCGGCGCGGGCGCGGTCGAGATAGCCGTCCGTCTTGCGGGTGCCGAACCCGCCCGTGCCGAGGCCCGGGCAGAGCCGCGCGACCGCCTTGGCCTTCTCGGCGTTGAGCGCCGAATAGACGAGGGCGCTCGCCTTCACGAACTTCAGCCGCTCGACGATTTCCGCGACCGTCAGGTTGGCGTCGATCGGCGTGACCGTCGCCCCGGAGAAGAGGACGGCCGCGTGGACGACCATCCACTCGTAGGAGTTCTCCCCGAGGATGCCGATGACCGAGCCGGGCACGTGACTGCGGATGAGATAGGCCACAGCGTCGATGTCGTCCGTGAACTGACGCCAGGAGATCGGCAGCGACCGGTCGCCGGACGCGATGAGGAACGCCGCCTCGCGGGGGCGTTCGCTGCGCATCTGCCTGAAGGCCTCGAACAGCATTTCGGACGGTCTCAGTGCTGGGAGTAGGTCGCGTCGACCTCGTCCCACGTGCGGGTCGTGAAGAACTTCGCGATCGCCGCGTCGTACTCCGCGGTGTGGGAGAACGCCTTCTTCATCAGGCGGAAGCGCGTGTCGAGCCCGAGCGTGCCGTCATGGGACGAAAGCTCCTGCACGAGGCCGGGATAGTCGAGCGGATCCGTCACCGAGGCGACGCGCAGGTAGTTCTTCGCCGACGCGCGGACCATGCACGGGCCGCCGATGTCGATGTTGGTGCGGGCCATCTCCGGCGTGACGCCCGGCTTCGCGACCGTCTCGCGGAAGGGATAGAGGTTGACGACGACCATGTCGATCGGCTGCGCCGAAAGCCGGCGGAGGTCCGCCTGGTGCGCGTCGTTGTACTTCTCGGAGAGGAGCCCGAGGTAGATCTTGAAGTCCAGCGTCTTCACGAGGCCGCCCTGCATTTCGGGCTGGCCGGTGTAGTCGGAAACGGCGACCAGCGTCTTGTCCGCGTCGGCGCCGAGGATCTCGCGCACCTTCTTGTAGGTTCCGCCGGTCGAGTAGATCCGCACGCCCGGGCAGGCCTTCACCAGCGCGGGGACGAAGGCTTCGAGCCCCGTCTTGTCGCTGACGCTCATCAGCACGTTCCGCACGGGAACGCGGTTGTCGATTTCGGTGACGATGTTGAGAGACATGATCTTTTCCTTTCTTGAAGCGTTCAGAAGCGGTAGGTGACGGAGAAGCCGGCCGCATGGCAGAAGCCGCGGCAGGTTTCGAGATGATAGTCGTTGCCGGCCGCGTCGGCCGTGTCCATCGAGCCGCCGTCCGTGAAGATGCAGGCGTAGGAGAGCGCCAGCTCCAGGCCGCGCCAGCACCGCCAGCGCAGGCCGGCGCCGAGGATGTTGCGGTGCGCGGGCGGCAGCATCGCGGAGTCCTGCTTGCCGTCAAGGCAGCAGTCCATGTCGAAGGTGTAGGACATCATGGCCGTCCAGTCGTCGGCGAAATCGTAGGCGGCGCCCAGCGAAGCCCGCCAGGTGTCGTTCCACTGGAGCTTGACGGGGTTGCGCTGCGGCTTGACGTTGAACACGAGCGTGTCGAACTCCGACCACTGCGTCCACGACGCGGCGAAGCCGAGATGCCACTTCGGCGTGATGTCCCAGTTGACGCCGGCGGAGACGGACTGCGGCAGCGTCAGGCTCGCGTCGGCAGAACCGCACAGGGCCATGGCCGTGGCGGCGTTGGCCAGCGTCGTGTTCAGCGGCCGCGCCGAGCTCGTGCCGCGCACGTTCACCTCGATCGGCGCCTTGTAGACGACGCCGACTGAAAGGTTGTCGAGGATGTCGTACTTCATGCCGACCTGCCAGCCGACGGATTCGAAGCGGTTGTCGCCCTTCATCCGGTAGGCGACCGGGCCCGAGGGGGTGATGGGGTCCTTCGTCTGCTCGAAGTCGAAATAGAGCCAGCGCGCGCCGAGGCCGAGCGACCAGCTGTCGGTGATCTTGTAGGCGAGGTTGGGGTTGAGCACATAGCCCTGGACGTCCGTCTGACGCGTGTTCCAGTCCATCGCCCAGTTGTCGTCGTACAGCGTCCCGAGACCGTATTCGGCGCTGCCGCCGAGACCGAAGGCGAAGCCGTACGGCAGCGGCACCGCCAGCTGGAAGTGCGGCAGCCAGAAGAGCCCCGGATCCATGTTCTGGTCGCCCATCCCGACATGGTTGCGCATGACGCGCACCTGGCAGCGCGGATGCTCGGTGACGAAGCCGACCGTGACCTCGATGTTCGTGAGGTCCGTCAGCGTCGCGGGGTTGTTGTAGTTCGCCGAAGCGTCCATCGCGCGGCCCACGAGGGCCCCGCCCATCGCGTGGCTCACGGTCGACGGCTCATAAAGGGAGAATCCGCTGCCGAACGCGGCAGAGGCAACGGCCAGCACGGCGGCCGACAAGAGAAAGTGCGATTTCATATTCGCCTACTATTATACCAAAAAATGCCACGCCCCGTCTGCCGCGACGGAAATACGGACGGGTTCCGGGCGGCACCGCGGCAGATCAGCACTTAGGCTTCGGCGGAGCGGGTGGCAGCCGGCCGTTTTCGAGAAGATCCTGCACGATCATGCGCACTTCGGTGTCGAAGTCGCCCTTGACAATCCAGCGGAGGAAGTTCGGCTCCTTGATGAGGAGTCGCGAGAGGCTTTCGCCCTTCTTCTTGCCGAAGTTGACGCACAGCTCCCCGTCCTGCCAGCGCAAAAGCCCCATGCGGTCGGCGTTGAGCGGATCGCGCGGAACGAGGTAGCCGTCAAGCGTCGCGTCGTCCTTCGGCAGGTCGGGATATTTCGCCAGCTGCGCCTTGAGGACGTCAAGCGTAGCGCGGGCATCGGCCTCGGCTCCGTGCGCCCCCTCGTGCTCGCGGCCGAGGTAGAACCGCACGGCCGTCGTCAGGTCGCGCGGCTCCTGACGGTGGTAGATGCGCTGCACGTCGATGTGCTTGCGGGCGGACGAGCCGAAGTTCATGCCGACGCGCGCGAACTCCTCCTCCAGGCACGGGATGTCGAAGCGGTCGGAATTGAAGCCGCCGAGCGAACAGCCCCGGAAGAACTCGAAAATCTCCTCCGCCCGGTCGGCGAAGGTCGGGCAGTCGCGCACCGTCGCGTCGTCGATGCCGTGGATGGCCGTCGTCTCGGGCGGAATGGGGATTGTCGGATTAAGCAGCCAGCAGCGCGACTCCTCCGAACCGTCCGGATTCACCCTTACGGCCGCCAGCTCGATGATGCGATCCCTGCGCGTGCTCAGTCCAGTCGACTCGATGTCGAAAACGACCAGCGGTTCTTCCAATTTCAGCGGAAACATTCTTACCTCTCTTTCCAAACCCGAATATTCTGAATATTCTACCACAAAGGGAGCCGACGTGCACAAAACTTTCGCCTCAAGAACGCCAATGCTTTCCGCGGCCAGTGCTGACTCTCCAAGTGAAGGACGCGCAACTCCTGTACGCGCAACGGTCCGTTTTCCGCCCGGCGGCGAAGCCAGACATCCAGTAGCCGCTCAGAAACAAATCCAAACACCCGAGCGTCATTAACCGAATAGGACGAAATGTCGAGCCGACGCTCCAGTTCGAAGAGAATATCAAAAAGCCAGGTGCAGTAAGCATCGAAAAGCTCTCGCCGCATGATGAACATGTTGAACCGATGTCCGCTCCGCGCCTTCATCACCGCGTCGAAGTGGACAACGAAATCTGGGTGCCGCTCGATCAGGATCTGCCGCGTTACGTCTAAATCTGCAGCATGATGCGCATGGATATACTGCGAGTATGTCGTCTCAATGAAATAGCGACGCGGTCTCGGCAAGATGACGTCACACGTTGCGAGCGCAGCCGCCAGTTCCTCACCAGTCGCAATGCCTCCGCCACATCCGCGGAAATGCCGCCGATAGTGAACCAGCCCGACGAAAGCGGCATCCAAATTCTTCCACGCCCAATAAAGTCCCGTCAGCTCACACCAGTTGGCGTTCCGCGCACTGATGTTCGGGCCATCGTCATCGCGGATAAAGCCTATCGACCCCCGTCCCGCCGAACCGACCTGGACCGGCAGATAAACCGGATCGTCCGGCATCGAATACGGCTTGTGCGCCGCAACGACAACACGCATATCAAACCCATTGGTCATTTCGGGAACCGGGAACATGCCATCATCTTACACCACATCCATTGAATACAGATGCCTGATAACTAAAATTGGTGGAGGTAGTCGGATTCGAACCGGCGACATTCTGCTTGCAAAGCAGACACTCTACCAACTGAGTTATACCCCCTGAAGGTAATCGCGGAAACTGGTGGGCCTGACAAGAATCGAACTTGTGACCTCGTCCTTATCAGGGACGCGCTCTAACCAACTGAGCTACAAGCCCATTGTCTCTCAGGAAGAGAAACGGAACAGAGACGTTTGCGCGGAACTTTGTTGATGCCCGTCCGCTTGCGCGGACGTCTTCACCTTCTCCTCCCACGCCCGAAGGCGCCGGAGGATGTCTCCTTAGAAAGGAGGTGATCCAACCGCTGGTTCCCCAACGGTTACCTTGTTACGACTTCATCCCAATCACCACCCACACCTTAGGCGGACAAATGCCCGACTTCGGGTGCAGACGGC
>JAZQPI010000027.1:0-12381 GCA_045628545.1 Kiritimatiellia bacterium
GGTTGTAAGCAAAAAGTGCGAGGTCAGGAGAAGCTTCTGGCGACGGCTCCGACGGACGCAGACCTGAAGGTTAAGGGCTTTGAACCTTCGGCCGAAGCCGGCAAGTTCGATTTCACGGTGTCGGTCGAGGGAATTACGGTCGGCTCCGAAGCGACAAAGGAGAACCTCAAGAAGGTGTTTGGACTGGAAGGCGCGAGCGAGTTGAATCCGGCTGGATTCTCCGCCGACAAAGTGGACGTCAAGTTTGCCGATCCGGTCGGTGGCCGGGTGAAGTTCACGGCCGGTCCGGCGGCATCGACGGCCAAGATGTTTTTCATGAAGGTCCGGTTGAACGCAACGTCGCGTTAGCAGGTGGGTAAATCGCAGGCGGCGTTTGGGTCGCAGATTCCCTGGGCCATGGCGTTGAGCGCGAGGCATTGGGCGCGGGTGATGGCGCGCTTTTCGAAGTGATGGGGCCAGGGGGCGAGCATGAGCAGCTTGCCGTTGGCGCAGGCGTCGAAGTAACGTCCGGAGGGCTTGAACTTCGGGGCGAAGCCGTTTTCAAGGAGTACGATCAGGGGAAGACCCTCCGCCAGGGCGGCGCGGGCGATTTCCTTTTCGCCGGGGCTGATGCAGGGCGAGACGAGAACCGCGCCGCGCTCGGCCTTGTTAAGCAGCGTTTCGCACTGGGCGGCGATTTCATCGGCGGTGAGCCGTCGCGAGCATTGGATCTGCAGGCGGTCGGGCTGGTTGAGCAGAAAGGGGTTGCCGTAAGCCGCGTAGGTTCGCCCCTCGATTTTGAGCGAGTTGAGGCGGGTGAAGAAGTCGGGGTGGCTGCGAATGATCGCGAGCCGCTTGGCGTTGGTTCGAATGTAGTTGATGAGAACCTCAAGCTGCCCGCGGCGAAGGAGAATTCGGTCGTGGTAGCCCTCGGCGAAGAGCCGGGTGTCGGGTGTGGCGCCATGTATGGCTCCAGCACCGGACCTGGCTCCAGCACCGGACCTGGCGCCAGCACCGGACGGGGAGCCCGCGCTCGCTTGGTCTCTGGCCAAAAGTGCCCGATAGGCCTTGGTACAGCCGATTTTGAAGCCCCTGACGACCTCGCCGAGGTGGCGGGCCATGCGCTCGCGAACGAAGAGCAGCCCGTGGAAGTGGTCGGGCATGACGGCGCTTTCGATGAGCGAGACCTCGGGGTGAAAGCGCGGGATCTGCCGCCAGCAGTCGGCAACGGCTCGGCCCAGTTCGCTCGGGTCGACACGCTCGCCGACCAGCTTGCCGAGAATCGGCTGACGACCTTCGACTTCGAGCGTAATCATATAGATGCCGCGCTCGTAGTAGTCGTGGCAGAAGCAGCGGCGCTTCATCGAATGGGCTTTGCGTTCCATACACATGATGAAGAGAGTTTACAACAAGCGTTTAAAAGTGTCAAGGTGGTGGCATGAAGTGGGTTATTGTCGGTTTCGGGTGGCTTGTGACCGCTTGCGTCGCCGTCACGAGGAACGAGGAATTTTGAGATTGCTTCCATAAACCTCTCAAACCTCTCGTTTAGTCGGAGACAAGAGTTCGAGAGGGTTGCTGCAACTTCTCAAACCTCTCAAACTTCTCAACCGCCGATGAGCCGGATGCGCCGCTTTTTGATATAATATTATGAAAGGAAGGATTGACTATGCGTAAACTACCGTTCGACAAGGCCAAACTCGAAGAGATCGCGGCGAAGTGGCCGACCCCGTTCCATATCTACGACGCCAAGGCGATTCGCGATAACGCCAAGCGCCTGCGGAAGGCTTTCTCCTGGAACAAGGGCTTCCGCGAATATTTCGCCGTGAAGGCCGCGCCGAATCCGCACCTGATGAAGCTGCTGCAGGAGTTCGACTTCGGCAGCGACTGCTCGTCCATGGCCGAACTCGTGCTCGCCGAAAAGGTCGGCAACGTCGGCGACAAGATCATGTTCACTTCGAACGACACGCCCGCCGAGGAGTTCCGCAAGGCCTGGGGCCTCGGAGCGATCATCAACTTCGACGACATCACGCACTGGGACTACTTCCTGGACGCCATCGGCTGCGACGGCGGCCTCTGGAACGACCGCGCCGCCGCCTTCGGCGAACGCCTCTTCTGCTGCCGCTACAACCCCGGCCCCCTCAAGGGCGGCAACGCCATCATCGGCAAGCCCGAGGAGGCGAAGTACGGCTTCACCCGCGAACAGCTCTTCGATTGCTACCGCAAGATGAAGGAGGCGGGAGCGCGCCGTTTCGGCCTCCATACGATGGTCGCCTCGAACGAGCTCGACCCCGACTACATCGTCGATACGGCGAAGATGCTCTTCGACCTCGTCGCGGAACTCTCCTCCACGCTCGGCATCACCTTCGAGTTCGTCAACATCGGCGGCGGCATCGGCATCCCCTACCGCCCCGACCAGAAGCCGATGGACCTCGAATACGTCGGCAAGGGCATCGAGGCCGCCTATCGCGAGAAGATCGTCGGCTGCGGTCTGAAGCCCCTCAGCCTCTTCATGGAGTGCGGCCGCTGCATCACCGGCCCCTACGGCTACCTCGTCGCCCGCGTGCGCCACATCAAGAACACCTACCGCCTCTACGCGGGCCTCGACGCGTGCATGTCGAACCTCATGCGTCCCGCCCTCTACGGCGCCTATCACGAAATCGTCGTGCCCGGCAAGGAGAACGCGACGGACACTTCGGTCTACGACGTCACCGGCTCGCTGTGCGAGAACAACGACAAGTTCGCCATCCAGCGGACGCTGCCGATCCTCGAGCGCGGCGACCTGGTGGTGATCTGCGACGCCGGCGCCCACGGCCACGCCATGGGCTTCCAGTACAACGGCAAGCTCCGCAGCGCGGAACTGCTGCTGGAGGCGGACGGCTCCGTGCGCGAAATCCGCCGCGCGGAGACGCTCGACGACTATTTCGCGACGCTGGATTTCACTTCGCTCTAAGGCGATTCTTCAAGGGAGGCTGGTCATGCGTATGCTGATGAAGACTGTCTGCGCGGCCGCGGCGGCACTTGCCGCCGCCGTCGCTCCTGCGGCGGAGGAGACGAAGGCCGAGGCGCCGGCGGAGACGGAGGCGAAGCCCGCCGCGCCGAAGAAACTGCCGAAGAAGCTCCCCGTCTACAATCAGATGGCGGCGGCCGAAGAGGTGGCGAAGGCGTGGGAACAGCCGCTTTTGATCGTCATCGAATGCGACGGCGAGAAGGCCTGTTCGAAACTCCGCTCGACGATCTACGGCAACCGCACGGTCCAAAAGGAGCTGTTCGAAAAGAACTGCGTCTTCTATCAGATCAAGGTTCCGCTGGCGAAGGAGAGGCGGAACAACAACCGCGGCGGCAACAACAATAACAAACCGCGCGAAAAGCCCATGTACCCGTCCCATCCCGGCAAGCCCGACTTCAACGAGGTCCGTCCGAAGAGCGAGGCCGAGGTCGCGTACGCGCTCGCCAAGAAAGGCAGTTATCCGGTGATCCTTCTCCGTACGTCGCCGTCTGCGAAAGACATTCCGATCGTCGTGGATGCCGATTCCGCGACGCCGCTGGGCTCTTTCGTCACCCAGCTGAAAGAGGCGATGGCGGCCTCTAAAGGCGCGTTCGAGGTGTCGCCCAAGATCCAGAAGCTGATCGACACCGAGGCGAAAAAGGCCGAGGCGCAGGCAAAGCGGGCAAAAAAGTGAGCGAACTGCTTGCTCCCGCCGGGGACTTCGAGACGGCGCTCGCGGCGTTTTCCGCCGGAGCGGAAGCGGTTTATTGCGGGCTGCCGGACTTTTCCGCGCGCGCTTTCGCGGCCAACCTCACCGCGGAGCGTCTGCGCCGCCTCGTGCGCTTCGCCCATGCGCGCTCGCGCAAGGTCTTCGTCACCTTCAACACGGTTCTCGACGAGTCGGATTTCGATTCTGCCGTCGAACGGCTCGCGGAACTCGAGGACATCGGTCCGGACGGAGTGATCGTCCAGGATCTCGGCGTCGCCGCCCTCTGCCGGAAGCATTTTCCGCGGCTCGAACTCCACGCCTCGACGCAGCTCGTGGCGCACAATCTGGAAGGCGTGCTCGCGCTCGGCGAGGCGGGTTTTCGTCGCGTCGTCCTCGCCCGCGAACTTTCCCTGGAAGAAATCTCCTCGATCGCCCGCCGCTGCGGAGCGATGAAAACCGCCGCGGACGGACGTCCCGAACTGGAACTGGAGTGCTTCATCCACGGGGCGCTGTGCTATTCGCTTTCGGGACTCTGCCTCTTCGGCGCGATGGAGAAGGACCGCAGCGGCAACCGCGGCAAATGCCCCTATTGCTGCCGGACGGCGTTTGCGGATTCCTATCCGTTTTCGATGCGGGACCTCCGTCTCGGAGAAGACGCGCGGCGGCTGGTCGAAGCCGGCGTCTCTTCGCTCAAGATCGAGGGACGGATGAAGAGCGCGCTTTACGTGGCGAGCGTGACGCGCTACTACCGCCAGATCCTCGACGGCTCCGCGGGCAAATCCCCCGTCACGGTCGCGGACTTGGAGACCGTGTTCTCCAGACGGACGACGGAACTTTACTTTAACGGACGCGACCGTGCGCCGTCGCCGGTCGACAATTCGTCGCTCGGTCATCTCGGAACAGAGATCGGCGTCGTCAAGCGCGTGACCAAGGACCGTGAAGGGCGCAGCTGGCTCAGGTTTCACACTCTGCGCGCGCTGGAGGCGCATGACGGCTTGCAGTTTGAGGCAATGGTTGACGGCCGGCATCTCGGCATGGGCATCCGCGAGATGCGGCTCGCGCTTTCCCGCGTGCCGGTTTTCGAGGTCGAGGCGGGTTCGGACGTCGAGGTGGCGCTGCCCGACGACGGCGTGCTGGCGGCCGCGCTCAAGCCCAAGACGAAAGTCTACTGCGCGATGTCCAATGCCGTCAAGCGGCGCTTCCCCGTGCCGACGATCCGTCCAGAGGACGCACCAGGCGACAAGTCCGTCGATCTTGAAGTGACGCTCGCCGCCGACGCCGTGTCCTGCCGCGTTCTGGACTCCGCGTCCTGTCCCGCGCTCGCGGGCTTCGCCGTGTCGCGGGCCTGCGCCCTGGACGCGGCGAAGAATCCGGCGCAGACTTTTGCCGCGGTCGAGAAGGCGTTTTCGCGGCTGGGCGACACGGACTACCGGCTGGGACGGCTGACGCTTGCCGATCCCGACCGTCGCTTCGCGCCGATGGGCGTGCTCAACGAATTGCGCCGCGCCCTCGTCGCGCGGCTGGACGAAGTGCGCGAGACGGCTTTGCGCGGCAAAGCCGCCGCCGCGCGGAATGACGCGGCGCTGACGCCGGATGCTTCGGCGCCGGTTTTGCGGACGGTCAAGATCCGGCTTGGTCAGACGCTGCCCGCCGGGGACTGGAACGAGGTGATCGTGTCGGTCGGACACGATCCCGAGGTCGCGCAACTGCCCGACGTCCCCGTGGAGCGGCTTCGGCTGGCACTGCCGGTCTACACGGCGGAGAAGGACTTCGGCCGTCTGCGGGCCGCGGTGCGGCGGCTTGTGCGCACGGGATTCCGGAAGTGGGAGTGCGCCGATCTCGCGACGTTGCGGCTCTTACGGGCGACTGGGGTCGAGGACATCAGCGCCGACTGGACGCTTTACGCCTTCAACGCCTCGGCACTCGCCGCCGTTGCGGCGCTGGGGGTGAAGCGGTTCGTGGCCAGTCCCGAGAACGGACGCGAGAACGCGCAGTATCTCGCCGAGAGCGGCTTTGCCGTCGAGTTCCTCGAACAGCAGTCGACGCCGCTCTTTATGAGTCTGACGCGGCCCGGCGAGATTCCGGACGATGCCGCGCTGCGGGTCTTCGTCCGCGAAGGGCTTTGGGTGACCGTTCGTCCGTCGCCGCGCACTTTCAAGGTGCCTTCGGGCGCGTCTTCGCGGCTTGATCTTTCGTGGGATCCAGAGGAGGAGGGCTGAAATGGTGAGTCGACTTTTGGCTCGGCTGGCGCGGGTGGCATGGTTTCTGCCCGGCTTTCTGCTCTGGGCGTCGTTTCCGCCGATGGGCGAGCGGATGGACTGCCTGTTCGCGCTTGCGCCGCTCCTGTGGCTGTCGCGCAACGAGACGGACGTGCGCATTTGCGTTCGCCGTTGGTTTCTGAACGGAATCTTCTTCTGGGTCGCGACGCTGGCGTGGATGCCGGCGATCGTCAAGAACGGCGGACCTTGGCCGCTCGTCGTGCTGGGCTGGGGGGCGCTGGCGGCGTACTGCGCGGCGTATTTCGCCCTGTTCGGATGGCTCACCTCGCGCTACTGGCGGTGGCTGCGGCGCCGGTGCCTGTTCGCGACGGAGGTCGGCAAGCGGCAACCGTCCTACCTGTGGCGGCTCGCGGGCATACTGGTGGTCGAGCCGGTTTTGTGGGCGGGGCTCGAACTCGTGCGGTCGCGTTTTCTCGGCGGCTTCGCCTGGAACCAGCTCGGCGTGGCGATGGTCAACGGCGGTTTCGCCGAACTGACGTCGCTCGGCGGAGTGTATCTCGCGTCGGCGGCGGTGATTCTCGTCAACGGCACGGTGGCGGGCATCGCCGAGCGCTTTCTCGCGTCCGTCTTCGCGGCCCATCCGAATTGGCCGCGGCGTTTCGGCGCGTCCGTCGGCGCCCAGTCGGTTCCGCCGGCCTTGCGCACGCTGGAGACGGTGCTGCCGTTCGCGCTGCTGGCCGGACTCCACATGCTGGCGCGCGACTGGGGCGTGCGGCCGGCCGAACGGACGGAGGAGGTGCGCGTCGCGCTCGTGCAGCGCAACTTCCCCTGCGTGTTCAAAGGCCAGGCGGAGCATCCGCTCGCGGCTTACGACCGGCTGCTCGGCTCGGTGGCAGAACTGCGGCCGGATCTGGTGGTGCTGCCTGAAAGCGCGATGAGCGAATTCGGCGCGATCGACGGCGACAATGCAGGGCGCTTCGCCCGCTGGCTGTTGGAGAAGACCGGCGGCGCGGCGCTGCTGGCGGGCGGATCGCGGACGGCAGGCGGGCGCATCTACAATTCCGCCGCGCTTTATGCGCCGCTGGCCGGGACGAACGCGTTCTCGCGGCAGATCTACGACAAAGTCCATCTCGTGCCGTTCGGGGAGTTCATTCCCGGCGACAAGTGGATTCCGGCGCTGCAGCAGCTCGCTCCCGTCGGCAGCTGCACCCCGGGAGAGCTGAAGCTGCTTTCGTTCTCCACCTCGACCTCTTCCTCCACCTCCACCTCTTTTCTCAACCTCGGCGTCGCCATCTGCTACGAGGACACCGATTCGGCGCAGATCCGCGAACTGGCGCGGAAGGGGGCGCGGCTTTTGGCCTTCATCACCAACGACAGCTGGTTCTCGCAGTCGGACGAGGCCGAGCAGCACGCCTGGCAGGCCGTGGCGCGGGCGGTCGAGACGGGACTGCCGATCGTACGTGTCGGCAACAACGGCGTCAGCGGCGTCATCACGCCGGACGGACGGGCGAGCTGGCTGCTTGACGCGGAGGGCCGGCCGGCCGTGGATACGGCGGCGACTTTGCTTGACCGGGTGGCCGTGCCCGTCGCGGACGGCGGACTGACGCCATACGTGCGCTTCGGGGACGTTCCGCTGATGCTCGTTTTTATGCTTCTCATTCTGGGGATGATTTTGGTAAAATATCTAGATTATGAAAAACGAAGAAGAATGTCCGTGTAAGTCGGGCAAAAAATTTGGAGAGTGCTGCGGTCCGATCATTGCGGGTGCCGCGTCGGCCGAAACGGCGGAAGCGCTGATGCGCGCCCGCTATTCGTCTTATGTGACGGGCGACATCATGTTCCTGAAGACGAGCGCCACCAAGGCCGTTCAGGAGGAGTTCGTCGAGGATGAGACGCGGGCGTGGTCGCAGACGGCCGAATGGCACGGGCTGGAGATCATCGCCACCGAGAAGGGGCAGAAGGACGATGCGGACGGTGTCGTCGAGTTCCGCGCCCTCTATTCCGCCAACGGCGAGTTCAAGAACCACCACGAGCGCAGCCAGTTCGTCCGCGAAGACGGCGAATGGAAGTTCTCCGACGGCGAGATGGTGGGCGAGAAGCCGATCGTCCGTGCGCAGCCGAAGGTCGGGCGGAACGATCTGTGCCCCTGCGGTTCCGGCAAGAAGTACAAGAAGTGCTGCGGCGCGAAGGCCGGCTGAAGATTTTTCCGAGGAGGGGTCCGTGAGCTCGAATCCGATGTTTGACCGGTGGTACGCGGCGAAGAAGGTGAGGATCGTCCTCGGCCCGTCGCATCAGCTGGAGACGTTCGGCAACACGCTCGTGAACTACCACCTCATCTCCGAACTCGAGGACTATCCGGGCAAGGTCCGCATCCGCGAAGGCCGACTTGAAAGCCATCGGCCGCTGGTGATCACGCCGAACTTCTCGGAGATCACGACGGACGGTCTCGGCGACGAGGCTCGCGCCTATCTGGAGTTCCTCAAGGAAAACGAAGAGTACATGCGCATCCTCCGCTACGGCTACAACCTGCGGAGCGACAACTTCTCCGAACAGATCGTCACGGACTCCGTGGCGGCCGTTACGGAGCGCGTCAAGAGCGAGGTCATCGCCTCAAACGACCGGTTCGCCGCGGTGCTCCAGGGCGTGGACGAACCGTGGGACGTGGCGCTCGTCGAACTGTGGCGGCGGGAAGTCGACCGCAGCGCGGGCAAGAACATTCAGGAGCTTAACGCGAAGGGAAAGCTGTTCTGATGGAAAGAAAAACGAAGGTGATCGCCATTGCCAACCAGAAGGGCGGCGTGGGCAAGACGACGACGGTGGTCAATCTGGCGGCGGCGCTCTCAGCGCGTCATCGCGCGGTGCTGGTGGTCGACCTGGATCCTCAGGCGCACGCCACGCTGGGCCTCGGGCTCGAAAAGCAGCCGGGCATTTCGCTCTACCGCGTGCTGACGGGCGAAAAGGGCATTGCGGACGTGATCCAGCCGACGAAGTGGAACAACCTCAACGTCGTGCCGTCCGAAGTCGACCTCGCCGGGGCCGAACTGGAGTTCGGAGCGCGTGAGGACCGCCTGCAGATGGTCCGCGCGGCGTTGCAGCCGGTGATCGCGTCCGGGGCGTTCGACTACATCGTCCTTGACTGTCCGCCTTCGCTGGGCATCGTCATGACGAGCTCGCTCGTCGCGGCGGATTCGGTGCTGATTCCGATTCAGGCCGAGTTCCTGGCGATGGACGGTCTGGCGCTCATCACGGGGTCGATCGAGCGTCTGCGCAGTTCGGTGAATCCGGGCCTGGAGCTGAACGGCATCGTCTTCACGATGGTGAACGGACAGGCGAAGCTGACGCACGACGTCATCGAAGAGGTGCGCTCGCACTTCGGCGACAAGGTCTACGAGACGCTGATTCCGCGCAACGTGCGCGTTTCGGAAGCGCCCTCGATGGGCGTGCCGGTCGTGTTCCTCGATCCGCGTTCCCGCGGCGCCGAGGCCTACAAGGCCTTCGCCTGGGAGTTCATGGCCAAGAATCCGACGCGGTTCGATACTCCGAAGCCCGCGCCGGTCGTGAGTCAGCAGGATGAAGGCATCGGTAATCATCCCGAACCGCAGGCCCCGGCCGACGCTCCGGCGAACGCTTGAGTCCCTTGACGCAGCCGTCCGCCATTGGCGTGACGGCGCGGCGGCGACGGAGGAGCGCGAGGTCGAATTCGTCGTCTCGGAGGACGACGAAGGCCGCGGGCCGAGCTGGGCCCGCAACCGCGGCCTGGACCGCGCCAGCGGCGATTACGTGTTTTTCTGCGACGACGACGATACCGTGCGCCCCGACTTCTTCGCCCGTCCGATTGCCGCGCTCGAACGGACCGGCGCTGACCTCTGCCTCTTTTCCGGCGAGGGACTGATCGTCCGCGAACCGGGTGAATGCCGCGGACTGGACGCGGTCCGCGCACGGCATCTGCCAGCTTTCTTTGGTTATTCGTTTGATGACGTGCGGCGATGGCTGGACGGCGGACGTCTCGATGCGAAAAAAGAGCCGGGCTCCGTCTGTCTGGCGGCGTTCCGCCGCGATTTTCTCAAGCGCTGCAACATCCGTTTCGACGAGACGCTCGACTTCTACGAGGACGCCGCGTTTCTCTCCTGCGCCTGCGCGTTCGCGACGCATACGGTGACGATTGCCGACGTCCTTTACGACTACGCCCCGGCCGCCGCGGGCAATCTGGCGACCGGCTACCGTCAGCGCCGGCATCGCGACTACAAGTTCAAGGCGCTCGCGTTCCGGCGGCGGCTGGACGAACGGACGCAGGGTGCGGTGTGGCGGTATTGCGAGGCGAGCTGCGTTTTTTCCGCGCTGGAGCTGCGGTGGCATCCGGTCGAGTTCGGACGCTATCTGCGCGACCCGCTGGTGCGAAAGGCTTTCAAGGAGTTCCCATGGTCAATCCGAATGCTCTTCAAAGGCGTGCCGAGATAATCCGCGCCATCCGCCGCTTCTTCGACGCGGAGGGTTTCGTCGAAGTGACGACGCCCGTCCGCATCGCCGCGCCGGCGCCGGAGCCGCATATCGACTGTCCGCCCGTGCAGGGGACAGACGGAGCCCCCGTCACCTATCTCCGGGCCTCGCCGGAACTGGAGATGAAGCGGCTTTTGGCGGCGGGAATGGATCTCATCTATCAGATCGGCCCGTGCTTTCGCGAAGGCGAGCGCGGCGAGCATCACCATCCCGAGTTCACGATGATCGAGTGGTATCGGCGAGCGGCAGACTATCGCGCCATTCTCACGGACCTCGAACGGCTGGTGTTGGCGTTGCGCAAGGGGGTGGACGCGGCGGACTTCACGGTGCTCGCGGTGCGCGACGCCTATCGGGAGTTCGCGGGGTGGGATCCCTGGACGGACTGGGACCAGGACCGTTTCGACGTGGACATGGCGCTGAAGGTGGAGCCGGCGCTGAAGACGCGCGGCATGGTGTTTCTCGTCGACTATCCGCCCGCGGCCTGTTCGCTGGCGCGGTTGCGCGGCGCGGGAGCGGAGGCGGTGGCCGAGCGCTGGGAGTTCTACTGGGACGGCATCGAACTGGCCAACTGCTTTACCGAGCTGTGCGACGGCGACGAACAGCGTCGGCGTTTCGAGGCGGCGAAGGCCGAGCGCGCGGCGCTCGGCGAGAGCGACTATCCGATCGACGAGGGGTTTCTTGCGGCGCTGCCGCGCATCGGTTCGGCCGCGGGCGTGGCGCTCGGCGTGGACCGGCTGGTGATGCTTCTCTGCGGGGAGAACGACATTCACGCCGTCATGGCAAACTGAAAGGAGAGACGTTCGCCATCGCAGGCGCCACCCTATAGGCGCGGCGTGTTAATCGACAGACGCGGGAAGGGTCTAAGCATTCTGAAAACGAGGAGCGGCAGCACGAGTGCGGCGGCGGATGAGATCACGCGATTCAGAATCGAGGCGTCGTGTGCGGTCAGGAGGATGTCGTAGATGGTGAAGACCAGGCCGTGCATGACGAAAATGGCGTGGGTGCCGTCGGTCAGCGCCGTTGGCAGCTTGCGTGGAGGCACGAGTCCCCAGAGACCGTAGCACAGAACCGGCACGAAGGCCAGATTCGCCACCTTGGCCAGCGGGCGGATGGACGAGAAGGGCGAATTCCCCGGCGCGTACCAGAAGAATACGGCCAAGGCCAGGGCCAGGCAGCAAAACGTCTTATTCGAGAAGTGGAGGTGTTCACGGCGCAGAAAGACGCCTAGCGAAAAAGCGCAGAGGCCAGTCAGGGAGAACCCATAGGAGAACAGTCCGTTGACGGCAGGGTCCAGCGTGGCGTGGCATGTCTGCCAGGAGAAGAAAAATGCGTAGGTCGCTAGCACGAGGGCCCAGCGGATATGTCGGACGAGGATGCTGAAAAGCGGACTGACAAGTACGAGAATGAAGAGGTTGCGCAGGATCCAGAGGTTGGGCTGCAGAGTCGGCTGCGTCAGGTCGAGGCCCGAAAGTTTCAGCCAGATGGCAGGGTCTTCCAGCCGCAGACTGCCACAGGCGGCCTGAAGTGCAAAAGAAGCGGCGTTCCAAATGAAGAACGGCAAGGCCAGCGTGCGGACAGACGAATGGACCTCGGTGCGCCACCACGGCCGCCAGTCTTTGTAGCGGTGGCCTCTCCGATCGTGTTTCTCCTCGTCGTTCATTCGCGAGCCGAGGTGGTAGCCGGCGATGGCAAAGATCAGCGGAACGGCAATGTCCGAAAATCCGCACACGAGCAGGACCACCGCGCCGAACAGGGCGTTGGTGAGCCGGTGACTCATATTGGGCGAGATTTTCATTTTCACATGCGCACTCATATCACTATTATACCAAAATTTCGGCGTGAAGGTGCGTCAGGTACTCGGTCAGTCAATACCGCTGGCGCGGTTTTGACCGACCTCGGCATCTGAGCATCTGAGCAAAAGTGCATCTGAGCATTTTCGAATGGTCGAGTCCGAAGCCGCAGTCGACCTTCAGATGTTTCCCATCGACAGA
>JAZQPI010000028.1:0-3143 GCA_045628545.1 Kiritimatiellia bacterium
TTCTGTCGATGGGAAACATCTGAAGGTCGACTGCGGCTTCGGACTCGACCATTCGAAAATGCTCAGATGCACTTTTGCTCAGATGCTCAGATGCCGAGGTCGGTCAAAACCGCGCCAGCGGTATTGACTGACCGAGTACAGCTTTTCGCCGGTTCGTGTGCATGCGAAGCGGAAAGTTTGGTATAATGTCATTGACAGAAAGGAGCGGACCTATGGACAGCAAGACGAACAGACCGAGACCGGCCGAAGAGCTGACGGAAAAGGAGCTTGAAAGCATCGTGGGCGGGAAGGAGCAGCTGGACAGCGGGCAGCCGGACGATGAATCGATATCCGTCAACATCTTCGTTGCGCCGGTGGACGGTTCAAAATGACCTCCGGTTACGCGCGCACAGCGGTGTAGATGAGAAAGGTCCCGGCATATTTGCAGATGGAGGCGACGGAATGCGGAGCGGTTGCGCTCGGCATGGTGATGTCGTCGTGGGGTCTCAACGTCTCGCCGGAAGAGCTGCGCGACGTCTGCGGCGTGTCGCGGGACGGCTCGAACGCGTCTAACGTCCTGAAGGCGGCGCGGCGCTACGGGTTCGAGGCGCGGGGAATTAAGGAGCCGGACCTCGACCTCCTCGCCTCCTACGGCGTTCCGCTCGTCCTCTTCTGGGAGTTCAACCACTTCGTCGTCTTCGTCGGCCGTCGCGGCGAGAAGTTCGTCGTCAACGATCCCGCGACGGGCGAGCGGCTGCTGACGCGCGAGGAGATGGACGGCTCCTATACCGGCGTCGCCCTGGAGATCCGTCCCGGCGATGGCTTCCGCCGCTCCGGCCGTCGGAAGGGGTCGCTGAAGCTTTTCCTTTTGCAGTTCGCGTCCGTCTGGCGCGAGGCGGCGTTCGTCATCTGCCTCGGCTTCCTGCTGCTGCCGTGTACGCTCGTGACGCCGAACCTCAACAAACTCTTCATGGACGCCGTGTTCGTCGAGGGCTACCGGCACTGGGCGTGGCCGGTCGTGATCCTCGCCGCGCTGACGCTGGTCGCGACCTTCGCGCTGATGACGCTCAGGTCGATCGCGATCGTCGACACGCTGCTCAGAATGGGAATGGAGAACACGGGGCGTTTCCTGCGGCATCTCGTCCGTCTGCCGGCGGGGTTCTTCGTCTCGCGCTGGAGCGGCGAGCTCGTGCAGCGCGTCTCCTACGTCGAGCTGGCCGCGCAGTTTACGGTGCAGACGCTGATGGTGAACTTCAGCGACTGCGTGGGGGTGCTGGCGTTCGGTGCGCTCCTCTTCGTCTATGACGTGCCGCTCGCGGTCCTCTCGCTCGCCTCGGCGGTCGTCACGTTCGCGCTCGTCGGGTGGAACCTGAGGCGGCTCGGCTCGATGAGCCAGGCGATGATGGCGGCGCGCGGCGAGGAGGCGGGACACGCGATGCAGGCGTTCGGCATCGCCGATTCGCTCAAGGCGACGGGCGGGGAGGACGACTTCTTCGCGGTGTGGGCCGGGGCGCTGTCGCGGGCGATGAAGGCGGGCGAGAAGATCGACCGCTCGACCCTGCGCGTCTCGGTCATTCCGGCGGCAGTGCAGGGTTTCGCGGGCACGATGATGCTCGGCTTCGGAGTCTGGCGCATTCTCTCGGGCGAGCTTTCGCCGGGCGGGTTCCTCGTCTTCCAGGCGATGCTCGGCTACTTCTTCGCGCCGCTGCTCGCGATTTCGCAGCTCGGCATGGAGTACCAGACCGTGGACGCGGGCCTCCGGCGCATCAGCGACGCCTTCGAGTATCCGAAGGAGCCGGACGGGGACGAGTCGCCCGCGGCGGACGAGCGGCTGGCGGGGCGGGTGACGATGACGAACGTCACCTTCGGCTACAATCCGGTCGGCGCTCCCGTGCTCAAGAACTTCAACTTGGACGTGAAGCCGGGCGGCTTCGTCGCGATTACGGGTCCGTCGGGAAGCGGCAAGTCGACGGTGTCGCGGCTGCTTGCGGGCTTCTACCGTCCGAACTCGGGGTCTGTCGCGTTCGACGGGCGGCCCCGCGGCGCCTATTCGCGGCGGACGATGCGGCGCGACTTCGCGATGGTGGACCAGGAGATCACGCTGTTCTCGGCGACGGTTCGCGAGAACCTGACGATGTTCGACGAGGCGATTGCGCTCGGCGACGTGATGCGGGCGGCTGACGATGCGCAGGTCGGGGACGTCATCCGCCGTCGGCGCGGCGGTTTCGGGGCGATGGTGAAGGGCGACGGGGCGGAGTTCTCGGGCGGAGAGCGTCAGCGGCTGGAGATCGCCCGTGCGCTCGTCACCGATCCGAAGGTGCTGGTCCTCGACGAGGCGACGAGCGCGCTGGACGCGGAGACGGAGCATCTGGTCATCAAGGCTTTGGCGCGGCGCAAGATGACGCGGATCGTCATCGCGCACCGGCTTTCGACGATCCGCGATGCGGACGAGATTATCGTCCTTGACCGCGGCGTCGTGGTGGAGCGCGGCACGCATGACGAGCTGATGGCGAAGGGCGGAGCCTACGCGAAGCTCGCGCGGAGCTGACGGCGGGAGCGGCCAGGGGGTTGGTTTAGCCGTAGTCTGTTCAGTAGATTGTTTGATTGTTCGGCTCTTGCAAGTGGAGACTCCGACCACCAGGCCTTCGGCCGACACACGAAAACTCACCGCGTTGCCGAGTCGCTTCGCGACTGAAACGTTGCGCTTGCGGTTCGGCTTGAAAGTCGTCGCCTTCAATTCATTCTTCATTTTTCACTTTTCATTTGATCGGCGCCGACCCTCGCCGACCGCAATCGCAACGTTTCATCCTTCGGATCACGGCAACGCGGTGAGACGCGAAATCCTCACGAAATTTCACGAAAAAGCAACATTATTCGTCGCCGCGTCACATAAGGCCAACGTTTTCTCCGCGCACCCGCTTGAGCGCCGCTTCGCGGTTCGCCTTCGGCGAAGGTTCCCTTCGATCTTCGATCTTCGGTGCATTCTCGCTTTTGGCCATGATTGCAAGTGGAATTATCGTGTTCGACGTACTCGGTCAGTCAATACCGCTGGCGCGGTTTTGACCGACCTCGGCATCTGAGCATCTGAGCAAAAGTGCATCTGAGCATTTTCGAATGGTCGAGTCCGAAGCCGCAGTCGAGCTTCAGACGTTTCCCATTGGCTG
>JAZQPI010000029.1:0-21877 GCA_045628545.1 Kiritimatiellia bacterium
GACCGTAATTCCCTCGACCGACACCGTGAAATCGAACTTGCCGGCTTCGGCCGAAGGTTCAAAGCCCTTAACCTTCAGGTCTGCGTCCGTCGGAGCCGTCGCCAGAAGCTTCTCCTGACCTCGCACTTTTTGCTTACAACCGCCAATTGTTGGGCGAGAAAATGCAATATTGCATTTTCACGCCCGAATTTGATATACTTCTCCTTGTACCAGAGAGGAGAAAAAAAATATGTTCTTCGGACGAGAAACCGAACTCGAAGACCTGGCTGCGCTTTGGCGCAAAAGCACGGCCTCGCTTGTCGCGTGCCGCGGACGTCGCCGAATCGGCAAGAGCCGCCTGATTCGCGAATTCGCCCGGCGTACAGACGGCGACTACCTCGAACTCGTCGGACTTCCGCCTCGCCCCGACATGACCAACCGACAACAGCTGGAGGCCTTTGCCGTCGGACTCGAAAAGGCAACCCGTCGTCCGGTCGCCTTGCCAGACAACTGGTCCAAGGCCTTCGAGCTTTTGGACAAGGCAATCGACGACCGACGCCGCACCGTGGTCCTAATGGACGAGATTTCGTGGATGGGCGGTTACGACCCCGACTTTCCCGGCTATCTCAAGACAGCCTGGGATACGATGTTCAGCCGCCATGACAAGCTTGTACTCGTCCTTTGCGGAAGCGTCAACGCCTGGATCAAGAAGAACATACTCGACTCGACCGGATTCGTCGGACGATTCTCCCGGGATTATGTCCTTGACGAATTGACTCTCGCCGAATCCGTGAAATTCTGGCGATCGACCGCCGGCCGCCTCGCCCCCCGCGAGATCTTCGACTTCCTCTCTGTGACAGGCGGCGTCCCCCGCTACCTTGAGGAACTCGACCCCGGACTTTCCGCCGCCGAAAACATCCGCCGCCTTTGCTTCACCCCAAGCGGCACGCTCTTCAAGGACTTCAACGAGATCTTCGCCGCCGTTTTCGGCAAGGAGGCGACCCTCAAGCGAAACATCCTCGTTCAGCTCGCCACGGGTCCACAGACGGGAGATGAACTGGCCAAGCGCCTCAAGTGCGACAACAACGGACACTTCACCGAGCAGCTGAACGCCCTTTCGCTCGCTGGCTTCATCTCGGCGGAACGCGGCATAAATCCCGCGACCGGGAAGCGTGCCCGCGTCGGACGATACCGCATCCGCGACAACTACACGCGGTTCTATCTCAAGTACATTGAACCCCATACCGTGGAAATCGAAGACGGCTCCTACCGGTTCACCTCCCTGGAGTCGCTGCCCGACTGGCATACGACAATGGGCCTTCAGTTCGAAAACTTGATGGTCAACCACTTCAAAGAGATTCTCCCCCACCTGCATCTTGGCAACAGCATCGTTGTCTCCGCCGCCCCCTATCGCAACCAGCGCAACTCGCGCGGCGGCGGTTGCCAGATCGACCTCCTGATCCAGACGGTCCGCACGGCCTATGTCGTCGAAATAAAACGCCAGAATGAAATCGGGCGCGAAGTCGAGGAACAGGTAGCACGCGAAATGAAACGGCTGCACATTCGCACCGACATGTCCGCTCGGCCCGTGCTCGTATACCTCGGCAACCTTGACGGCAGCATCGAAGGCGACGGATTCTTCGACGCCATCGTCCCCGCGCAAAAGCTGCTCCAGATAGTCACCTGGCAAACGACGGGAAATGGAACTACATCTTGATCGACGAAATCCAACTCTGCCGCAAAACACTCAATCCTGCAATTGATCTGAATCGGCATCATGCCCTTTCTCCTCGACCCGAAGTCGATCGAGACGCTGTAGCCATTCCTCTGTCCACTTTCTAAACTAAACTTTCTCCTTCCTCCTCAAACCCCTCCAGCGCGTGGGGTGGGAGCCGACTGGCGCACGAGAGCACGATGACGGGTGCGACGTGATTTCGACCGCCGACGATACGACGCATGGCGTCACAATCACGTTGCAACGAACTTCACCTTGTCGGAGCCCAAAGGCAAATCGAATGCGGCTCAAGAGAATCGCACCAGATCCCTAAATCGCAGTGCGGCATCGACAAGCGGACGACAGCCGTGCCAGTTCAGCCAGCGCGCCAGCTTCCGCCGCGGCGACGCCCAGCTCATCGCAAAATGATGGACGGCGATCGTCCGGCAATCGGCGTGCGAATGCCCCGAAAGATCAAGCGGGCACATCACTTCCGGCGGCAGCATCCGCAGCGCCGGAAGTCCGGACTCCGCGAGCGCGTCCGTCAGCGCCTCCCCCGCCGGCTGCTCGGCATAGCCCTGTCTGAGCCGCGCCAGAACGGCTGCCGCGACCGGGCTGCCGCGCTCCAGCGCCAGACCTGCTCCAGGCTCATAGCCGATGCGTCCGCCCGGCAACCACTGTCCGGCGCACCATTCCCCTCCGAAGACCTCCCGCAGCGGACGCACAAGCTCAAGGTCGAAATCCAAGTAGACGCCGCCCTCGGCGTACAACGCCTGAAAGCGCAACCAGTCCGCAGCAAAGGCCCAACGCCGACGACGTACGGCCTCATCAAAGAACGGCGAGGACCACCCGTCCATTTTGCGGACACGCGCAAGATCCCACTCGCGCACCTCGAACTCCGGGGCGAAACGCCGCCAGCTTTCCCGGCATCGGTCGGCCAGCGCAGTCCGATGGCCGCCGAACCAACAGCAGTGGATGACGCGTTCCACGGCCTCACATCCCCCGCAGCAATTCCAGCGCCGCGGCCGTGACGTCGTTCGTGCCGCAAAGCCAACGGCCGTCAGCGCGCTGCGCCGACACGAGGCGAATCGCCACCTCCGTCGCCGCCCCGTTGGTGACCGACGCGAGATACGCCGCGCGCACCTCCGCCGACAGCGCGGCGGGGAAGTCCTTCGGAGCCCGCGACAGCGCATGCTCGACCTCGTTGCGCACGGACGGCTCCAGCACCTCGGCGCTCACCAGCGCGGGCACCGGCAGCACCTCGGCCGCCGCCCACAGGAGCAGGACTCCGATCACGCCTTCGGCTCCCGCTGATCCCCGTCCGCCGCCGGCAGCTTCGCGGCAAACGCGTCGACGCCCTGATGATGCCAGGCGTCCAGCCGGACGGGACGCCCCTCGACAAAAATGATCACGATCCCCTTGCGCCGCCACTGCCGCCAGTCGACGGCCCGCACCGCCTTCATCCCGAAACGGCGGCCCTGCCAGCAGAAGCCTTCGTCGTCGAAGGCGAAGTCGAACCGCCAGGCCCGCCACAGCACGAACGCCACGACCGCCGCCGCGGCCCAAAGCGCGGCCATGAGTCCGAGCTGCGACTGGATCTTCTGCCGTTTGAAGCCGTCAAGCGCCTCAGGCGTCCATTCGGGACCCGGAGGAGCCTTTTCGATTTCCTCGTAAAGCGCGGCCGCGCCGGTGCGCGGATAGCGGACCAGTCCGTCATAGCCGAACCAGCCGCCCATGCCGAAGAACAGCAGCGCCACCGCCGCGTAACGGCGGGCGAAGTCGGGATTGAGCCGCAGCTTCATGCAAACGCCGCGACGATTTCCGCGACGTCCGTCACGCCGACGAACTCCGCCACCTTCGCGCCGTCGCGGAAGCAGAACAGCGCGGGAATGGACATGACGCCGAACTTCGCGGCCAGCTCCGGGGCCTCGTCGACGTTCACCTTGACGACGGCGATCTCCGGATGCGCCGGCTCCAGCTCGGCGGCCAGCCGCTGCCCCATCATCTGACAGGGCCCGCACCAGGTCGCCCAGAAATCGACCAGGACGCGCCCGGTCGCCAGCGCGGCGGAAAACTCCGCCTCGGTCTTCACTTCTTTGTGCATGTCTGTCCCTCCCGCGAATCCTTCACCAGCCAGCCCGCCGCCGCGATCGCGTCGCGCAGACGGTCCGACTCCGCCCAGTTCTTCGCCTGGCGCGCCGCCGCGCGCGCGTCCAGCAGCGCCTGCACCTCGGCGGGCACCTCCGATTTCGCGGCCCTGCCGAAGAAGATGACGCCGAGCACCTCGTCCATGCGCTTGAAGACCGAAAGAACCGCCTGGGACAGCGAGCCCGCCGGGGACGGCTGCGACAGGAAGGAGTTCGTCTCGCGCACGAGGTCGAAAAGCGCGGCAAACGCCTTCGGGACGTTAAGGTCGTCGTTAACGGCCGCGGCGAAATCGGCCAGCGCCTTCTGCGCGAAGTCCGGAGCGGCAGGCGCAGCGGCCGCGGAACCGGCGGCCTGCTCAAGGCGTTCGACGCAGGCGTCGATACGGGCGAGCGCCTTGCGAGCGTCCTCCAGGGCGTCGAAAGCGAAGTTGAGTCCGCTGCGGTAATGGGCGTTGATCAGCACATAGCGGATTTCGCGGCCCGACCACCCCTTCTCGATGAGGGCGCGGAGCGTGATGAAGTTGCTGAGCGACTTGGACATCTTCTCGCCGTTCACCCGGAGGTGCGCGCAATGCATCCAGGTGCGGACGAACGGCTTGCCTGTCGCGGCCTCGGCCTGCGCGATCTCGTTCTCATGATGCGGAAAGAGGTTGTCGATGCCGCCGGTGTGAAGGTCGAACGTCTCGCCGAGATACTTCATCGACATCGCGGAGCACTCGATGTGCCAGCCAGGGCGGCCGCGGCCCCAGGGCGAGTCCCAGCCGACCGGACCGTCGGACTCCTCCCAGGCCTTCCAGAGCGCGAAGTCTCCGACGTTCTCCTTGTCGTACTCGTCGGCGGCGCAGCGCGCGCCCGTGCGCTGGTTGTCGAAGTCGATGTGGGCGAGCTTGCCGTAGCCGGGGAACTCGCGGACCTTGAAGTAGACGGACCCGTCCTCGCTCTGATACGCGACGCCCTTCTCCATCAGCTTCTGGACGAGCGCGATCATCTCGGGGATGTGGTCCGTCGCGGCGGGATAGATCTCGGCCGGCTGGATGTTCAGCTTCTTGAGGTCGGCGAAGAACGCGTCCTTGTACGTCCGCGTATAGTCGGTCAGCGGCACGCCCGCGGCATTCGCGCCGCGGATCGTCTTGTCGTCGACGTCCGTGAGGTTCATCACCTGCTTCACCTTCATTCCGTCGAACTGGATGACGCGGCGGAGGATGTCCTCGAACGCATAGGCGCGGAAGTTGCCGATATGCGCGAAGTTGTAGACGGTGGGACCGCACGTGTAGAGCCGAATCGTGTTGTCGGCGATCGGCGCCAGCTCTTCGACCCGACGGGTCAGACTGTTAAAGACGTTCATACTGTTATATTGTACCATAATTCTTCCCTCTCGCAGGCCATCTCGCTGACATTCGCGTTAAAGAGACTCTCCGAGATAAAACCCGTTTTCAGAGCGTTTCGCCCACACCGTATACATCTCCATGTAATTCTCTTTGATAAATTTCGATATGCCAGCAATTTCACGGTCGGTCAGCTTTCCTCGTTTGGCGAGCAACGTCGACCCGTCTGGCTTAACAAAAAACTTCGCCGACGTCTCTTCGGTCAGCTGTTCGTCACTCGCATGCACATGCATAGCCTCGACAATGCAAAACGTCGTGAAATACAAGTAATAGCCATAGACCTTATGTCGGTAGTACTTAGGCATAATCACGCAGACATGTATTGACGATTCGCCTTGAGATATTTCAACGCGATAGCAAGTTCAATTTCTGACATACTGGTCTCAAGCATTTCGTCGGAATCTGAAAAAACGGCCGCGTTCCCAGTGTCCAGATTTACGATGCGAACGCCCAAATCATGCTTCATCATCGCATACCCGTTGGCAATGACTTCGGCGGCCTCCGCGACTTTAACGGCGGCTTCATCAGGCATATCTGACCTCGACTTTCTTGATAGGCGCAAGAAACGCCGTCGGTTCGATGCACAGATCCCGAAGAATGGGCCAGAGATCGATGTATTCTTCTTCAACACAGTCGTCATACTCCGTTTCAACCGCGATATACCCGGCATTCCACCTGTTGACGCGCAAATATCGTCTAAGGCTCGCTGGTGAACGGAACTTCAGCGTTTTCTCACCGAAGGAAAAACGCGTATAATTCTTCTCGCTCGTCAATATCGCGGTGTCTGACATCTTACATCAGTCCAAGGGCGGAGAGAGTCTGCTTCATCCGGGCGAGCTTCGCGTCGTCGGTCTCGCACAGCGGCAGGCGGAAGACCCGGTCGATGCGGCCCATGAGCGCCAGCGCCTCCTTGACCATCACCGGATTGACGTCGATGAAAAGGTCGTGGAACAGCCGGTAGTAGCGGGCGTGAAGGACGCGGGCCTTCGCGAAGTCGCCGGCGAGCGCCAGACGGACCATGTCGCCCATCTCCTTCGGAATGACGTTCGAGGCGACGGAAATGACGCCGGACGCTCCGACGGCGATCATCGGCAGCGCGAGCGAGTCGTCGCCCGAAAGCACCGTGAAGTCGGGCAGCAGGTCCTTGATCGCCGACACGCGGTCCACCGAACCGGCCGCCTCCTTGATGGCGACCACGTTCGGATGCTTCGCGAGACGCACCACGACGTCGAGCGGAATCTCGCGGCCGGAACGGCCCGGCACGTTGTAAAGGACGACCGGCATGCCGAGATCGGCCACCGTCATGAAGTGGCGGTAAAGCCCCTCGGGATTGGGCTTGTTGTAATAGGGCGTGACCTGGAGCGACGCGTCGGCCCCGCCCATGGCGAGCGCGGCCTTCGTCAGCGACACGGCCTCGGAAGTGGAGTTCGCGCCCGTGCCGGCGATGATCGCGCACTTGCCCTGCGCGAACTCGATCGTGCGGGCGATCACCTCCTGATGCTCCTCGTGGGAAAGCGTCGGCGACTCGCCGCTGGTGCCGACCGTGCAGATGCCCTCGACGCCTGCGGCGACCTGTTCCTCGACCAGCCGCTTGAGCTGACCGTAGTCAACCGAACCGTCATGTGAGAACGGCGTAACCAGCGCCGTAATAGTGCCTGAAAGTTTCATAGCTATAATTATACCACAAAAGCGTCCGTCTGGGTGAATGCAAGGTTCTTGGCCGGGGCGGATGAACAAAAAATGCGACCATGCCATTGACAAACCCGTCCTGCATATTCATGTTTTGTCATGGACCGATTTCCGCGGCAAAACCAGCGTGAAGACGCAGCCGCGTGGGGCGTTCGGACGGACCGTCAGGTCGCCGCCCATCGCCAGCGCGAATTCGCGCGAGACGCTGAGGCCGAGGCCGAAGCCGCCCGCGCCGGAAGCCGCCAGGCTCTTCACCCGGAAATAGCGGCGGAAGATCCGACGGCGGTCCCGCGGCGAAAGCCCCGGCCCCTGATCGCAGAACTCGATCTTCGCCTTGCCGTCCGCCGCGACAAAACGCACTTTCACCGGTCCGTACGGCGCGGCGTACTTCAAGGCGTTGCCGAAGAGGTTCCAGAAAATCTGCACCGTCAGCGACTCGTCGGCCAGAACCTCCAGCCGCCCGTCCTTTCCGCCGACGACCTCCAACGGCACGTCGGCGCCGTCCAGCCGGTCGCGAAATTCCGCCCGATAGAGGCGGTACGCCGCACGACAGGCCGCCACGGCGTCGAACTCGGTCGGCGTCGGACGGCACCGCAGGCTCCCGAGCCGGAGGAACTCCCGCAGATTGCCCACCAGCCGCAAAAGCGACTCGACCAGGATCCGCTCGTCCTCGACATCCCGTCCGACCTCGTCGCGCAAAGCCAGCAGCGGATTCTTGAGATCGTGGATCGTCGCCGCGACGAAATCGTCCCGCTCGCGGCAGAACCGCACGAAGAACCACACCCCGCACACCGTCAGCAACACGACCAGCGCCTGCGCCAGCGGAATGCCGACATACAGCCACGGCGCGAGATCGACGGCGTCCATCGGCTCGACTTCGACGCCGATGACCGACTCCCCGCCGATCCAGACCAGTTCGCTATCGCCTCGACGGACGTGTCCCCAGGGAATCTGCTCCTCGCCGCGGCGGCCGAGCTTGCTCGTCTGCCGCCAGCCCTTCTGCCGCTCGCCCGAAAACGTCGCGGCAGCGGGCGTTTCGCGCAAATCCTGCGCAACGGCCTTGTACGCCTCGGTCACGGCCTGACGCCGCTCGCGCAGAATCAGCGGCACCTTGTCCAGCAGAAAATAGGTGCTGGCCGCGCAAAAGGCGAGGGTCGGCAGACACAGGAGGACGCCGTGAAGGACGAACCGCCGCGTCAGCGTCGCGGTCAGGCGCATGGTCAGAGCCCCAGCCGCGCCCGGACGCGTCCGACGGGCTCGGCGAGATCGACCTTGCGCGTGCCGCCGATGAACCCGGCCGCCGTCAGGTCGTCGACGAAGCGGCGGAACTTGTGAGGCCCCGGCATCAGGTTGTCAAGCGCCACGACTTCGGCGGAGCCGAAGGTGCAGGCCTCCGAAAGCATGCCCGTTGATTCCGCCGTCACGCACAGGCGTTCCGCCAGACTGACGAACGCCGGAATGGGGTTGAAGTGATCGCGCGAAAAGAGCAGCCGGTAGGTCCACGGATACGAATCGACCACCGCCTCCACCTCCGGCGGCGTCCGGCGCGAAGTCGTCACCCAGAACTCGACGCCCCTGTCCGCGCCGTCCGCGAAAATCGCGTCCAGCTTTTCGCGCATCCACTCCGGCGTCATCGTCGAACGCTTGTTGGGTCCGCCGACAATGACCGCGACGGCCTTCGGCCGGTCGGCCGGCGGCCGGCCGACCGTCTTGGCGTAATGGGCGCGGAAGTCCGCCACGCCGCGGGCGTAGAAGTCAGCGTCGCTCGCCACGAGGTTCACGGGGATCTCCACGACGTTCGCGGCCGGCTTCGGCCGGTCGAAGGACGGCGCGAGGATGCAGTCGAAGGACGACAGCTGGTAGCCGCGCGGATAAAGCACCACGGCGCACGGCAGGCCCATCCGCCGCGCAAACGCCTTGGCCGCGTAGAACGTGCCCGAACCCGTGCCGATGACGGCCCGATAGCCCCGCTCGGCCCACTCCCGCACGTCCAGCGGCGCTCCGTCGGCACCGACGAAAAAGCGCGTCAGCCGAACGCCGGCGCGGTCGAGAAGATAGCTGAGCGACTTGCAGAACCGCGAGCGGAACTGCACCTCGCAGACGTCGAACGCGCACCCCAAAAGCCGCGCAAGCGCCTTCGACTGGTTCTCGTGACCGGCCTTGCCGTCAGTTAGAATCAGCACCCTTTGCATTTTCGACCTCTTCCTTCGTTGCCGTCTGGACCTCGGGCAGCGGCTTCGCCGGCCGGCGCGCCGTCCCCTTCAGCAGTTCGCGGACGGCGGCGCGCATCAGCCGTTTCGCGGTCGCGAGCGGCTTCTTGATCGTGCAGCCGGACGCCTTGCGATGGCCGCCGCCGCCGAATTTCGCCGCCAGCACCGTCGCGTCCCAGTCGCCGCGCGTGCGGATGGAGCAGCGAGTCTCCTTCGTGCGGTCAGGGATCTGGTAGAAAAACAGCGCGATCTCGTTGCGCGCGACGCTGCGCGGAATCTCGATGATGTCCTCGGCCTCCGCCTTCGTGCCGCGGACGGAGCGGAAGTCGTCCCGCGTCAGCGTGACCTCGGCGACGCGGCGGTTCTTCCACACGTGCAGCGAACGCCAGGCGATGCGCTTGAGTTCGATCGCCTTGCGGGAGAACGTGCCGTAAATGATGTCGTTGATCAGCGACGTGCGCACTCCGTGCCGCAAGAGGTCGCTGGCCGCCCGGAACGTGCGGGGGCTCGTCGCGTCGTAGGCGAAGCGCCCGGTGTCCGTAATGAGCGCCACCCAGAGGGCCTCCGCGATGACGTGATCGAGCGGCCATTCCATCCATTTCGCGAACCGCCAGACGATTTCGCCCGTGCTGGAAGCCTGCGGATCGACGATCTGGACCGCGCCGAACGTTCCGTCGTTCGTCGCGTGGTGGTCGATGCAGAGGATCGGCAGCTTTTCGGCCACGGGGCGCACCTCGGGCGGCATGCGGTCGAAGGAGCTGCAGTCAAGGGCGACGAACAGGTCGAACCGGCGGCGCTTCAGCTTGCGCAAGGGCAGCAGGTCCGAGACGCCCTCCAGAAAACCCGGCTTGCCCAGGGCGTGCAAATCGGCCGTCGCGAACGCGTCGAAGCCGGCGTTCCGCAACAGCCGCGCGAGCGCGATCATCGAACCGAGCGCGTCACCGTCCGGACTCAGATGCCCGGAGATGAGAATGCGCTTCGAGCCTGCAATCAGCCTGCTGGCCGCGGCAAAATTTGCGGGGCCAGCAGCTGTTTCGCCATTCTCGCTCAAACCGACTCCACCTTCTTGACGACGCCGGCGCACGCCTTCAGGACGCTCGCCACATCCGCCAGATTCGACGGAATGATCATCGTGTTGTTCGTCTTGGCGAGGTTGCCGAACTGGGTGAGGTACTGCTGCGCGAGCTGCATGTTGACGGACTCGAGCCCGCCCTTCGAGCTGATGGCCTCCGCGACCTTGCCGATGCCGGCGGCCTGCGCCTCGGCGACGAGCAGGATCTCCTTCGCCTTGCCCTCCGCCTCGTTGATGCGGCGCGCCCTCTCGCCTTCGGAAAGCGCGATCGCCTGCTGACGCTCGCCCTCCGCGCGGTTGATCTTCGACTGGCGCTCGCCTTCGGACTCGGCGATCATCGCGCGCTTTTCGCGCTCGGCGCGCATCTGCTTCTCCATCGCGTCACGGATGGACTGCGGCGGCGTGATGTTCTTGATCTCGTAGCGCGTCACCTTGATGCCCCACGGGTCCGACGCCTTGTCCACCGCCGCGACGATCGCGGAGTTGATGTTCGTGCGCTCCTCGAAGCTGCGGTCGAGGTCGAGCTTGCCCATCTCGGAACGCATCGTCGTCTGCGCGAGCTGAGTCGTCGCGAACAGGTAGTTGCCGATGCCGGAGCTCGCCTTCGCGGGGTCCATCACCTGCATGTAGAGGATCCCGTCCACGTCGACAGCGATGTTGTCCTTCGTGATGCACTGCTGCGGCGGCACGTCGATCGCCTGCTCCTTGAGCGTGTGACGGTAGGCGACGCGGTCAATGAACGGCACGAGGATGTGGAAGCCAGCGTCCAGCGTGCAGCGGTAGCGGCCGAGCCGTTCGACGATGTATGCCGTCTTCTGCGGTACGATAATCGCCGTCTTGAGGATCGCGACCAGCACGATAAAGGCCACGATGCCGAAAAAGATCAAAGGTCCCATAACTGTCTCCTTTTTTTTGTTGTTGTTTTACGATTGGTCTTGAAACTTTACTTCACCGGCTTGAACGACACCGCGTAGCCGCCGCCGGGAGCGGCGCGCAGGTCGATGGCGTCGGCGGAGGTCACCTTGCGTTCGGTGATGACGTAGTCCTGGTTGTTAGCCTTGTACGACGCCTTCGGCCCGTCCTGGTAGATGCGCGCGAGATAGGTCACGCCCGGCGTGAGGAAGCCGAGCTTCGCCGTGAAGCGGTGCTCTTTCACGTCCGTCACGCCGCCGAGATACCACTCGTCGCGGCCCTTCGCCTTGCGCACGGCCGTCAGGTACTCCATCGGCTCGCCTTCGAGGTAGACCGACTTCTCCCAGTCGACCGGCACGTCGACGATGAACTGGAACGCGTCGAGGAACTTCGAATAGACCTCGGGGGTGTCGCACGCCATCTGCAGCGGCGAGGGCATCGTCACATAGAGGGCGAGCTGTCCGCAGATCGTCGACGGGATGATCCCCTCCGCGCCGGGCCCGCCTTCGGGACGGACCTTCGCGCGGTCGAACTCGAAGATGCCGGGCGTGTAGTCCATCGGCCCGCCGATGAGGCGCGTGAACGGCAGAATCGCCGTGTGCCCCGGACGCATGCCCGCGAACCACTGGTACTCGGTGCCGCGCGCCGACTCGTTGCCGACCCAGTTCGGCCACGTGCGGCAGATGCCCGTAGGACGCGTCGCCTCGTGGGCGTTCACGCAGATGCGGTGCTTGGCCGCCTCGGTGATGCAGTAAAGGTAGTGGTTGTTCATCCACTGCGTGTAGTGGTGTTCGCTCTGCGGCACGATGTTGCCGACATAGCCGCTCTTGACCGCCGGATAGCCGTGGTCGTTCATGAACTGGTAGGCCTTCTCCAGATGGCGCTCGTAGTTGCGGATCGACGAACTCGTCTCGTGATGCATGATCATCTTCACGTTCTTGGACGCGGCGTAGCGCTGGACTTCGTCGACGTCGAAGTCGGGATAGGGGGTGACGAAGTCGAAGACGTAGTCCTTCTCGTTGCCGAACCAGTCCTCCCAGCCCACGTTCCAGCCCTCGACGAGCAGCCCGTCGAAGCCGTACTTCCCGGCGAAGTCGAGATAGCGCTTCGTCGTCTCCGTATTCGGCATGTGGTGGCCGTTGGGGGGCAGCTTCGAGTAGTCGGTCACGCCGAGATGGACGGAATTGAGCGCGCTGCCGTCCGCGTAACTCCACCAGCCGACGCCGCAGATGAGCGACCACCAGACGCCCATGTACTTCATCGGCTTGATCCAGCTCGTGTCGGCGATCTTGCACGGCTCGTTAAGGTTGAGCGTCAGGCGCGAGGCGAGGATGTCCGTCGCCTTCTCGCCCGCGATGACCGTGCGCCACGGCGTCGTGCAGGCGGTCTGCAGCCGGCCGCGGAAGCCGAGACGGTCCGGCGTCAGGTGCGACTTGAACTTCAGGGCCTTCGCGTCGACGTCGAGGTGCATCGTCGCGTAGTCGATGCAGGCAGCCTCGTGGAGGTTGAGGTAGATTCCGTCGTCCGTCTTCAGCATCAGCGCGGTCTGGACTGCCGCCTTGGCGCGAGTCCGCGAGACGTTGCCCACGCTGGCCGCGGCGGACGCGGCCATGTTCTCGGCGGTCATCTCGCTGACCTTGCTGACGGTGTACTCGAACTCCTGCGTGTCGTAGTCGCCCGGAATCCACCACGCGGTCGCGTCCTTCGCAAGCCGGAACTCGGTCAGCTCGTCCACGACCGTGAAGTACGTGAGGGTGCGCTGGTCGGGGAACTCGTAGCGGAAGCCGACGCCGTCGTCAAAGAGGCGGAAGCGCAGGTGCATCCGGCGGTTCTGCTTCGGCTGAAGCAGCTTCACGAGCAGCTCCTCGTGGCGGTCGCGGATTTCGGCCTCCTCGCCCCAGACCGGACGCCAGGTCTCGTCGAAGGAGCCCGTCTCGACCGCCTCGATCACGAAGCCGTCCGTCAGATTGGCGTTTTCGCGGTTGCCCTCGCGGTCGTCGCGCTCGAAGCCGAGGCCGGACGGCAGGATGAGCTTGCGCCCGTGGAAATCGTAGGACCACGTCGGCCGGCCGGCCGCATCGACGCCGACCTCGACAGTGGAGCGCCCGTCCGGCGACTTCAGGGTCTGCGCCTGCGCCCCCAGCGCTCCAGTCAGCGCAATCGCGGCAATCAGTTTCTTCATTACGGTCGTCCTTTCCTTTGACTTGGGTTCAGTTCTGCTTTACATCCTTGACATCGACGACCACCGCGCCCGGGAAGATCGTCATCAGCGAATTCAATTCCGGATCGTCCAGGAGCCGCTCGCGCGTGAACACGACCGGCTTCACCTCGGGTTCGCCCGGCTTCGGCGGCGCCGGCGGGCGCACCTCGCCGGTCTGGAGGGCGCGGACGGCCTTCATGAGCTCCTCGACCGTCGCGGTCGTCGCGAGGCGCGAGGCGCGGATGAGCGTCATCTCCAGAAGCGTGCGCACCGACAGCGTGTGGCGGAGGCGGTCCTCCATCTCCGCGATCTGGTCGCAGACCTTGAAGACCCGCCCCGCGTCCATTCCGCGCGCCTGCTCGGAAAGCACCTTGATCTGGTCCGGCGTCGCCGCCAGCGCCTTCGCCTCCGGCCCCAGCGCCTGCAGCACCAGGAGGTTGCGGAAGTGCTGCAGCAGCTCGCCCGCGAGCCGCGCGATGTTCTTGCCCGCCGAGTCGAACTGCTCGACCGCCGTCAGAATCGCCGCGACGTCGCCCTTCAAGACCGCCCCCGCGAGACCTTCCAGCGCCGCGCGCGAGACCAGCCCGAACACGCCCGTCACGTCGGCCTCGGTCACCTTGTCGCCGCGGAAGGACACGAGCTGGTCCAGCGCGGACAGCGCGTCGCGCATCCCGCCCTCGGCGCCGCGCGCGATCGCCAGCAGCGCGTCCTCCTCGGCGTCGATGCCCTCGTTCGCGCACACGTGCTTCAGGCGCGCGACGATGTCCTGCGTCTGGATGCGCCGCAGGTCGAAGCGCTGGCAGCGCGAGACGATCGTCGGCAGGACCTTCTCCGCCTCGGTCGTCGCGAAGATGAAGCGGACATGGGCCGGCGGCTCCTCCAGCGTCTTCAGGAGCGCGTTCCACGCCCCCGTCGACAGCATGTGGCATTCGTCGATGATGTAGATCTTGTAACGCGAACTCGTCGGACGGAACTGACAGTCCTCGATGATCGGCCGGACGTCGTCGACGCCGTTGTGCGACGCCGCGTCCAGCTCGGTGACGTCGATCGAACGGCCCGCGGCGATCTCGCGGCAGTTGTCGCACTCCCCGCAGGGCTCGACCCCCTTGGGCGACGAGCAGTTGAGCGCCTTGGCGAAAATGCGCGACAGCGTCGTCTTGCCGATGCCGCGCGAACCGACGAACAGATAGGCGTTGGCCACCCGGTTCGCCTCGATCGCGTGACGAAGCGTCCGGACGACATGCGCCTGGCCGATGACGTCGTCGAAGGTCATCGGACGGTATTTCAGCGGGAGCGCGAGATGCTGTGTTTCTTCTGCCATACGCTACGGTACTTGACAACCAGTCGCTTGACGACGAAATAGGTGATCGGAGAAAGGACGAGCGCCAGGGCGAGCCCGCCGAGGAAGAAGCTGATGATCACCGGCCCCGACAGCGCCATCACCGACTGGCGCGTCCACTCGGTCGGCAGCTCGCCCATCTCGCGGTTGCCGAACAGGAGGTTGTACATCGCCCAGGTCTGCGCCGGATAGATGAAGAAGATCGTCACCGGATTCGTGATGAGCGTCCCGACGGTCGCGCCGATCTTGGAGACTCGCATCATCATCGCCAGCGGCACCGAGACGAGCAGCTGCAGCCCGAACGGAATCGCACACCCGACGAACATCCCAAGCGCCCATCCGGCGGCGACATCCTCGGGCGGCAGAGGGTCGCGGACCATCTTGCGCCGAAGGATGCGCCAGTATGCGCGTGGGGACATCATCAAACCTGATGGACGAACAGCCCGCTTCTGAGCTTGGGTTCGAACCACGTGGACTTGGGCGGCATGATCGCGCCCGCGTCGGCGATTGACATCATTTCGGAAACGGTCACCGGCTCCATCGCGAAGGCGACGGCGTTTTCGCCGGAATCGACCTTCGCCGCCAGTTCGGCGTCGCCGCGGATGCCGCCCATGAAGGAGATGCGCTGATCCGTCCGCGGATCGCCGATCCCCAGCACGGGCGCCAGCAGACGGTCCTGCAGGTAGGAGACGTCCAGCGCGGAGACGACGTCCGCCCCCGCCGGGATCTTCCACGACAGGTCCGTCCACTTGCCGCGGAAGTACATGCGGCAGTTGCGCTCGCCCTTCGCGCCGACGGTGAAGCTCTCGGCGACCTTCGCCAGGAACTGCTCGTCCGAAAGGCCGTTCAGGTCGCGGACCAGGCGGTTGTACGCCAAAATCTTCAGCTGGCTCGCGGGGAAGATCACCGCCATGAACCAGCGGCTCTCGCCCTCGAAGTTCCGCTCCTTCGCGAAACGCGAAGCCGCCGCGGACCGGTGATGGCCGTCGGCGATGTAGGCGACGGGGATGCGGCCGAACAATTGTTCGATTGCTTGATTGTTCGATTGTTTGATCGTCCAAACGGTGTGACCGATGCCGTCCGGCGCAACGAAATCATACAGAGGCGCCTCTGCGCAGGAATCCGCGACGATCGCGTCGATCGCCGGATCGTCCCGGTAAGTCAGGAAGGCCGGCCCCGTGTGCGCGGAAAGCGTCTCGATGTGGCGCGTGCGGTCGTCTTCCTTGTCCTTGCGCGTCTTCTCGTGCTGCTTGAGGACGCCGGAGAGATAGTCCTGCGTGTCGAACGTCGCGACAATGCCCGTCTGGGCGTGGGAGCCCATCGTCTGGCGATAGGCGTAGAACTTCGGCTCGGCGTCGCGCACCAGCGTCCCGTCGGCGACAAGGCCGTCGAGGGCCTTGCGGGCCTGGGCGTAGGCCTCGGGCGACGAACAGTCCACGCCCGGCGCGAGGTCGATCTCGGGGCGCGACACGTGCAGGAAGCTCTTCGGATTGCCGGCGGCCAGAGCCTTCGCCTCGGCCGTGTCGACGACGTCATAAGGAACGGACGCGACCAGCGCCGCGTCCTCCCGGTTCGGCCGAACGGCCGCAAAAGGATGAATGTTCATTTTCTCCTCGGAGATCAGAAGCCGATGTTGACCAGCGGGAACATCGGGACGTCGGAGCTGCGGATCACGTTGATGAGGCCGACCTGGAAGCCGTAGAACGACTCGGCACGATTGAAGAGGCCGATCTGCAGCCCTTCACCCTCGCCCGTCACGTTGACGAGACCGGCCTGGATGCCGCGGAAGCTCGTCGTCTCGTTCCAGAGGCCGACCTGAAGGCTGAAGAGGTCGGCGCGGCCGGTCGTGTTGTAGCAGCCGATCTGAAAGCCGCAGAACGTATCCTTCACGTCGTTGCGCAGCAGGCTGAGCTGAATGCCCTCGAAGTCCTTGCAACGGCCCCAGAACCCGAGGTCAAGACCCGTGACGTTCTCCTGCTTGGTGGAAAAGGGAATCGTGAAGCGGATGCCGATCATGTCCAGCGTCTCGGGCCACTCGTAGAGCGCGACGAAAGCCGGCCAGCAGGCAGGGGTCCGCGGATCGTCGGCCGCGACGACGGCCACGTTTTCCATGTCATCCTGACCCTCCTCCGGACGGTACAGGTCTTCGTCCGACTGGGCGAGGACCGGAGCGGCTATTGTAGCGGCGAACGCAAGTGCAAGCAGTTTCTTCATAATGTCTCCTCTGTTTGTTGCCTTATATTATAGAATTTTATCGGAGATTTTGCAAGGGGGTCAAAAACCTGGGGGCGGGCCAATTATCCTTCAGCGACGAGATTTGGCGGACGACTTCTTCCGCCAAATGCCCATCCCCATTTCGATGCGCGACTGATCGATCGCCGCGCCGGATATCACTTTGTTTCGAATCGTGTAGTAGGTGTCTGGCGCATTCCACTTGCCGCCGACGAGCTTCGAGGCCGTGACGCCCTTCGTGACCTGTCCGACCATAACGTACCCGCGCCGCTTCAGCTCCGCAATCGACCGCGGCTGACCGTCCGCCGTTTTCGCCGCCGGCTTGGACGCCGCCTTCCCCTTTGCTGCCGGCTTCGCTTTCGCCGCAGGTTTCGCCGCAGGCTTCGCCTTCGCCGCGGACTTCTTTTTCCCGTCCTCCTTCGTCTTGCTGCCGAAATGCAGCCAGCTGAAGATGCCCGTCTCCTCCGGCTCGACTTCGACCGGCCCCTTCGCGTAGACGGACTTCATCGTGTCCTTCTTGCCGTAAAGGACCTGCCGCAGCTCTTCGTCCGCGTTGCGCAGCCTCCCCGCCGACACGTCGGGATCGCAGGCGACGCGCGTCTTGAGTCCGAGCTGCCGCCGCACGGACGGCATGGCGAAGAGCATGCCGCAGCGCTTGCGGCCCCGGTGCTTGAAGCGGTGCCACTTGTTCGGCGCGCCGTAGGCGACCTGGGCGTGACAGACGACCTTGTCGTCCGTGAGCCGGTACATCGACTGCAGTTCCTTCACCAGCGTGCTGATCGACTTCAGCTGCACGGTCGGCATCGCCTTGTCGTGATAGCCGACACATTCGATGCCGATCGAGAACTTGTCGACGTCTTCAGCGCCACGCCACATCGAGCGGCCAGCATGGAACGCCTCCTTGTCGCGGTCGACGATGCGGTAAACGCTCCCGTCCTCGGTGACGACATAGTGGCATTCGCCGCGGTCGGAAAGCTTGTTGACGGAACTCTTCTCCGGCGCCTCCGTCGTGTGCAGGACGATGAGGCGCGTCGAAGAGCGGACCTTGCGTTCGGGATTGCGCGGACTGCGATACCGGTTGGAGGCGTCGATGGCCCACGCCACTGACGCCATCAGGGCCAACGCGACTGAAAGCAGTCCCCTCACGGAAACGTCACAGCGTATTCGCCCCCGGCTTCAGTTCGCGCTCGACGCCGCCGAAGGAGAAGACGCCCGACACGCCTTCCGGCAGCGTGACCGTCCCCTTGGCCGTCCCGCCGTCGAAATCCAGATCGACCTCGACGAATCCGCGAGGATGCGGACGGCGCACCGCGAGGTGGCGCAGCGACCCAGGCGACGGCGCGACGACCACCCGGCCGAAGCCCGGCTCGGCGCTGCGGATGCCCGCGAGCCCGGTGGCGAAGAACCAGAGCGGATGCGAACCCCAGGCGTGGCAGTCGCTGCGCGCCCCGCGCCCCGGCTCCTCCAGCGGCGTCTTCAGGTCCATCTGGACATAGGACCGCCAGAGGTCGAGCCGCTTCAGGAAGAGGTCGCCGCGGCCGAAGCGGAAGAACGCTTCGAAAAGATAGTACGAGAAGTACACGCTGCACGGCTGGAGGTCCGGCGCTCCGCGCACGAGGTTCTCGAAGACGCGCTCCGCGTCGGCCTTCGGCAGCACGTCGGACAGAATCGCCAGCGACTGCGAATGTTCGCTCCAGGCGTCATGACGCACCGTGTCCGCCACCAGGCCGCGCTTCGCGTCCCAGAACACTGCCCGAATCGCAGCGCGGACAGTCTCTGCCTTCCGCCGCCAGAGCGCCGCCATCTCGGGATCTCCGACCAGCGACTCCACGTCCGCCGCGGCCGAAAGGGCCAGCACCCAGAAGAGGTTCACCTGCGCGTTCGGGTCGGTAGCCGACCGCGAGTCCGGCGGACAGCCGAACTCGTTGCCCCAGGCCGGCACCCAGTCGACAAACGGCCAGCCGGGGACGTTGACGAGCAGTCCGTCCTCCCGCGCCAGCGCGTCCAGTGCTGACATCGTGTGCCGCAGACCGGGCAGACGCGCCTTCAGCCAGGCGTCGGCTCCGGTCTCCCGCGCATAGTCCCCGAGCATCAGCATGCAGCACAGCGTATAGGTGCCGGACTCCTGAATGCCGCGCGTCGGACAGCGCATCGGCAGCATTCCGGACTCGCGGCGGTCGAAGTCGTAAAGTTCGACCGCGCGGCGGATCAGTTCGTCCGCCCCGCCCATCGCGCGCAGGACCTGCAGCTGCACGCGCGTGTCGCCGCCGTACATCTGCTGCTCGTAATACGGGCAGTCGAAGAGCATTTCGTGCGCGCACATCTGCATGCCGCGCACGCAGATGCGGCGAATCGGCTCCACCGTCGGGTCGTCGCAGCGGAACCCGGCGTGGTCTTCGAGCGGATAGCGCGACTCGACCAGCGACAGCTCCTTCAGGACCAGCGGCTCGTCGGCCGTCTGCACCTCCAGCTGCGCCCAGCGTCCGCACCGCCACCACTGGGTGTTGAACCGCGCCAGTTCGCGGCCGTCGGACACGAACGTGTCGTAAATGCATTTAAGCCGCTTGTCGACGATCGCCGAGCGGTCGTCCTTGAAGCCGTCGCTGCCGTTCACCGCGCTCTCCGTCCAGCCCAGGCGGATTTCCGCCCCACGGCCGCCGGACACGCCGAGTTCTGGATAGACGCAGTAGTAGTTGCCGAGATCCCACGCAGCCTGCAGGCGCGTCCGCGGCGGCACCGTGAACGCCCGGCCCTCGCGCAAAAGCGCGTTCAGCCCCGCCACCGCGGGATCTTTCTCGCTCCCCGCCGCGTAAACCTCGTTCGTGCCGAAGACGGCGTGCGCCGCTCGGAAGACGCCAGGCCGCACGCGCTCCGCAGTCTGTTCCTTGAGCTGCGTCGGATAAATCTCCCACGTCGGCACACGCTCGCCGAAGAAGCGGTTGCCGTGGCAGCTGATCGACCAGTCGACCGTCTTCGCCTGCTCCCACTTCGCCGGCTGCTCGTCCGCAAAGCCCGTCCCCTCCTGACGCACGGCGCAGCCGCAGGCTCCGTAGTCTAACGCCGCCGGCTGCGTGGCCGCCAGCACGCCGACCTCCCACGGAGTCTCGCCCGTCGTCACGCTCCGGTGATACGCGCCGTCGGCCTTGAGGATGAAGCCGCCGCGCCAGCGCGTGACCTGCGCCTGTGGCGCACGCCAGCCGTGCCGCCAGCAGACCGCCTCCAGCCGGTGCTCGCCCGGCGCGAGGTCCAGCTCGTAGGCCCGCGCCGTCCAGTTGTTGAGCAGCCCACGGTCCGGGCCGCGGCCGATCTCCTCGCCGTCGAAGTAAAGGACATAACGCTCGTCCGCGCTCACGTACAGCCGCAGGCGCGGCTCGCCCTCGACCGTCCGGAACGTCTTGCGGAAGCGCAGCATCTGCGGACAGCGCTCCTTATCGTGGTCCAGCCAGATCCACGTCGCCGAATCGATCGGCTGGCGCGCGTAGACGTTGACATTGCCGCGCACATACTGCGGCGGCTCCATGACCTGACGCGCGGGACCCGCCGCCACGGCCGGCAGCGCGAACAGCAGAACAAGCGGTAGCGCGGTTTTGCGAAGAATTTCGTATGTCATGTCGTTGCGTCCCTTTCGTTTAGAATCGTAATACAGATATTATAGCAGATTTTCGGGGCCGTCAACTTTCAACTTTCACCTGCACTTGAATTTGTGGTATAATCGTAGGCATCTCACAAGGGGAGACGGAGAGTATGTTCAACAACAAGGTCTACCACAAAATCGACGCTCTTTCAGGGAGCGTGGCCACATTGCGCGCCGAAGGCGTCAAGTACGGGGAAATCGCCGAAATCGATTCGCGCGCCGGCACGTCGCTGGCGCAGGTGATCAAGTTGGACGGTCCGAACGTCACCTTGCAGATCTTCGCCGGCGCGCGCGGCGTCGACACCGCAGCCCGCGTCCGCTTCCTGGGCGAGACGATGAAGGTCCCCTATTCCGACGCCCTGCTCGGCCGCGCCTTCACCGGCGCGTGCGTGCCGAGGGACGGCGGCCCGGCCCTGAACGAGAACCCCTCGCCGATCGGCCAGCCGTCGGTCAATCCGGCCAAGCGCGTCATGCCGCACCGGATGGTGCGCACGAACATTCCGATGATCGACCTGTTCAATTCGCTGGTCGTCTCGCAGAAGCTGCCGATCTTCGCCCGCGCGGGCGAGCCCTACAACGAGCTGCTCGCGCGCATCGCGCTGCAGGCGAACTCCGATGTCATCGTCATCGGCGGCATGGGGCTCAAATACGACGAGTACCTGAAGTTCCGCACCACGCTCGACAAGTCGGGCGCGCTCTCGAAGACCGTGATGTTCGCCCACACGGCGGCCGACCCGACGGTGGAGTGCATGCTCGTGCCCGACGTCTCGCTGGCCGTGGCGGAGAAGTTCGCGCTGGACGGCAAGGACGTGCTGGTGCTGCTGACGGACATGACCTCGTTCGCCGACGCGATGAAGGAGATCGCCATCACGATGGAGCAGATCCCCTCCAACCGCGGCTATCCCGGCGACCTCTACTCCCAGCTCGCCGCGCGCTACGAAAAGGCCGTCGATTTCGACGGCGCCGGCTCCATCACCATCCTCGCCGTGACGACGATGCCCGGCGACGACGTCACCCATCCGGTCCCGGACAACACCGGCTACATCACCGAAGGCCAGTTCTACCTCCGCAACGGACGCATCGAGCCGTTCGGCTCGCTCAGCCGCCTGAAACAGCAGGTCAACAAAAATACGCGTGAAGACCACCGCACGGTGATGGACGCGATGATCAAGCTCTACGCGCAGTACAAGGAGACGGTCGAAAAGCAGTCGATGGGCTTCAAGATGTCCGACTGGGACCAGAAGCTCCTCAAGTACGGCGCCGACTTCGAGCGCGAGATGATGGACCTTTCGGTCAACATTCCCCTCGAGCGGGCGCTCGACCTCGGCTGGAAGATCCTCGCCGACAACTTCGGCAAGGACGAG
>JAZQPI010000030.1:0-11984 GCA_045628545.1 Kiritimatiellia bacterium
ATTGCGGAAATGTTATGCAGGTAAACGCAAGTCCCCCTCCCGGGAGGGGTGGAGGAGGAATCCGCTATCCATCGATCCTACCCCTTGTTTCCAGCACTCAACGCAAAACCATGTTTGCATTTACTTCTGGAGGCGGCGCAAATATTGGAATCTTTGACCCTATTTTTCACCCCTTCCACATTCGAATTGAAATATGGTAAACTATTGGAATGAAACTCTATCAACAAAACGCACCGTCCAACTCTCTCTGTCAAACCCTCCGCCTGGCCGCCGTCCTTTGCGCGCTGCCTTTGGCGGGATGCCTCCTGCCCGACCGGGCGGATGCGGACGCGTCCGCGACTTCCCCCGACGGCAAGAACACGATCCGCCTGTGGGCGAATCCCCTCGCCTACGAGGTCCGCCGCGGCGACACGGTGGTCGTCGCGAAATCCGAAATCGGCCTGACCGTCGACGGAACGCGGCTCACGCCGTCCACAATCCGGACGGAACGACACTCGCTGTCTGGCATGACCAGGATCGAGACCCCCATCTACAAGAAGTCGCACGTCAATCTCTCGGGAACCGACACGTTCGTCGACTTCGGCGACTGGGGAATCCGGCTGGCCGCGCGTAACGACGGCGTCGCCTATCGCTTCGAGACGAAGATGAACGGACGGATCAAGGTGAACTCCGAAACGGCGACGGTGAACGTGCCGGACGCCTCGGCGCAGGCGTGCACGTATCTGACGAGCGCTTTCGGCAACGAGGAAAGCGTGCCGACCGCCGGCCCGGCCGGAGAAATCCGGACGGACGGCAAGGACATGGTCTATCTGCCGCTCGTGTACTCGCTCGCGGACGGCACGACGGTCGCCGTCACCGACGCGGACGTCTACGACTATCCAATCCTCTACCTGAAGCGCAGCGGCGACACGGATGACGCGCGGCTGGAGTCCGTCTTCGCCGGCTGGCCGAAGAAAACGCACCGCGCCGGCGGCTGGGAACCAAACACGGCGATCCCGTCCGGCGGGCGCTGGATAGTGGTCGAAGAACACGCCGACTATCTCGTGGAGACCGAAGGCACGCGCACGTTCCCGTGGCGCGCGTTCGTGCTCGGCGACACGCCGGCGAAGCTGTGCGAATCGGACCTCGTGATGGCGCTCTCGCGTCCGCAGGCGAAACTCGACTTCTCCTGGGTGAAGCCGGGCAAGGTCGCGTGGGACTGGTGGAACTGCTTCGACAACCAGGGGGACTCCGGCAGCAACACGGAGACCTACAAGCGCTTCATCGACTTCGCCGTGAAGACGGGCGTCGAATACGTCATCATCGACGAAGGCTGGAGCGAAACGCTGAACATCTGGAAGTCCAATCCGAACATCGACGTGCCGTACATCATCGACTACGCCAACAAAAAAGGAATCGGCATCATCCTCTGGATGGCCTGGGCGCAAGTCGTCGACGACGAGGAGCGAGTGGTCTCGCACTTCGCGAAGCTCGGCGTCAAGGGCTTCAAGGTCGACTTCATCGACCGCGGCGACGCGGCGAGCACGCGTTTCCTCTGGAAGTTTGCCGACGTCTGCGCCCGTAACCGCATGCTCATCGACTATCACGGCTTGCATCATCCGACCGGGATGAACCGCGCCTATCCGAACGTGCTCAACTACGAGGGCGTCCACGGACTCGAACAGATGAAGTTCTTCTGCGGCGAGGACATGATGCTGAACGACGTCGCGGCGTTTTTCGTGCGCCTCGCCGCCGGGCCGATGGACTACACGCCGGGCGCAATGGTGAACTATCCGCTCGGCAAGTATCCGCAGAAGTCGGCCATGTTCGACCCTTACGTCACTCCCGGTTCGCTCGGCACGCGCTGCCGTCAGATGGCGATGATGGTGCTCTACGAAGCGCCGTTCCAGATGCTCAGCGACAGCCCGACGAACTACGAGCGGAACTGGGAATGTTTCTCCTTTATGGCGAAGACCCCTGTCGTCTGGGCGGACACGGTCGGCCTCGGAGGCTCGCCGAGCACCTTCGCCGCGGTCGCCCGCAAGGCGAAGGACGGCTCGTGGTATGCGGCGGCAATCAACGGCAACGACGCTCGCGATTTCGATCTGGACACGTCCTTCCTCGACAAAGGCAGGTGGACGGCGGAAATCTTCCGTGACGACAGCCGCTCCGAAACCGAGCCGCAGCGTTACGCGCACGAGCGCATCGAAGTCAATCACGGCGAAAAGAAGAAAATCCACCTGGCCGCCGGCGGCGGCTTCGTCGTGAAGTTCACGAAATAAAAAACTGAAAACCTAATCGGCGGCATGAAAGTCAACCGCGCCATCCTGCCCCCCGGCCGGATCGGTCTCGCCGTCAGCGGCGGGAGCGATTCGGTCGCGCTGGCCTTTCTGCTGACCAAGGGCGGCAAGAAGCGCAACGCGGCGAAGCGGTTCGTCATTCTGCACGTCGACCACGGCATCCGTCCCGAATCCAAGGAGGAGTTCCGCTTCGTCAAGGCCCTCGCCGCACGGCTCGGAATCCCCTTCAAGGGCACGCACGTCAAAGTGCGCAAGCGCCCGGGCGAGTCGCTGGAGATGTCGGCGCGCAACGCGCGGCTCAGATTCTTCTCCCGCTGCATGAAGGAGCTCGGACTCGACGCGATCGCGACCGGACATCACATGGACGACGTCGCGGAGACCTTCCTCATGCGCCTGCGCCGCGCCTCGCTCGCCGGCCTCCGGGAACGGAGCACGGTCGGAGCCGTCCGCTTCGTCCGTCCCCTCCTCGGCTGCCGCGACGCGGAGCTGAAGGCGTACCTCGTCAAATACGGCGAAGAATGGCGCGAAGACGCCTCGAACGACGACGTCTCCATCGAGCGCAACAAGGTGCGCCATGAAGTTCTCCCCTATCTGGAAAAAGTGCTCGACCACAAGCTGGTCGGGCACCTCTACGCCATCAGCTGCCGCGATCCGGGCAGATGAACGCGCGCGTCAGTTCACGCGCCCCGTGTAAGCCCTGACGTTGCTGTTGTCGATCTGCCGGCCGAAGAACTTCTTCTCCGCATCCCAGATCGCGCGGTTCCAGGGGCGGGGCTCGCCCAGCAGCTGCACGGCCCAGAGCTTGAGCTGCTTGCGGTGCCAGTTCACTTCGCAATGGGTTCCCCACGCGCCGCCATGGCCGAACCAGGAGTCCTCCTCATCCTTCTCCGGCGCGGTCAGGCCCAGAGAGTAGCCGCCGAGCCCGGCGGGACGCGACGAAACGGCCAGCAGGTTCTTCACCGTGCTCTCCTGGAGAATCCGCACGCCGTTGTCGCCCACGCCAAGGTTCATCAGCATCTTGTAGAACTTGAGCTGGTCGCGCACCGTCGTCCACAGACCCGCGCCGGCCGACACGTGGACGTTAGGTCCGTTGTAGGGGCGGCGCTGCATGTCGGCCTCGCGCTGACGGATCGCCGGCATCTCCGCCTTGCACTGGTAAAGCTCGATCTGCGTCTCAAGCTGCTTGTCGGACGGACGGAATCCGGTCGCCGTCATGCCGAGCGGATCCAGCACGGTCTCCTTCAGATACTGCTCCCAGGGCTTGCCGGTGATGGCCTCGACGATCGCCGCGCCGACGTCGATGCCCGTGTTCGAGTACTGGACCGCCGTACCCGGGCGGAACTGGAGCGGACGCCCTGCGGCCTCCGCCGCGACCTGCCGCAGATCCATGCCGCCCGTCCAGCCACCTCCGCGAATGGAGCCGGACTTGCCCGGCAGCTCGAACTCGAAGCCCGCCGTGTGGTTCATGACCATCCGCACGGTGACCTGGAGGTTGGTGTCGCAGTGGAGCGTCTTGCGCCAGTTCTGGTCGTCCGACTCCATATACCACACGCGGTTGAACTCCGGCAGATACTTCGACACGGGGTCGTCAAGATTCAGCCGACCCTCTTCGATCAGCTTCGCGATCGTCACGCCGCAGAAGCCCTTCGTCTGCGAGCACTGCATGAAGACGTCGTCGAGCGTGATCGGCCGCTTGGCCTCGACGTCGGCGTAGCCGATGCAGCAGGTCTCCTGCACCCCGTTGTCGTAGAAGATGCTGATCGCGCCCGGCAGTTCGCCGCGGTCGACATAGGTCGCGAGCGCGTCATGCGCAAAGGTCGTGCCTGAATCGACCGCCCCGCCTCCGGTCGGAGCCGAAACGGTGCCGCAGCCGGCGAGCGCGGCGGAAATCAGAACGAGTGAAACGGTCTTAGCGGTCTTCATTTATTGAATCCTTTCTTGGTCATAAACTCCCAGATGCGGTCACAGTAGGTGTAGCTGCCCGTCCCCGGCGAAGCCTTCTGCCCGAAGCAGTGGCTGCGCAGAGCCAGCGTGTGGAGGTCGCACTGGACGCCCCGGCGGCGCAGCTCCTCCCAGCATCTCACGGATCCCATCGCCGCATAGCCGTCGGCATCGCCGTGTACGAACACCATCGGACAGCTCGAGCGGTCGAACGCGAGCTCGTCCACGAGCACGTCCTCGTCACGGTTGCCGCCGTGCGCGTTGCGTCCGTCCGCTCCGTCGGTGAGCACGTAGGCGGGATAGATTCCGACTCCGAGCTGCACGTGGCAAGGCAGCTTGTCCAGTTCGTCGATCGGACGGTAGGCGCACGAATGCGAGCTCAGCGCCCCCATCAGCGTGAGATGTCCGCCCGCGGACGAACCCATGAGGCCGATGCGGTTCGGATCGAGTCCGCGGCGCTCCGCCCCCGCGCGGACGATGCGGATCGCTCGCTGAAGGTCCTGCCACGCGGTCACGTGCTTCGGCATCCCCTCCGGACGCGGCGTCCGGTAGCAAAGCGTGACCACGGCCATGCCGCGCGCGTTCAGGTAACGGCGAACGGGCGTGACCTCGAAGCTCTCGGGTCCGTTCCCGATATAGGCGCCGCCGGAATAGATCACCTGAATCGCCTTCGTGCGCAGTTCCTTCGGCAGATGCCATTCGATATACGGCGTACACTGGTTGGTCTGCACGTCGGGCATCTTGCCCTCCGGCCAGACGTCTTCGCGCTCGTATGACGCGCGGTCCGCGTCGGAGGCGAAACGCTCCATCACGTCGACCTCGGGCGCGAGCGGATCCAGGAAGCCCATCTGGCGCATATACTCGATCGCGCGTCCGAAGCTCGCCGCGTCCACCGGTCCGTGGCCGCGGTCGGCGAGGAGGTGGAGCTCGGCCGGCACCCCCATCGTGCGCAACTTGCGGTAAAGCGCCGTCGAACCGAGCGGCGAGTACGGATCGCGGCCGCCGTGGAAGAAGCACATCGAGCAGGTCTTCGCGTCGAACTTGAAGGCGTCGCTCATCGTCGCGCCCTCGCCGCCGGCCGAGTTGGCGTCGGTAAGTCCGTCGCTCAGCACATAGGCCGGGCACATCGGAATCGCCCAGTTGATGTGGCACGGCAGCTCGTCCGTCGCGTCCACCGGCGCATAGGCCGGGGTCTGCGACGAAGTGCCGAGCAGCACCGAGAGATGCGAACCCGCCGAGCAGCCCAGAGTGCCGATGCGTTCGGGATCGAACCCGCGGCTCGCAGCCGCCTCGCGCACGAGGCGCACCGCGCGCTGTCCATCGGCCCAGGCCGTCGCGTAATTGGGAGTGCCCTTCGCCGTGGGATTGCGATACCACAGCCAGACGCACTGGACGCCGGCTTTCATGAGTTCGTGCTTCAGCGGCTGGAAGTCCGGTCCGTCACAAGTGCAGGCGTAGCCGCCGCCAGAAATCAAAATGACGCACGCGCCCGTCCGGTTCGACTCCGCCGGCGCCGGCTCCCATTCCAGATAGGGCATCCGGTGCGCGTTCCGGTCGAAGCCGGGCGCCTCGACCTCGCTCAAAGGCGCGGCGACCTGGTCCGGACCGGACGCCGGCATCTTGCCTTCAGGCCAGAGCGGCTGGATTTCGCCGGCCGTGCCGACGAGCGACAGGAGCGTCGCCCCCGCGAGGGACAGACTGATACGACTAAACATCACTTTCCACCTTTTTCAGTTTTCCCGCCGGACAGCGCCAGGCGGATGACCGTCTCGGCGTCATGCGCCTCCGGGCATTTCGCCAGCACGTCCGACACCATCTTGTTCGCCGCGTCTTCGGCGAAGCCGAGCGACGCGAGCGCCAGAATCGCGTCCCTCGCGAACGAAAGCGACGCACCCGCGGCTCCGCCGGACGACGCCAGGGCCTGGGCCTCCAGCGCGTTCACCTTGTCCTTCAGCTCGACGCAGATTTTCTCGGCCGTCTTGCGTCCGACGCCCTTGATCGCCGAGATGCGCTTCGCGTTCCCGGCGGCGATGGCCAGCGCAAGTTCGCCGACCGAAAGCCCCGAAATGAGGGAAAGGGCCGTGCGCGGTCCGACGCCGCTGACCGACACGAGCTTGACGAACATGCCGCGCTCGGCCTCCGTGGCGAAGCCGAAGAGGATTTCGTCGTCTTCGCGGACGCAATGGACGGCGAGCAACCGCACCTCTTCGTCCGTATGCGGCAGCCGGTCGTAAGTGGAAAGCGGAATCAGCAGCTCGTAGCCGATGCCGCCGGCTTCGACCACCACACGGGCGGGGTCCTTCTCGATTAAAGTGCCGCGGACTGAGACAATCATGACAGGTCAGCGGTCCGAGAGCTTCACGTAGTCCCGAGGATGGAAGATCGGCTTGTACGCCGGACGGATGATCGGGCCGGCGTTGACCAGCTCCTCCATGCGGTGCGCGCACCAGCTGACGCACCGGGCCACCGCGAAGAGCGGCGTGTAGAGGTCCTTCGGAATGCCGAGCATGTCGTAGACGAAGCCGGAATAGAGGTCGACGTTCGCGCACACGTCCTCGGCGCGGGGATGGCGGGCCTTGATGAGGGCCGGACCTGCGGACTCGATCAGCTCGAAGAGCTTCATCTCGTCCTCGCGCCCCTTCTCGCGGGCCAGGGCGCGCGCCTTCTCCTTGAGCATCTGCGCGCGCGGATCGGAAACGGTGTAGACCGCGTGGCCGAGGCCGTAGATGAGCCCTGAACGGTCGCCGGCCTTCTTGTCGGCGATCTTCTCCAGATAGGCCGTCACGGCCTTGGCGTCGTGCCAGTTCTTGACGGCGGACTTGATCTCGTCCATCTGCCGCATCACCCGCAGGTTGGCACCGCCGTGGCGAGACCCCTTCAGGGAGAGGATCGAAGCCGCGACGGACGAGTAGATGTCGGAGTGCGACGAAGTGACGACGTGCGTCGTGAAGGACGAGTTGTTGCCGCCGCCGTGTTCGGCGTGGAGGATCAGCGCCAGGTCGAGCGTCTCGGCCTCGAGCTTCGTGTAGCGCCCGTCTTCGCGGGTCAGCATGAGGATGTTCTCCGAAGTCGACTTGCGCGGATCGGGATTGCGGATCATCAGCGAACAGCCGTCGTGATAATGCGCCTTCGCCTGATAGGCGTAGGCGACGATCGTCGGAATCGAGCCGATGAGGTCGAACGACTGCTCCAGGCACTTCTCGATCGAGAGGTCGTCGGGATTGTCGTCCGGATCGAACGCATAGGCGAAGAGGACGGCGCGGGCCAGCGCGTTCATGAGGTCCTTCGGAGGATGGCGCATGATCGCGTTTTCCTTGAAGCCGTCGGAAAGCCGGCGATAGCTGCCGAGTTTCCGCTTCCAGTCCACCAGTTCGCGGGAGGTCGGCAGTTCGCCGAACAGGAGCAGGTAGGCCGTCTCCTCGTAGCCGAAGCGGTGTTCGCGCTTGTCGGCCATGACGATGTCCTTGACGTTGATGCCGCGGTAATAGAGTTCGCCGGGGATCGCCTGCTTCTCGCCCTCGTTCATCACATAGCCGTGAACGTTGCCGATGGTCGTCAACCCGACCAGGACGCCCGTGCCGTTATCGTTCCGGAGACCGCGCTTGACCCCATACTTCCGATAGAGCGCGGGGTCGATCCAATCGACCTTGCGCACTTTCTCCGCCTGTTGCTGCAACCATTTTCTGTCTACTGACATTTGTCCCCTCTTTCTCTCTCTGCAAAATGTCCTTCTCGCCCGTCGGTCAGATCTCGGCGGCCATGGCGCGCAACTGCGCCTCCGCCGCGTCAAGCTCGGCGCTGGACCGCAGCGAACGCGCCGCCTCCGCGACGGCGGACAGTTCCGCGTCGCCAGCCATCGCCGCCGTTCCCTTAATCGTGTGCAACGCGACGTCCAGCGCCTTCGCGTCGCCCGCAGCGCGCGCCGCGGCGACGTCAGCCAGCAGACTGGACATCGTCTCCGCATATTCCGCGTAGACGGCGGCAATCGTCTCGCCGTCGTCCCCGAACTGTCCCTTCAGCCAGTCTTCACAGCACCGCTTCATGCCCGCTACCTCCCGATGCCGCGGATGAAGTTCCGCAGGCTCTCGATTGTCAGCGGCTTGAGCAGAACGCCGCTGAACTCCACGTCATCCGCGCCCGAACACTCGACATCGGCGGTAACCGCGAAAACCGGCAGTCCCGCCGTCCCCGCGTTGCCGCGGATGCGCTTCAGGAGCTCGGCCCCGTTGCACCGCGGCATCCACAAGTCGGTCAGGACCGCATCGAAGGCCTTCGGGTCGCGGAGCAGAATCTCCATCGCCTCCTCGCCGTCCAGCGCCGTGACGACGTTGACGACTCCCATCCGCTTCAGCATGGTCTTCAGCACGGACAAATTCATCTTGATGTCATCCACCAGCAGCAGACGCAGCTCGGCGGCGTTCAGCCCCGGTTCGGGGGCGTCGATGACCGGGATGCCGGTCTCGACCGGTGCGCACGCGCGGTATGGCAGGCCGGGCAGCACGACCGTGAAGGAGCTTCCCTTCCCCAGCTCGCTCTCGACCGAAATCGTCCCGCCCATGCCCTCCACGAGCTGGCGGCAAATCGACAGCCCCAGCCCGGTTCCGCGCTGGGCGGAGTTGTTCTGCGCCTGCACGAACGGAAGGAAAATTCCGTCAAGGTCCTTTTCCGACATGCCGATGCCGGTGTCGCGAACGACGAACCGGAGCGTGCCGCGCGAAGCGTCCGTCCGCTCGAACGTCCCCTCGACGCCGACCGTACCGCGTTCAGTGAACTTTACCGCATTGCCGACGAGATTGAACAGGATCTGGCGCACATGACGCACATCGAGGTCGATGACCGGCAGACCGTCGACGGACTGCCGGAGCACGACCGATCGGCTCGTCGCCCGCGGAGTGACCGAGCGAAGCACCTTGCGGACCAGTTCGCCGAAGTTGCAGGGTTCGGACGAGAAGACCATCTTGCCCGCCTCGAGCTTCGACAGGTCGAGGACGTCGTTGATCAGGTCCAGGAGCGTCTCCGCGCTGAACAAGATGCTGTCGATGTACTCGCGGCCCTCGATTTCGCTGATGCCGTCGGCGGCCATCATCTGCGAATAGCCGATGATGGCGTTAAGCGGCGTACGGATGTCGTGGCTCATCTTCGCGAAGAACTCGCTCTTAGCCCGCTCGGCGCGCTTGAAGTCAGTCACGTCCCAGAGCGAGCCGACGATGTAGCGGTGGCCGTCGCCGCCGTCGATGCAGGCCTCCCACTTGTCGTAGAGCCGCTGACCGTCGCCGAGCCCGCAGCTGTGGCAGGGGAAGTAGTGGATGCCCGGCGACGCCACTGTTTCGCGGTCGTGGCGAACGGCGATTTCGGAGAACCAGGCGGGGAAGAGCTCGCCGTCCGTCAGTCCGCAGATCTCTTCGGGGGTGCGCCCGTGAAGGTCCGCAAACGCCTGATTGCAGAGCCGCAGGCGCGCATCGTCGACGGACTTGATGAAAATCGGCGCCGGCAGCCCGCGGATCATTTTGGCGAGGAACTTGTTCTCAAGTTCGGCGCGCTCCGCCAGCTTCTGCACGTGAATCATCTCGCTGACGTCCTGGTGGCAGCCCTCCAAACGGATACCGCGCGTGTAAGCGGCGTTGCGCAACCCGCCGCAGCGCACGAACATCTCGCCGTCCACGGGATGATGCCACGGGTACTGGACCTCGGCATGCTCGCCGACGACCATCTTGTCGACCGCCTCGGCCACCGCATCGTAGTGGTGCGGGTCGATGTTGTCGTACCAGGCGTGATAGACCCGTTCCGGCGGCATCCCCTCCGCTATGCCCAACAGACGGCACATCGTGGCGTCTGCGTACATCCGTGGTTCGACCCCAGGATCAAGCTCAATCGCCCACAAGCCGATATTGGCCTTGGCCAGCACATCGCCCGTTAACTCGAATTTCTGTTCTTCCATTACTGATATTATACCAAAATTCCGCAGACCGCGTCGCCGCGTCAGAGAAGCAGACGACGGGCGTTTTCGCCGAACAGCAGGTCCCAGTCGGCAGGATCGCGCACCGACTTCACCCAGCGGACCGCCTCGGAGTGGTTCACCCAGGGGAAGTCCGTCCCGAAGAGGATCCGCTCCCGCGGCCAGGACCGCAGCAGGCGCATCTGCTCGTCGTGCGACCAGGTCCAGTGCAGGACCGAGGTGTCGACCATGCAGCCGCTGTCCAGCAGAACGTCGGTCGCATGAGCCGGATAGCCGTCGCATCCGCCCAGGTGCGCCGCGACGAACTTCAGCCCCGGCACGTTGCGCATCAGCACGGCGATTTCGCGCGGCCCGCACAAGCCGACATAGCCCCACCCGACGTCCCGTCCGCAATGGCACTGCACCACCAGCCCCAGGTCGGCGATCTTCGCGAAGATCGGCCACAGATCGGGGTCAGCCAGCGAGAAGTCCTGGAAGTAGCAGTGGAACTTGACGCCCTTCAGCCCCGCCGCGGCAATCCGGTCGAGATGCTCCATGACCTTGGGGTCGAGCGGGTGGACGGACGCAAACGGTACGAGGTGCCGCCGCGCCCGCTCGCCGAAAGCCCCGTCACGCATTCCGACGGCGGCCCGGAAGATGCCCTCGAACATGTCCGGCCGCGTGGCGATCGGACACGTCACCGCCCGGTCCACGCCCGCCAGCTCCAGGTTGTCGAGCAGGTTCTGCAGCGTGCCGTCCCCCGCGGGCCAGAGCTTGCCGGCGATCTTGCGGCACATGCCGTCCATGGCGCGGATGGCGATGCTGTCGGGGAAGTAATGGCTGTGGAAGTCGACAATCATACGAAACCTGTCTTCCTCATCCGGCGCGCATAGACGCAGTAGAGCGTGAGATCGCTGGCGACGAGGCAGATGTCGAGCGCATAGACCCAGACGAGCCAGAGTTTGCTGCCCTCGACGAGATGGGCGGCGATGCCGCACAGGTAGCCGACGATGACGATCACCATGAACATCGGGCTCTTCCCGTCCACCCGCTTGGCCCGACAGGTCTTGCAAATAGCGAAAGGCCACGAAAAACCGAACGCGAACAGCATCGCAAACTCTAAGATTTCCGACAACATCATCCCAGACTCCATAGGTTCATCCAGAAACTATCGTAATATGATACCATAAATGGCCCGTCTGGTGCAAAGTCCAGGACGCGTCCGCCGATGGATTTCAGTTCTTTTCGACGACGACCTTGAAGAAACGGTGAACCGCCGTATCCGCCGCCCCCCAGCTCTTCATGTCCGCTGCCCCCTTGAGGACCGCCCGCCATCCATCGGCTTTCGCCGCGTCGGGAATCACGATGTTGTGACCGACCTCCGGCATCCCGTTCACGATTTTGATCGTGCATCGCGGCACCGCATCAGCGCTCGCGCCGGCGACAAGGGCAAGATCCTCAAGGCCGACAACGAGAACATGTTCGCGATCGTCGAAGGCGAAGTCTCCGTCGGCGGAACGCTGGAAAACGACTTAGTGCACGATCCGACGCTGCCCTTCTGCCGGATGATCGACCTGCACCACAACCGGCTGACCCGCGCCCAATGCGCTTCTCTGCGCCCTCTGCACGCCGTCACGCGCTATCGCCCGATCGGCCGCACCTGCGTCGACAGCGAAGTGCGCACGCTTCTGGAGGTGACGATCTTCACGGGGGTGACGCATCAGATTCGCGCCCAGCTCGCCCTGGCGGGAATGCACATCGTCAACGACCGGCTTTACGGCGCCTTTGCCGTCGAAAACCAGACCGGACACTGCCTGCACGCCTACGCC
>JAZQPI010000031.1:0-3307 GCA_045628545.1 Kiritimatiellia bacterium
TTCAGCCAATGGGAAACGTCTGAAGCTCGACTGCGGCTTCGGACTCGACTATTCGAAAATGCTCAGATGCACTTTTGCTCAGATGCTCAGATGCCGAGGTCGGTCAAAACCGCGCCAGCGGTATTGACTGACCGAGTACCATTGCAGCGTGGCTTGCGTGGTGGCGGTGGAAATTGATATAATAATTGGAAAAGTCGTTTTTGTGATGACAGGACAGAGGAGACAGATATGAGCGAAAAAATCACGATGCAGAACGGGAAGCTGAACGTTCCCGCGAATCCGATTATCCCCTTTATCGAGGGCGACGGCACGGGGCCGGACATTACGCGCGCGGCGATGACCGTTTGGAACGCGGCGGTGGAGAAGGCTTACGGCGGCAGCCGTCGCATCGAGTGGCTGGAGGTCCTCGCCGGCGAGAAGGCGTTCAAGGCGACCGGCGAGTGGCTGCCCCAGGCGACTCTGGACGCTTGCCGCGAGAACCTCGCCAGCACCAAGGGCCCGCTGACGACCCCGGTCGGCGGCGGCATCCGTTCCATTAACGTGGCGATGCGCCAGGAGCTCGACCTTTACGTCTGCCTCCGGCCGGTGCGCTGGTTCAAGGGCGTGCCTTCCCCGGTGAAGCGTCCGGAGCTGACCGACATGGTCATCTTCCGCGAGAACACCGAGGACATCTACGCCGGCATCGAGTGGATGAACGGCACCCCCGAGGTCGAAAAGGTCAAGGCGTTCCTGCTCGGCGAAATGGGCGTGAAGAAGATCCGCTTCCCGAAGACGGCGTCGATCGGCATCAAGCCGGTCAGCCTCGAAGGCACCGAGCGCCTCGTGAAGGCGGCGCTCGACTACGCGATCGCCAACGACCGCAAGTCCGTCACGCTCGTCCACAAGGGCAACATCCAGAAGTTCACCGAGGGCGCCTTCCGCGACTGGGGCTACAAGCTCGCCCAGCGCGAGTACGGTGCGACGCTGATCGACAAGGGGCCGTGGTGCGAGTTCAAGAATCCGAAGACGGGCAGCACGATCGTCGTGAAGGACTGCATCTGCGACGCCTTCCTGCAGCAGATTCTGACGCGTCCCGCCGAATACGACGTCATCGCGACGCTGAACCTGAACGGCGACTATGTCTCCGACGCGCTGGCGGCGACGGTGGGCGGTATCGGCATCGCCCCCGGCGCGAACATCAACTACCAGACCGGCGTCGCCGTCTTCGAGGCGACCCACGGCACGGCGCCGAAGTACGCCGGGCTCGACAAGGTGAACCCGGGCTCGCTGATCCTCTCCGGCGAGATGATGCTCCGCTACATGGGCTGGACCGAGGCGGCGGACCGCATCGTCGCGGCGATGGACAAGGTGATCGCGGCGAAGACCGTGACCTACGACTTCGCGCGGCAGATGGAGGGCGCGACGCTCGTCAAGTGCTCGGAGTTCGGCCAGGCGCTGGCCGACGCGATGTGACGGAGAACGGTCATGGCGGAAGAGAGCAAGGAGAAGCTCCTGGAGGTCGAGGAGGTCCGGCAGCGGATCGAGGACCTGAAGCGCAAGGCCGGCGAGATGGCCGACTACATCCGCGTGGCGGACCGCCGCAAGCACCTCGCCGAGCTTGAGGCCCAGCAGGCGAGCGGCGACTTCTGGAACAACCAGGCGAAGGCCCGCGAGGTGATCGCCGAGACGAACGCCGAGCGCGCGTACGTCGTGCCGTACGACGCGCTGACGAAGACCGTCGAGGACGCTGGCGTCATGCTGGAACTGGCCGAGATGGAGGAGGGCGAGGCCCAGCAGACCGCGCTCAAGGACACGCTCGCCGAGTGCGCCCGGGCGGACGAGTATTTCGGCAAGCTGCGCCTGCAGTCCCTGCTCGGCGGCAAGTTCGACCAGTACAACGTCTTCGTCAAGCTCCACGCCGGCCAGGGAGGCACCGAGGCCTGCGTCTGGGTGGCGATGCTCTACCGCATGTACCAGCGCTACGCGGAGTCGCAGGGCTGGAAGGTCGAGGAATACGACTGCCAGCCGGGCGAAGAGGCGGGCCTGAAGGACGTCTACTTCCGCGTCGAGGGCCCTTATGCCTACGGCATGCTGAAGGCCGAGCGCGGCATCCACCGCCTCGTGCGCATCTCGCCGTTCGACGCGAACAAACGCCGCCAGACGAGTTTCGCCTCGATGGAGACCGTGGCCGAAATCAACGACGAGATCGAAGTCGAGATCAAGGACGAGGACCTGCGCATCGACACTTACCGCAGCGGCGGCGCCGGCGGCCAGCACGTCAATAAGACGGACTCCGCGGTGCGGCTCACCCACCTCCCGACCGGCATCGTCGTCGCCTGCCAGAAGGAGCGCTCGCAGCACATGAACAAGGAGAAGGCGATGAACATGCTGCGCGCCCAGCTCTACGAATACTACGAGGACCAGAAGCGCGCGGAGATGGACCGCTTCTACGGCAAGAAGAGCGAGAACGGCTGGGGCAGCCAGATCCGCTCCTACGTCTTCTGTCCCTACACGATGGTGAAGGACCTCCGCACCGAGTGCGAGACCTCCGACGTGAACGGCGTGATGGACGGGCATCTCCAGCCGTTCATTGAGGCCTGGCTGCAGCAGCAGGCGGCGAAGTAGGCGAAGCGGACATTTTACCGAGGGGGAATGATGAAAAAAGGATTATTCGGAAGTCTGAAGGGCGTCTTCGACGAACTGTTGGGTAAAAACCGGTTCAAACGGCTGGATTTTGTCCTGTTGAAGACGACCTTGAGGCTGGCGGCGGTGGACGGCGTGGTGGCGGAGGACGAAATCGGACGTTTCCGGGAACTGGCGGCGAAGTGCCGCGGTTACAGCGGCGAGTCGTTCGATACCCTTTGGGACGACGCCTTGCGGAGTGCGGGCTATCTGCTTTTGCAGTCACATTTCCTTGATCACGAAAGTCTGGTCGCGGAGTTTGTGAAGGAGTCGGAAGGGGACTTTGTCGGGGAGGTCATTCTGGAGACGGAGGAAGAGCGTGCGCGTGCGTTCGAGTTCCTGAACCAGATGGCGATGGCTGACGGCGAATGCTCGGCGATCGAGCGCGATTCGATCGACGCCCTGGCGAAAAGGGTGAAGGAGCTGCGCGACAAGGCGATCGCCGAGCGTTATTCGCGTGGCGCCGGCTTCGACGCCTGAGCGGAGGTGGAGGCGCGGGGGCGTGCCCGCCTGCTCGCCCGATCCGCAGATGGCGGGCCCCACGACATGATTTCGACGCGCGTGCTGGGGCACGCGCCTGTACGCCGACGGTCGAAATCACGTCGCACCCGCCATCGTGCTCTCGTGCGCCAGTCGGCTCCCACCC
>JAZQPI010000032.1:0-21649 GCA_045628545.1 Kiritimatiellia bacterium
CGCCCGTCATTTTAGAATCCGAAGCACCCTTCGGATCGGGGACGTCTTGTCTTAAACTGCTTGGGTGCAAGCAAAACACCAAAAGGATGGGGTCTGGGGCGGCGCAGATGCCCCAGGCCCCATCCTTTTGGAATCTTTGCACTTGGCCATGTGAACTTGAATTTGCGGGACAGAAGGTGTAGTGGTTAGGTGTAGTTGTACAGCGGTAGGTTTAACATTCCTTCAATCAAACAATCGAACCACTGTCCACTTTCTAAACAAAATCAAACACTCAACACTCAACTCTCAACCCTCAACCCTCTTCCGTCTTCACCTCGCCGACCGTGCGCGCGGCCGGATCGTAGTTGACGCCGACGTAAACCACCCGGCGCGGATCGTCCGCATAGGCGTCGGCGTAGCGCTTTTCGCGGCACTGCTTGAGCGCGGTCTCGGCCGACTGGCCGTACTTGAACTCGACGATGTAGATCGCCTGCTCGGTCTTCACGACGGAATCGGGGCGCCCGAGCGAATGCTGCTCTTCCGAAACGACTTCGGCGCGCGCGAAAACCATGAACGCGAGGAAGTAGCGCTTGATCTCCTTCTCGTCCTTGTCGAGCCACTCGTGCGGAATCTTCGCGAACGCCGTCTTGAGAAGCGCGGCAAACTTCGCGCCCGTCTCGTCCGCGAACAGCTCGGCGGCCGTCTTCTTGGCCGTCCGCGAAAAGGCGTCCAGCGCGAAATCGACGCCGAGCAGCCGCGACATGTAGCCGCGATACAGCGAATTGCGCACCTCCTCGTTGGGGATCCGCAGTTGAACCGTCTCGCCGTCAATGCGCCGGTCGATCGTGAGATACCCTCCCTGATAAAGCAGCGCCACCGCCGGAGCCTCCAAGGCGTCGGGAGAGTCAAGCGTCGCGACCTCGAACTCGGCGGCAAAATCAATCGGCGCGGCGTTCTTCGCCTTAAGCGCGTCGAAGATCAGCGTCGAGCCCGCCGTCGCCTCCCAGTAGTTGCGAATCACATGGTTCGAAAGCGCGTTGCCGAAAGAAACGGGATTGATGACCTGGACAAGCCGTTCCGGAGAGAACTGGTAGCCGTCGTACCACCGCAGCAGTTCGGCGAACGCCGCCTCGTAGGAAAGTCCGTTCGCGTCGGCGAACGCCTGGATGTGTCCGTGAAAATACGTCTCCATTTCCTCGTGCGTGTAGCCGAGGAGATCCGCGGCGCGGACGTCGAGCGTCAGGTCCTTCGGATTGTTGAACGCCGAAAAGATCGAAGTCTTCGCGAACTTCGAGACGCCCGTCACCATCAGAAAGCGCATGTCGCCACAGTGCGACTTCGCCTGAATGTAGAAATCGTGCAACGCCGCCCGCATGTCCGCAAGCCCGGCGCGTCCCTTCTCCGAATCCAGCAGCTTCGCGATCGGCGCGTCGTACTCGTCGATCAGAAGGACGTACTTGCCGTTCGATTTCGGATTCGCAAGCTTCGCCTTCTCCGGCAGGGACTCAAGAAGCCCCAGGAAATTTTCCGATGGCGAGGCCGACTTGTCGAACGGGACATCAAAATCCCTGCAAATGAAAGAAAGGACTTTCGACAACAGGCGATTGAAATCGGCAAGCGTCGAAGACGACGCCTTGGACATGTCGAGATGGATGACAGGGTAAACCTCGTTCTCCCAGTCCCAGTCCGTCCGCTCGATGGCGAGGCCCTTGAAGAGTTCGCGCCGTCCCTGGAAGAGCGCCTTCAGGGTCGAGATCATCAGCGACTTGCCGAAGCGGCGCGGACGCGGCAGATAGTAGATGCGGTCCGACTGCGGCTTCGCGAGTTCGTAAAGCTGCGCCGTCTTGTCCACATAGACAAACCCGCCCTTGATCAGCTCGGGAAAGTCGTAGATGCTCGTGTTGATTGATTTCAGCGCTTCGTTCATGTCTGCCATTCCGTAGGATCGCCTGTGAATTGGACCGAAAGTATTATAGCATATTTCAAAGTCCAAAAGTTAAGGGGCAGAGGGGGAGCAGGGTTGGCGCAGTCTGGCAAGTGCCTTGCGCACGGCCTTACGCTCCACGTCAGAGAGCACAACCGTCCAGACCAGCGGCGCGAGCGCTGCTTCCGCGCACAGCGTCGTCAAGCACACGCGTGCGAAAGACGGTCCGAGCCAGAGGCGGGGCAGGGCACCGAAGGCTGCGGCGACGGCAAGTGCGGCAAGAACCGGCAGGACGACGCCGACCAGCCAGTTCGAGACCGAAAAGTCCGCGGCCTTGCGTGCAAAGAACACCCTCAGCCCCGCATACAAGACGCCGAACAGCAGCGAAACGATGCCGACGGCTTCCAGTCCCAGACCCCAGTACATCAGCGCTGCCGCGACGAGGAGCGTCAGCAGATGCGCCGCGCCGACCCAGCACTGGTAGGCCGCGACGCGGCCAGTCGCGACAATCGACAGATGTGCGCCGACCGAAAGCTTCTCCGGCAGAATCGCCGCGATGACGCAGGCGCAGAGCAACGGCGCGCCCTCTGGCGGCACCTTCAGCCACAGCCGCATCACCTCGTCCACTTCAAGGAAAAGCGGCACGGAAATGGCGACGACGAGCAGGGCCGCGAACTTGCCAGCTCTCGACGCCAGCGCCGTCATGCGGGGACGGTCCTCGGATCCGTAGGCGGCGTTGACGGCCGGCGAAAACGAGCCGACCAGCGAGGCAGAGAAAACGTTGGCGCGGTTCGCCAGTCGCGTCGCCAGCGTCATCGACGCATTCTGGACCGGGCCGAGCAGGCGGTTGACGAGAATCTGCAGCCCCTGCGCGCGCACCAGCCCACCCGCCGCCGCAAAGGCGTTCCAGCCGGCAAAGGCAGCCAGTTCGCGGATGTCCGCAAGCCGACCGAGGCACTCGCAACGGATTCGGCACTCGGGATAGACCACCAGTGCCCGAACGCAAATGAAGACCTTCGGCGCAATCGCGAACAGGCAGTGGGCAAAGGCGTACTTCGCCAGCCAGTCAGCCGGATGCCCGACCATATAGCCGAGAAACACCACGTTAAGCGTCGCCTCGGCGATGTTGAAAATGGTCATCTCGGCGATCTCCTGCCTGGCCACGTACATCGCTCGAAACGGCACGTTGACCATTGACACGAACGCCGCGAGGCACGCGAAACGCCAGACCCACAGACAGGACGCAAGACGGTCTGGCGGCACGACAAGGAGATGCGAGACCACCCATTCTCCAAGCGGCCAACCGATGGCCACCAGCACCAGCGGCACGACGGAATGGATCGTCACCGCAGCCGTGAACCACCGGCGGCACTCCGCCAGCCCCCGTTCCTGATTGCCATCGGCCTGCGAAAAGCCGATGGCTACGGAATAGAAACGCGAAACAGCGCCAGAAAGCTGCATGTTGACGAAGGTCACGAACGTGACCAGCCCGCCGATGACGCCGAAAAGCCCGTAGTCCGTCTCTCCGAGGGAAAGCAGCAGCCACCGCGACGTCAGCAGTCCCAGCGCCAGCGTGTAGACCGAACGGGCGTAAGTCGCGAGGACGTTGAAGAAGATGCGGCGATTGGCGGTCATGCATTTTCTCCATTTGACGCGGAACCGGAACATGTCGATGGATGCTGCTCGTCGAGCCAGCGCAGAATCAGGTCTGCCGTCCGCTCCGCCGCACGACCGTCCTCCACGCAGCCCTTCCCCTTCAGAAATGCCGCGCACCGGTCGCGGTAGGAGGGTTCGTCGAAATTCGCCACGGCCGCCGCAAGGTCCGCCTCCGTACGGGCCACGGGGAACGGCGTCTCGGAAATCGGATAGTAGAACCCGCGGTCGGTCTCGTAGCGCTCAAGGTCCGGAGCATAGACGAAGACGGGGCGTCCCGTCAACATGAAGTCAAACATGCAGCTCGAATAGTCGGTCATCAGCGCTTCGGCCACGCACAGGAGTTCCTGCATGTCCGGATAGTCCGAAACATCGAGCATCGAAGGGCCGCTGAACCGGCTGAAGGCCTGCTGCGACATCTTCGGATGACGGCGGACGGCCAGACGCCATATGCCGCCGAAGCGTTTCTCCGCAGCGGCGAGAACTGCGGCGGCGTCGAAGGAGTAGTCGTATCCGGGGACGTCGTCGCGGAAGGTCGGCGCATAGAGAAGAAGTTTTTCGGCTTCCGGCACTCCGAGACGCGCACGAACATTCTGCACCGCCGCGGCATCCAAGCCGTTAACGAGAATGTCGTTGCGCGGATGCCCGAAAAGATGGATCGTGCCGCCGCCAAACCACTGCTGACGGTAGATCTCGGACTCGAAGTCGGAATTGGAGATAAGCGCGTCAACCATCGCGCCGTCCTTGACGCGATTGTCATGCCGGTCCTTCCAAGCCAGCCGACCCGGGGCGAAATCGAATCCGATGCGCTTGATGCCAAGCGACCCGTGCCAGGTCTGCACGTAAAGCTGGTCGGGCTTCTTCTCGAAGCCGGCGCGCAGGAGGTTGATCACCTGATTGTCCACGCGCACCGCCGCCGTGGCCGCCTCACGGAGCCCCCCCAGCCCGCCGTAGGGAGCGGTTCGGATGCCGTGAGGCAGGGTCTTCGCGACTGCGGCCTGGTTGTTGCAGAGCCACACGAGGTCGAGGTCGGGCCGACGCCTGAGCAGTTCGAGCGCCACGTACTTCGGATTGTCCGCGAACCCCCGCCCCCAAAAGCTGGCGAAGGCCACCTTGCGCGGTTCGGTCCTGATGCAACGACAGCACACGAACCCGACAAGGCGGTCGATCCCGAGGGCAAGACAAAGCGTTCTGAAGACTCGCTTGCAGTTTTTCTTCAGCCAGCATTCGTTCGGCGAGCTAATGCCTATCATTGCCTTCCCCCCTTATGCGACATTCCGCCATCGGGCACATCTCCGGACACGCCGTCCAAGAATCGTCCGAGTGCCGTGCGCGTCGCCTCGCGCAGACGGTTGATCACCATGCGATCAACCGGTTCCGACATCGCGCGGACAAGATTGTCCGCCGCCTCAGGCGCGGAAAGCGAATTTGACGGAATGAAATGCCGCGATACGCCAAGAGTCGCCGCGACACGGCTGATCTTCTCTTCCCAGTCAATGCCCGCAACCGGAACGCCCAGCGCCCAGGCCGTCAGGCAAGAATGGAGCCGGAGGCCGAAGACGGCCCGGAACGAACCGACGCGGCGGACAAACCCGCGCACGTCCCGCGACCGCGGCAGGAGCTTCTCCGCAGGCCAACCGTGCGCCGCAAGCAAATCGCGCCCGAACCGTTCGTCTTGCTCCATTCCGTTCGAGAACAAAACCCAGTCGAGGCCCCGCCGGTCGAGCTCACGTCCGAGCGCACCGTAGAACGCGACAAGAGTGGCGACATCCGCCCCGCCTCCGTAGCAGGCGAAGAGTCCGCGACGCGCCAGATTGACGCCGACGGGGCCACAGACCGACGGATCGCGCCGGATGCCGTAGCACTCGGGAATCCAGAGGGCGGGATCGCCGACGGCGGAAATGTCGGGGAGGTCGAGACCATAGTCCCGACGCAACCTCTCGACGCCAGGTTCGCCGTCGCGCGAAGAAATCGCACGAACCGACGGCTCGCGCAACGCGGCCAGGAGTTGTCGGCAACGCGAATCCGACGGATCGGCGCGAGCCACGCTCCCGGCGCTCAACATCACGGGAATCCCCAGCCGCGTCGCCTCCTCGTTCACCATCGCCGCAAGATGACAAAACCCCTGATTACGGTACTTGATCATCCCCATCGCGTAAACGACAGCAGCGGCCCCGCGAAGATGACTGCGAAAGTAGCGTCCGTTTCGCAACCGCAGGGCGTCGCGCTCGTACGGGAACCTCGCTGAAGACGAACTGGTCCGCATGACCCGACGCATGATCGTCCAGTACAGCCGCCCCAAGACATAGTCGGGCAGCAACAGCCTGGGGTAATGACGGGCGAATGGCTGAAGCTGCACAGAGACAGTCTCCAGCTCCGGCCGGAGGGAACGAATCAGCCATGCCGTCGTATCACCGATGATCTCATCGCCGAAATTTCCGATGCCGCCCAGATTAAACACCGCTATGCGTTTCATACTCCGCCTTCCCCAACAAAGCGGCCGAACGTCTCGGCCATCCGGTCATAGGCCTCGGCGAGCCCGAACCGGGGGCGCCAGCCAAGAGCCTGCAGTTTCGAGACCTCAAGCCGCAGATGGTGCGGCGGCGGATAGCACGCGTTGGCGGGATCGTCGTCGCGACCAAGCTGAACGCCAGCCCCGCCGAAGCGCTCCGCGACGAGGTGCGCCATCTCGGCCAATGAGCAGTAGGTCGCGGGATTCGCCGCGTTGTAGATTTCGCCAGCGGCACCGTGCGCAAGGACCGTCTCGATCGCCGAAACCGCGTCCGACGTCTCAAGGTACATCCGCGTCGAAGTGCCCGCCGTCGCGAGCCGAATCGGCTCCCCTGCACGGGCACTCCGCAGGAACTGGGCGAAGACTCGATTCTCCGTCGGCGGCACTCCGCGTCCGAACGTCTGCGCCAGCCGGACTGCCATCGCCCTCAGGCCGAATCGCGCGGCAAATTCCGCGCACAGGCCCTCAGCCGCGCGCTTGCCCCTCGCATAGGAGCTGCGAGGAGCCGAAAGATCGCCGGCGAAACCCGCCGTTTCATCCAGCGGCGCATCCGTCGTCGGCGAGCCATAGGCCTCCATGGACGAAAGAAAGACGAACCCGGCAGCACCTTCGCGCACGGCGTATTCGAGAAGTGTCCGCGTCGAGTCGCGGATGAACGCCTCGGTTTCGGACGGATGCTCGCTGAAGTAGCGCCCCGAGGTCGGCGAGGCGGCGTGAACCACGTAAAGGGTATCGTCAGTCCGCCGCGCAGGCAGGACGCCGCCAGGCGGAAAGCTCCAGACAACCGGCTCGACGCCCGTCAACCCGTCGAAAAGCGCCCGCGCCCGGCCGGGATCGCGGACTGCGGCGTAGGTCCGCCAGCCCCTCGCGACAGCAGACCGCACCAGCGCGGAACCGATGAGCCCCGTCGCGCCCGTAACCAGAAGCGAAATCCGGCTCATGCTGCCTCCCGCGAGGAGACCGGGCCGTGCATGTCACGCCAGAGGCAGACGAGGCCAACTGGATCCCCTATAAACATATCTTTCATGTCAGAAAGTCCTTGAACGGCAACAGGAAGTCGAACACATGGTCGGCTTCGATCGAAAAGGCGCTTAACTCCGCCAATTCTTTTTCGCGTCCGACAAACACTTCATGCTCCCTATCCAACTGTTGACGGAAGAATCATACCATAATTTGTCCTAAAACTCAACCGAACACCGCGACTTTCTTAGGATTCTGCTGTACTTTGGGTTCAGACTCGCCCATATTCCGACTGCTCATCGAGCACCACGCATCAGAAAGACCGCCGAAACCGTCCGGAAGAGGATCCAGAGGTCGAGCCACGGAGACCAGTTCATCACATAGTAGACATCCAGGGCCACCCGCCGTGCATAGCCGACGTCGCTTCGGCCGGTGGCCTGCCAAAGGCCAGTCACCCCGGGGCGGACGGACGAAAAGACCGAATAGGCCGACCCGTAGTACGGCACCTCCTGCTCGACGATCGGGCGAGGGCCGATCAGCGTCATGTCACCGCAGAACACGTTGAACAGCTGGGGAATCTCGTCCAGCGACGTCCGCCGCAGAAACCGGCCGAGCGGCGTCACGCGAGGGTCGTCAGTCAACTTGAAGTCGCGCTCCCACTCCGCCCGGCGGACAGGGTCTGCGGCCAGAATCCGTTCAAGCCGCGCGTCCGCATCGGCGTACATGGAGCGGAACTTCCACACGCGAATCCTGCGGCCGCGCTTGCCCAAGCGCTCCTGGCGGTAGAACACCGGCCCGCGGCTGGTCAGCTTCAGGAGAATCGGAATCAGCACGAAGAGCGGAGCAAGGAGCACAAAGGCAATCGTCGACAGCACGGCGTCCAAGACCCGCTTCTCCGCACGCAAGGCGCTCATCTGCCGCTGGTTGACGAGTTCGACGGCTCCATGGCCGTCAAAGACGGAGACATGGGCCCCCGCGACGGGAAAGGTATCCGCCGAGGGCACGAATTCGACGAACATGAAACGGTCAAGCAGCCTTTCCAAACGCCCGCCCAGCGTATTCCCGCCTTGGCACGCAATCGCAATGCGCGCCCCCGTCCGCCGGGCTGCATCCACTGCGGGGGAATCCACATCATCCCCTTCTGCCACGCAACGGAAACCCGTGTAAGCATCGCCGGCCAGCGCCCGCACGAGGGGCTTCCGGTCGGCATCGGCGCCGATGACGACCACCGGAATGTCGCCCCAGCGGAGGCGGCGCAGAAACATGCGCGTCAAATTGCGGACCGGCTGCGCCAAAACCGCGGTCAGCACGCCGGCTGCAGCCATGGCGAAACGCGAATAGTCAACCGTAGTCTGCCGCGCAAACGCCAAAAAGGCGATCAGCCCGAGATGCGTCAGCAGCGCCGAACCGCAAAGCCGCCGCAATTCCTCCGCCGGCGGAACCGCCGCACCCGGACAGAAGGGGTTGCCGTGATAAAGCCGAAAGACCGCGTTGAACAGGATAAACGCCAAACCGACAGGCCACAGTTTGAAATAGAACTCCAGTCCGAACTTGTAATGGCCGAATCCAACCGCACAGTACCCCCAAAGCGCCGCCAGCCAGCAGCCGTAGATGCAAAGGAGATCCGAAACCATCAGGGCGGAAACACGAATCCATCCGGCCTTCATCGCACTAAATACCTCATCCAACCCGGAATATACTGCTCGGCTCCCGGCACGACCTTCACCCAGGGCAGGGACTGCTCATAACCCCTGTAGTAGCGCGCCGCGAACTCGCCGATCAACACCGAAACCGAAGTGCGGGCATGAAGCTCGGCGGGAATTTCCGACGGACCGAACGGCGGCGAAAGGAAGACGACGGCCAGCGGGAGCCGATCCTCCCAAATCCCCTCCGAGAACTGCCGGAGGAACTCCTTGCCGCGCACGCCGGCCAGCACCAGCACCACGACCCGCCCGTCGTCCGGCAAATCCGCCAGCCGGCGGACGTAACCGACCGCCTCAGCGTTCGGATTGTGGTAGTAATGGCGACGGATCTCCTTGCCCGTCATGACATGCCCGAGACATTGCAAATCGTCCGCAATCCAAATCCGCGGCTTGTTCCCGGCGACAAGGTAGCGTCGACCGTCGCGCCGGACGGACGGAACTTGCGGCTCCATGAGCGATGCGGCCAGCAGCAGCCCGCCCACGGCCGCGACCGCCGCCGCGCTTCCTCCGACCGCGCTCCAGAGCCACAGACGCCACTCGCGCCAGGGTCGCGCCGGCATCAGCAGCACCAGCGAGGCAATCGGCAGCGACCAGAGTTCCCAGTCGCTCATAATCAAGTTGAAAGCGGCCGCCACGCCAAACGTCGCCCAAAGCGCGACCGGCAGGGGAGAAGCACCTTTCAAGGCCAACAGCAGCAGCAGCAGCACGCCGGCCGTCCAGCAGAACACATAGACGCCGCCTCCGAACCAGCCGCCGCCAATGACATGCGTAAGGTGGTCGCTGACCAGATTGAGTTTGGGATTGACCCTCAGACTGTCTTCGTACCAGTCGAAATAGGCGCCGCCGACCAGCCCGTACCGCCCCCAGCCCTCCGGTGCGGACGCGAACATCTCCGGCACGGCCCGCAAAATCCCGTGCCGCGTCGAATCCGAACGACCGTAGCTGACGACGCTTCGCGGACTGCAGGCGCGCATCCAGGCCAAGGACCCCGCCAGCACGACCACAAAAATCAGCGCCCCAACCGCCAGCCGACGCCACGACCTCCGGCAGCACCACCAGTGCGAAAAACCGATCAGCGCCGCCCCTACGGCAAAAGCCAGCAGCGCACCACGAGAGTCAGCCAGACAGGAATACGCCAAAACGGACAGCGAAACCGCCAGCGCGGCAATTCTCAAGCCCCCTCGCCGCAGCCGAAACGCCAGCGCAAGCGCAAGCAATGACAAGTACGACAGAAACGTCCCCGCGCGATTGGGGCTGTCAAACCACAGGCGAAGACGACTGCCACGCTCCCATTTCGTGTGGATATCAAAGTCCTCCCGCGACAGTTCGGAGGTTTCGGGCCAGAGAGGGACGATCTGCTCGCCGTCATAGACCACCGGTTCGGGATACTCCAGCCCGTAAGGTTCGCCGTCCACCGCCAGCATTTTGAGCGTCCCGTTCTGAAAGCCCCACTCCAATTTCGGGCTCGTGTTGGTCGGAGTCGTGATCATCACGATGTCCCCGCGGATGTTCCCCGTCCAGCCGTCAACCGAAATCAGCTGGTCTTCCCTCCCCTCGGGTGAAAATTCGCGAATGACCCCGTCCGGCATCCGCATACGCCAGACGGAAAAGCAGGACATCGGGGCGAAATAGGCGCGCGTCGAAGCGGCGATCTCAGACCGTGAGAGCGTTCCCCCGAAGACAGAACCCGCCAGCAGGACCAACGCCGGGAAAAGTGTGAGGCGCAGGGTCATTTTACCGATTCAATCTCAAAATCGGCATCGTCGGTCGGATGCTCCTTGCCGTATTTGACAATGTCGTCGCGGGTCCGGATCGATTCGGCCTCCGCCTCGTCGAAGATGAAGTCGACGTTATTCGCAAGCGCGGCCATCGCGCCATCCGTACCGGTGTCGTAAATGGCCAGCGCCGCCTTGACCTTGTTCGCGTTCTTGAACGAACTTATGGTGAAGGCGATCGATTCGTAGTTCTCCGGCGACAGATTGACCTTGACCAGCTGCTGGATAATCGCCAACTGCTGCGCCTCGGTCACGTCGAAGTCGATCAACTGCTCCATCAGCGCATCGGTCGCACTCTTCTCGACGACTTCATCCGAATCGCCCAGAAAACCGACCATTTCGGCGATCCCACCCGCGCCGATCACCTTCAGGGCGTCAATCGCCTGAATCTTGGCAAAGCGCGGAATCGTGTCGCCCTTGCCCGCGTAAATCGTCGCCAGCAGCCGCTGAACGGCCGCATAGACCGCCTTGCGGTCGGGATTGAACGAACTGATGGCCCGGTTCAGGTCTCCGAGAATCCCCTTCAGCTCATCGGAAATCTGGGCGTCCTTCTCTTCGTCGAAATCGAAAGCGGGCGATTCGGAGAAGGGGTCGTCACCCCACCCGTCAAACGACGAGGTCTTGACGGCAGTCCTCACCGGCACCCGAACCGCCGTCGACTTGCCGTCCCGATCCGCCCCGGACTTCCGCTCGCGAGCACTGTAGCGCAAGGGCTTGCCGGCCGACTCCGGTCCCGCGTCACCGCGAAAACCGGAAACCAGCCAAAGCGCACCCGCTGCGACCAGCAGAAGCGCCCCGGCTGACAGGAGAATCTTGGTCTGGTTTTTCATTTACTCCTCAATGACATTGAACGGCGCGGAGAACGCCCAGTTGCGCGTCACGGGCTTCCCCTTCGCGTTGACATCGGACACCTTCATCGACTTCAGCACGTAGCCGGCCGAAAGCGCATCGGGCGAAAGCGCAGCCGCCTCGGCGTCACGCTGCAGCAGAACAACCCCGTAGTGCTTGAAGCCCGTGACCTCCTTCTGCTTCAGGCCGTCCGCGGTTTCGCTCCACAGCGAGAACGAACCCGTCACCACGCCCGTCGCCCGGGCGAGCTTGATCTGCACGTTGCACGGATTCACGCAGGCGTCGAAGTCGTAAAGCTTGCCCGCCTTGACCATCGCCTTCTTCGCGAGCGAGAAAGCGTCCCCGGCAAGCAGCGCAGGCGTGTTCGACGGACAGGTGTTCGCGGTCTCGACATAGACATAGCCGCTGGGGAGAGCCTCCTTCGGGAACTCGCCGGCCGTCTCCACCGCGTACGCCGCGTCGCGATAGTAGGACTGGAGGTTGAAGACCGTGTCAAACCAGCCGCCAACCGGCTCAAGCGTCTTACGCCATCCTTGACGTCCGTCATAAGTCAGCTTGCCGTTGTCGTTGTTCCAGACCAGGAAGGACTCCGAAGGATCGGCGCTTACGACCACGTCATACGCCCGGCCGTCCGGATGCAGCGCAGGGTCGGACTCAACCGCCTTAAGCCAAAGCTGCCCCGCGAACACATAGGGCGACTTCGCCTGATAGACCGGCACGTACAGCGCGTAGCCGAGCGGACTCTGGTCGTCAGGGACAAGCGCCGCCACCGTCGAGGACGAGATCTTCGTGCCGTCCGGGAGCAGACCCGCCAGCTTCACCGCGCCCTTGTTGCTGATCGTCATCGTCACGTAGCCGTTACCCTCGGGAGTGCCGGCGTCGGGAGTGCCGCGGTCGGTCGCCTTGGTGTCGAGGGCCGGGAGCGCAACCGTGTAGTACCCCGCGAACTTGACCACCTCGTCGAGATAGCCCTGCACCTTCTCGTTCTTCCTGATGATGGCGTCGCCGTCGTATTCGACGCCGGTCTGCACACCCTTCCCGTTCGCATCCGGGACGTTCATGCTGAGCTTGACGCGGCCGATTGCCCTTATCCATGCATTGGACGTCATCTCGCCAGTCCGCAGCACGACCATGCACTCGTTCGTGTAGGGGATCTTGTTGACTTTCTGAATCAAGCGCAGCGTCTTGACGTACACCATACCATACACGCCATTCTGCATGTCGTCCCATCCGTCCGACGCCTTGAAGGTGTAGGTCTTGCCGCCCAGCAGCACCTTCGCCGTCAGCGCCGCGGCCTTCTTCGTCGTCGCCGCCGTCGAGGTCAGCGTCACCGAGGCGAATTCGGGAAGGCCGTTCGTCAGCGCACCGGTCTTCTCGCGGAGGACGCCGGTAAACGTCCCAGTCTCGATGCTCACGTTCTCGCTCTTCTTCACCGTCGCGACCTTCGCCGCCTTCTTGGCATAGACGGACTCCTGCGTGACGGACGCCTTGGAGGTCTCGGTCACCGTCACAGTGCAGGTGTCGAGCGTGATCTGGGCCGTGTAATCGTCCGCCTCGTGCGCATCCGCGAGCTTGACGAGGAACTTCTTGTTGCCGCCGTCGTACCAGGCGCCGAGTTTCGGGATCATCCGAATGGTCACCGTCTTCGCCTTGTTGTCGTTCACTCCCCATTCGAGGAAGCCGCTCGTGGCGTAAAACTGCCCGCCCGCGGTCGCCGTGCCGTCGATCGTCTCATAACGGACGCGCACCGAGCCCGTCTTCGCCGTACGGTTGACGGTCAGGTTCAGCGTGGTGGCGTTGTCCTTCACGGAAACCGCCGCCTTGGCGAACTTGATCGCGCCGACGTTCGCGTAAAGCCCGGCCAGCGCATAGGAACCGCCGACCGTCTCGGGGGTGCCGTGCGTGACGCGCAAGACGTACTTGCCCGCCTTCAGCGCAAGATGGCGGACCTCATCCTTCGCTTCGACCGCCCCGCCGAATTCGTCACGCACCACCGCGCCCTGCGCGTCGAAGATCGTGAAGACCGCGTCGCACGAACGCTCCGTGAAATAGAAGTCGAGATAATACCCGTCCTTCGTCGTGAAGGTGAAGTTGTCGGCCGCATCGTTCTCCCACAGCGTGTGACGCTGGACCGTCTCGGACGTCTTCAGCGTCCATCCAGTCGCCGCATACTTGATCTTGCCGCTCTTGCCCGAAGTGTAATCGTCTTTCGGATCGTACGTGTCGGTGTAGCGGCCGTCATCCACCAGGGTCTCCTCGCCGCCCGTGACCGTAACCGTGCAGGCGGCCGGAGCGTTGTAGCCCTTCACCGCTCCGTACTGGACGGTGTAGGTCGCGACCTTGGAATCCTTGTTGACCGGCAGCAGGATCGAGTCGCCGACATTGTAGGAAACCTTCTCGCCCTTCAGCTTCCAGGTCGCCGTCGGCGCCCCCTTGGGCGCGACGCGCAGACCGCCGGCGACCCCGCTGGCCGAATAGCCGACCGAATGCACCGTCACCTCGGGGAAGTCCAGGCCGAGACCGTCGGTCACGCTGATGCGCAGATAGTGCGGCTCGGTCGACATCGCCGTAAACGCCACATCGCCCACGCCCGGCGTGAAGTCGAAGGTGTCGATCACCTTCTCCTTCTTGCCCGAACCGGTGTAGAGCACGGCGGTGAGGGAAAACGCCGCGTCCGCAACCTCGGACGATGGGTAAAGATCGTACTTCATGCCCGCACGGGCGTTGATGCAGACGGTACGGTACCAGCAGTCGGAAGAAAAGCCCCCGATCGCCTCACCCTCCGGATCCGCCTCCAGCGGACGAATCGCGGCGGCGGCTACGGCAGGGTGCAGCGTTACCGCCTCGGCCGCGACATCCGCTACCGGCGTAACGACGATGTGGGCAGGCCAGTACTGCGGCGGGTCGAAATCGTCACGCTCGCCAAGGTCTTCGCAAACGCCCACATAGAAAACCGTCTTGGCCTTCTGGGCGTCAATCGCGCAGCGGGTGTTCAGCCCGGAGCCGTCCCCCCGGTTCTGGGCAAGCACGTTCCCCTTCGCGTCATAGACGCGCATGAGCATGTTCGTCGACCGGGACGGATCGTCCCATGTCGCCTGAATGATGTAGCGCTGGCTCTTCGCCGCCGTGAACTTGAAGAGCGCCTCGTCGATAATCGCATCGTAGGCGCCGGAATCCCAGGCGTTGAGATGGCCCGGCGCGAATGCCGCCGGAACGTCCGCCGTCAGGACGGTGGCAGGGTGCTGGGCGATGGTGCGGACCGGATCGACGCGATAGCGCAACGAAGCGAGGCCGTACTCGTCATCCTCCTGCTCGCTCGTACCGATCGAAAAGATGGCCGTCCCCGAAGCGTCCGGGATGAAAATCCGCGAATCGTTGTATTCGTCGGTCGCCCAATCGGGATAGGCGCGGGTCTGACCAGCCGGGAAATTGCACATCGTGAAAGCGTTGCCTTCGACGCCGCCTCCGGTCGCGAAGTAGTAGCGACGGCCGATTTCGAAGTCGGTCTGCAGAAAATAGAACGGCGTGTGGAACTTCAGTTCCTCCTTCGTCGTGCCCGCCTCCGCCGTCTTCGGCTCGATGACCAGCGGATTCTGGTAGATGCCGAGCGGCAGCGCGTTGGCCATGCAGTAGTGGAGCGTCGCGGACTCTCCTGGAGCCCCGCGCACGACAATGTAGTACGACCAGGTCCCAGGCACGTTGAACTTGATGTCATCGCCGGTCTGGTCGTCCCACTTGTCGTTTTCCTTCTCCCAGTTCCGTCCGGTCATCACCCACCAGGTGTAATTCCCGGCCGTCACATACTCAAAGTCGGCGCTCGGCGGGTTCTTGGAGAAGTCGATGCTGAACGACGAAACAGGATAGGTCTCGGCGATCGCGATCTGCGGCGTCGCGCCAGGTTCCGGGGACTTGCGGTTGGTCAGCCAAATAGTGTAGGGCTTCTTCTTCGCGAGCGACATCTTGAAGTAGAAGATGTTGTTCGTCCCGTTGGAGTGCAACGTGAAGTCCCGCGTCTGCTCGACGCCCTTGGCGGTGATCACCACGGCCTTCGCCTCGCTCGAACCGTCGTTCGCCGCCGCTCCCGCGCCGGCCAGCAAAGCGGCCAACGCCGCCACTACTGCTTTTTTCGTCATGTCCGCCCCCTTTCCTTGACCTTTCCAGTTCTTAGGAAATCATTCCTTCGCCGAATCGATTGACGCCGTCCCGCCGCGGTTGACCTTCGACGTCTTCTCCTGCACCTTGCCGCGCGACACCGCCGAATAGCCGGCCTTGTCGACGAACCACCAGGCGCCGTTCACAAACGGAAGGAACTTGCCCTCGCCGCACTCGCTGCACGAACCGCCGTTGCCCCAGCCGATGACGACCACGCCCTTGTAGCTGGCCGACTGGGCCTTGCCGTTCTCGACCGGCAGCTTGAACGAACCCGACACGATTCCCGTATCCTTCTTGAACGAGAGCTTGAGCGACTGCGGATTCGCCGCGCCTTTCTTCACCGCGATCGACGACTGGCTGACCGCCAGCTCGACCGGCGCGACCGGACCCAGAGCGCCGAACGCTTCGGACGCGCCCGGCATCGTCAGCGAGATGAACATGTTCGTCGAGCCGTGGAACGCCTCGCAGCAGCAGTCGAGCGGCAGCACCTTGAGCTGCTTGTCGTAGTAACTGCCGCGAACGTCGAACATCTCGGCGTAGTCCAGCGTGTTGGTGCTCTTCTCCTGGGTGTGATACCAGAACGTCGGAATCTCCCAGAAGTGCTCTTCATCGTCGGGATCCACCTCGACCGCCACCGTCACCGCCTTGTAGCACGGATCTTCGGCCTTGATGTTCTCCGCCGCGCCGCGCACGATGTCGGCAATGCCGAAGAACACCTCGCCGGCCTTGCCGAGCTTGCCCGTGAAGTAAGGCAGCCAAGCCGACTCGCCGTGGTCGAGGAGCACCGAGCTGCCCGACACGGCCTTGCCGTTCGGCAACACGCCAGCCCACTTCATCGTGCCCGTCGCCTCCGCGCTCGAAGACTTGATCTTCTTCACGGCGGACAGCGAAAGCGTGAGATAGCCCGAACCCATCGGCGCGTAGTCCTCGAACTTCTCCTTGCTCAGGACACGGCCGTCGCACAGCGACACCGTGTAATAGCCGGCGTAATCCGTCGCCGGATTCTGCACCGACCACTGGGCCTCGACCGGCACCGTCTGCTCGTATTCCTCCGAACCCGAGGTCAGCGAAACCTCGACCGTGCCGTTGGACGCGACCAGCACGTCGGCATAGTAGTCCTTGTAGCCCTTCGTCGTGCAGTCCAGACGAACGCCAAGCGTACCGTTATCCGGATTCATGGCCGACCAGTTCTTCGCCGAGAAACTGAAGGTGCCGTTCTCGTTGACGAACTTCGCGCTCGCATTGCCCTTCACGGGCAGCGTGAGGTTGTTCATCACGCCCGCGAGCCGACGCTTGCCCGGAACGACGTCCTCCGGATCGACAAACGGAATCGAGTTGAGCTTGCGCCCCTTCGCGCAGGCGGCGTTAAGCGGCGCTCCCGTCTCGGGATCGCCCGTCCCCGCCACGACCGGGTCGACGACCGTGAGCTCCAGACGGACCACGAGGCCCGCCACGTTGTTCGTCTTGTTCTTCTTTTCGGTCGGACGCTTCTCCGTGACCTGGTAGTAGGCGACATAGGTCTTCTTGCCGCCGCTCTTCTTGCCCGTGTCGGCCGTCGGCACACCCGAAACGAGCATCCCGCGCGTCACCGGATTGTACTTGACGGACACGCCCTTCGGAAGCGACCCGGAAAGCTTCGTGAACGCCAGCGCACCTTCTGTCAGCCCAGTCACGGCGACATCGTTCGAAAACGCGACATAGCGGTAGAGCGTGAAGGCCTCGTTCTCGTTCACGAAAGCCGGCGCATCATCCGCCACCGAGACGATCTTCACCGACTTCTTCGCCGAGACGGCCGAGAAGCCCTTGGTCACCGTCGAGAAGGAGAGCGTCACGCTCTTCCCCACCGGCGGCAGGTTCGTGACGGCAAGGACGCGGTCCTCGCTGTCATGGTTGTCCCAGCCCAGCAGCTGGGTGTCAGGATCAAACCACCAGTCAGTCAGTTCGGTGGCGGCCTTCACGGTCGACGTCGCCACGCTGCGCTTGATCGTCGTGTAGACGGGGTTCTCGTCATTCTCGACGCGGGAGACCGTGACCCGCACCTCCGACGACTCGCGGGCGTAGACCGTCTGCGCCTTCGAGAAATAGGGGACGGCGGCCGTGTAGGCGACCTTGCCCGACTTCGGCTTCTGGTTCTCGGTGAAGTTCACCGTGAACGTACCGTTGTCGATGACGTGTTCGCCCGCCTCCGTCTCTTCAACAACCTCGAACTTGAACACCACGCAACCGTCGCCGAAGAAGCTCTGGATCTTCTGCGCCTCCGTCTCGCGGATCGTCACGCTGACCAGCCCGCGGCAGTCATCAAGATCAACGCCGTCCTTCCACTCCGCCTCGGCGACCACGTCGTTGTCCAAGAAGTCCAGCGAACCGTTCACGTAGAACCGCGGAATCTCCTTCGACCCGGCAGCAGGGTCGAGCGCATAGTCGTAGAAGAAGGTCGAAGCCTCCCTGTCAAAGAGAACTTGCACCTTCACGTCGCCCGAATAGCCCTCGGTGCGGCGATAGGCGATGTCAATGCCGACATTCTCCTTGCGCGTCACCGTAACATCCTTCTTCGTGGTCTTCTTCGCCGGCAGCGTCACATAATCGGGCTCGAAGCCCACCCGACCGGGATTCCACTTCTGGAAGGTGATCTCGCCGCCCGCCGTCGCCAGGGTCAGCTGGCACTTGCCGGTCGCGCCCGTGTAGGTGTAGACATCGGTCGTACCCTCCTTCTTCACAAGGTCAACATTCCCCTCGCCGGCCAAACCGGTCAGACGGTATACGCAGCCGTTCTCCAGCTCGATGCCGATCTTATCGCTCCCCGCCGGCGCGTTCGCAACGGCCGCCGCCTCGCTCGGCAAGAGCGCGTCAATCTCGCACTTCACCGTGAAGGCATGGAAGGTCGCTTCCGCCGAATCGACGTCAACGCCCGACTCCGCCTTGACGACCACAAAGCAGTCGCCGGGCTTGTCGAAGGCGCGCGTGACCCGTATGCCGCTCGCGTCCAGAACCCCCGAGGCGAAGGACTTCGAGTCCAGCACGTACTTCTTCGTCGTCGCGCCCGTCGAGGTCGGCGTGGCCTTGTAGTCATCGTCCGTCGCGAGATAGACCGTCACCCGTGCACGGTCATCGCCCGTGACGGTGACGGCAAGACGCGCGTTGCCCGTCATGCCCTTCAGGAAGAACGCATCCTGCTGGTCAACCGCCGAAACCCGGCCCTGCGCCTGACCGCCGTTGGCCACAAGCTCGGTCGCGGACGATGCCACCAGCGCGTTGTTGCCGAGTTCGGTCGCCTCGACACCCGCCGCGGCCTTGTCGTCGGCAATCGCCAGCATCTCGTTGAAGCGCTGGATGTAGGCGTCCCACTTCGCCTGGTCAGCGGCCATCGGGCTTACGCTCGCGAACTGCGTGAAGCGCGCGACCGGCTCGCCCTTGCCGTTCAGCAACACAAAGATCGGCACCCCCGTCCGATTGAGCCAGCTGTCGGTCTTCTCGTGGAATCCGCCCACCGAGACGTCCTTCGTGATCAACTCCCAATTGCGCTTGAGCGTCGCCTCGGCTTCCGCATCCGAAATGCCCTTGCGGCTCAGGTAGCCGAGACCGCTGCGGTAGAGCGGCTTGGTCAGCTCCTCAGATGCGCCAGAGGCTGGATATTCCCCAGGACGCGCCAGCGTCGTCTCCATCCCCTCGCGGGAAAGGAGCGTCGGAGCCTTCGCCGTCGTCTCCTCAAAACTGACGAGAGGACCGTCCGCCCCGCCGTGGCTGTTGAACTTCGGCACGTCCAGCGACACGAGCGCGACCTTCTTCTCCACCGCCCAGGTCTTGAAGCGGTTCGCGCCGTCCTTCTCGACCTCGAGGAAGTTGCGGTCGGTGTTAGCGCAGTCGGGACACCAAAGCGACCCCTGCACGCTCACCAGCACATAGCCGCCCTTCTGCGCCGCCAGCTGCTTCGCGCCCTCCAAATCCATCGTCCACTCGCCGAAAGCCAGGGCGGGGGCACCGCCGGCCCGCATCAGCTTCGCCATCGCGGGCGTCGTCGAGCGCTCGGTCTTCCAAAGCGGATTCGCCGCGCTGTTCTTCTTCTCGACAAAGGTGATCTTCGCCGTCTGGCCGTCCTTGCCGGGCCTCCCGTTCTCGTCCACCAGCGTCAGCTGCAGCTGGTCGCCGTCCTGCTTGAGGCTGGTCACGTCGATGTCCAGCTCCTTCACGGGTTCATCCGCCGCCCACGAAAGCTTCTGCGTCTTCACCGAATCCTCACCGGCGATGACGAGACTTTCGGCATACGCCTTCTTCGCCGCCGCGGCGGTGCGAGTTAGCTTGACCGTCACCGTCTCCCGGCCCGCCTCGGTCTCATAGCGGTTAGCCTCGGACTCGACCTCGCCGGCCGACTTGACGAAGAACTGACCGCCCTTGATCGGCGTCCAGTCGCCGATCCATTTCTTGATCGTGCTGATAAGCTGCGCCTCAATCGCCCCCGACTTCACCGGGCCCGACATCGCGCCCGAACGCCCGTGCCCCTTGCGCGTGACGACATTGCCGTCGCCATCCTGATAGTAGAAGCCGATATAGGGGAACTCGCCCGAGCCGTCCTTCGACGCATTCTTAGCCGCACTAGCCTGCGTACCGGCCTTGGGATCGCCCTTGACGGCGAAACAGTAGTAGATACCGCTCTCCTGCATGTAGTCGATGAACGTCTGCTTGGCCATTCCCTTCTCAAGCTTCTCGCAGTAGCCGCAGCCGTTGTTGCCCCAGAAGATGAACATCGGCGTATTGTCCTCGATCGCCGCCGCCTTCACCTCCTTGAAGTTGCGGTTCCACTCGCCGACATTGATCTCCGTCGCCGAGGTCGAGAACTTGACGCCGTTATACGTCGCGTCCGTCGCCGCCAGAACCCGCGACGCCAGCCCCGCCGACACCACCGCCAATCCGGCGCAAACAATCGAATTGAACTCCTTCATTTTGCCTTCTTCTCCTTTGCTTTCTTTGAAATTTTCTGATTGCCAGGCACGATCTTCGCCCCCGCGCGAAGTTCCGCCAGTTTCGCCTTCATCAGGTTGTCGGCATACTCACGCTGGGCCTCGGCGACAATCTGCTCCGGCTTCGGCTCGGCGCAGAACATCGGCAGGCAGAAGTAGATGCGCGACATGACGCAGTCTTTCTCGTCCTTGCGGTCAAGGCGCATGATCATCAGCCCGTTGTCCGCCTCAATCGGCGGCGAGAACTCGCCGGGATTCAGCTTCTTCGCCCAGATAGCGAGATTCTTGTCTTCCGCAACCTGCTTCCAGTCAAGATTCGCCCACTCTCCGCGATCCTTGCGCTCCTCGGGCAAATCGGAGTATTCAGCCGCCACGTCGCCAAACTCCGCCCCGGCCTTCAACTTCTCCCAAGCCTCGTTCGCCCGCGCGTGGATTAGCGCGTTCGTCGCGTCCATATCGCGGTTGAACGCCCGAATACGCGCCAGCCGCGTCTCCGCGAAGTCCGGCGGGAGGTTGGTCGGATTCGCCGCCACCAGACGCGCCTTCACCTCGTCCTCCAGCGCCTCCGCGCACACCCGGGCCTCAACACCCTTCGCCAGCCGCTCCCCGAGCGCACCGCAAAGGCCGTCCCAGTCCTTGAAACGGGCTTTGGGAAGGCGGACGTTGCGCACGGCCTGCGTCTTGAACCGCGCCAGGCGTTCGGGCGCAACGGCAATGCCCTCCCGTTCGGCGTAAGCTGCTATCAGCGCCTCGCGCTCGAAAAGCGCGGGATAGGACCGAGCTAGCGACGCCTTGAACTTGGCCAGTTCAGAGGCCGGCAGATTCGGTGCGCATTTTAGCCGAAGTTCCGCCATCAAAGCCACCTGCGCCTCAATATCTGCCAGCGTCAGTTCCCGCCCTTCGATCGATACGAGAAAAGCATGCTCCTCCGGCCCGCAACCCACCAAGGCCGCAAGCGTCAGGCAAAGCAAGATGTGAATAAACATACGCATGATGATATTATACTATATGCGAGGGCAAGTTGGCAATGACAAAATTAGGTTTGGAGTACTCGGTCAGTCAATACCGCTGGCGCGGTTTTGACCGACCTCGGCATCTGAGCATCTGAGCAAAAGTGCATCTGAGCATTTTCGAATGGTCGAGTCCGAAGCCGCAGTCGACCTTCAGATGTTTCCCATCGACAGAAA
>JAZQPI010000033.1:0-2281 GCA_045628545.1 Kiritimatiellia bacterium
CGTCGCCGAGGCAAGCGACGGTGAAAGCGGGATCAAAAAAGCGGTTGCACTTCATCCGGACGTCGTCATCATCGACCTGATGATGCCGGGATTGGACGGCGTCGAAACGACACGACGCCTTCTCCGCCAACTGTCTGACGCCAGGGTTCTCATCCTCACGTCCTATGGATCGGCTGACGGCATCGCACACGCACTTGAGTCCGGCGCCAAGGGCGCAATCATGAAAAGTGCAGACCTCCAGGAGCTGATCGCCGCCATCAAGAAAGTCGCAAACGGCGGAACATCCGTCTCGCCCGAGATCGAACAGCTCATTTCGGAAGATCCGCCCGTGCCGGAACTCTCGGCGCGGCAAGCCGAAATACTCCACTCCGTGACTCGCGGCCTCTCGAACGAGGACATCGCCAGACAGTTCGGAATCAGCCTGCAGATGGTCAAAGAGCATATGATGGCACTCTTTTCGAAGATTGGCGCCTCAAACCGCGCCGAAGCAGTCGCCATCGCGCTCCGGAAACACCTGCTGAAGATCTGAAAGGGCCGCCGCACGGGAAGCGAACGGCCGACGGTGCTTCATCCCGTCACCAGCCGTTCGCACTTGTGAAATATGGCCTTCAGCTCCGACATGATGCCTTTCCCTATGCACACAGTTATACCACGATTTCTCTACGGCGGACAAACATGCCGACAGCTTCATTGAGGATCAGCCCAAATACCGCTCTTCTCTCAGTAGCCCATCTCCGTCAGCCAGTCGACGATACGCCACTGCCAGCCGCGGATGTGGACCTTGTCGGCAAGCCCGTGCGCCGCGTGCGTGAAGACGAACAGCTGCGCGGGGATCTTGCGCTTGTGCAGCTCCGCGTACAGCAGCACCGACGACAGGGGCGACGTCACGTCGTCCTCGTCGCCGTGCAGCAGCATCATCGGCGGCGTCTGGTCGTCGAACTTGAACTCGGGACGGAGCAACAGTCCGTCGTCCGTCATGTAGGCGGGATAGACCGCGACCGCAAAGGCCAATCGGGCGGAAAGCCCGTCCGCCGCGTCGACGGGCGGATACACCTCGTCTTTCGACGACGTCGCCAACAGGGCCGTCAGGTTGCCGCCGGCCGAAAAACCCAGGGCGCCGATCCTGTCCGGCGAATAGCCGAAACGCCCGGCGTTCGCCCGCAGCAGACGCACGGCGCGCGCACCGTCCTCGCGCGGCGCCTCGTAGATCGCCCGGCCCGGACGGCGCGGGATGCGGTGATGCAGGACCGCGACCCAACGTCCCGACTCCAGGATCGGCCGCACGTTGCGGCAGAACGTGCCCATGTTCTGCGTCTGATAGCCGCCTCCCGGAATCGCGAGGACCAGAACGTCCGAACGGAGCTCCCTCGGCTTGAGCAGCACGACGTCCGGACACGTCACGCCCTGCGGACGCCAGACGCCCTTCCTGCCGTCGAAGACGAAGGTGCCGCGTTCGCGCGTTGTCTCGTGCGGAGCGCGATCCGGCCAGAGGGTCAGGCGCTCGACGATGCACCCGTGCAGCTCACCGTAGGCTTCGGCTTCGCCCACGCGCGGACTGTCGGCCCTGGCCGCCGACAGGGCAACGACCGCAACGCCCACAAAGACCAATGCCTTGCAGTTTTTTTCAATCATAACGTCCGAGATGATGGCTTTCAGTTCCGGCATGATGCTTTCCCATTTGCACATCATTATATCATTCTTTGGACAATCTTGGCATAGAGCGATTGCGGCGCGAGAGTGTGATTTTGCGCCCAGGCACCTTGCGCTCACACTCATTTCTTGTTTCGAAGTTCCTTCAGAATGCGCCCCAGCAGATACGCGCAATACCATGGCAGGGTCAGTACGGAATTCGACCAGCCGACATTCGCGGACGCCAGCTTGACGCCCCATCTTATCTCGCCATACTTCGGATTCGAAACGAAATTGACCTCTACAATGTTTTCATACTTCCCCGCAACAAAATGACGGATTGAAGCCGTCTTTCCAACCTGTCGAGGCCCCTTTACAATGAGAGGCAATCTTTTACCAGAATATCACTCATCAAGATAACGGTCAATTTTCCTCTTTAGATAGGATATTTCACTCATTGTCAGCAATTATATCATATCTGGACCCTGAGCATCCATCATCCGCACAAAATCACCCTTATCCCGGAAAACTTCGGGATAAATTATCCCGAGGTTTACCAAGTCCCCGAAAACATTGGCCAATAAATATTTTCAGCCCCCTCGAAAACCAGCCGAGACTTTCCGAAACGCCGGTTGGCGCGGCCGGGACGCGG
>JAZQPI010000034.1:0-18660 GCA_045628545.1 Kiritimatiellia bacterium
TTCAGCCAATGGGAAACGTCTGAAGCTCGACTGCGGCTTCGGACTCGACCATTCGAAAATGCTCAGATGCACTTTTGCTCAGATGCTCAGATGCCGAGGTCGGTCAAAACCGCGCCAGCGGTATTGACTGACCGAGTACACAAGGGCAAAGATTCTGCTTGCACGTTGGGTGGAAATATGGTATGATTAACTTGTTTTCTGGATGGAGAACAGTCCCGTCGAGTGGCGGAACGCTGTCCGGAAATCAACGGAAAGGCAGGAAAGGGGCGAAGAAATCGGGGTCATCGCGTTAACGGCTGGCGATCTGGGTATCGCTGTGCAGGTTGATGAGATGGTGCGAATTCTGACCTCCCCCCTCCAATCCGCGCTTCGTCCGTTCAAGGTAGCGGGCAGGCACAAAAAGGAGACAAGATCATGAAGAAACTCATGTTTACAGCGGTGGTAGCCCTCGGCGCCTCGGTGCTGATGGCGGTGGAAGGCGAGAATAGCCACGGTATCACCTCGTCCAAGATCGTCGGCTTCCTCAACCGCGAAGGTCGCGAAAGCCGCAACTTCTATACGCCTTGCTTCGAGAAGGTTGACGGCTCCGAGATTTCCATTCAGGATGTCCAGCTGGAGGGGGTTGATGATATGGGAGCCGACCTTCAGATTCTTGATGCCAATCGTAAGTGCATCGGGACGGCGTATGCGTGGCTGACTCCAGCTATGGCAGGGACGGATGGTTTTGATTTTGGCCTTGGGGAAGGTATGGGCGCTTGGATTGACGATGATTATTCGGCCCCGAATGTAGAGCTTCAATTTGGCCAGGTGGTTCAGGTCACCTTACCCGAAGGTGCGAAGTTTAAATCTTGTGGTCAGGTGTGCGATGATGATGCGGTAATTCATGGACGCAAGGATCGTAACTTTGTCGGCAATCCGTATCCGGCTGCGATGTCGATTCAGAATATCCAGTGTGATGATTCGGTCGAGGATGTGGGAGCGGATCTTCAAATTCTTGATGCCAATCGAAAGTGCATTGGGACTGCGTATGCGTGGGTGACTGCGGATACGGCGAAGGGATTCGGTTTTGACTTGCCAGAAGGGAATGGCGCTTGGATTAATGACGACTATATGCTGCCCGCCATTGATCCGCTCCAGTCTGGCGAGGGTGTTCAGATTACGCTCCCTGCCAATCACGACATTTTACTCATTTGCCCGATTGAATTATAAGTTTTAGCATATTGTCTACTGGAACGACGGCTGACCTTTGGAGGTTAAAATGAACAAGTTGTTATTTGCGGTATTGAGTGTCTGTGCTGCATTTTCTGTGCAGGCGGCTGCAATTAAGTGGTTTGCAAATAATATCAAAGTGGATAACGAAGGTTCTGCAAATGCCAAGGATTATGTCGCGTTTTCATTCATCCAATCTGCTGATGCGTCAAGTTCGGAGAAAACGATAAAAAAGTTTTGGCCGCTCGATTCGGCGCTTGCTGCTATTGCAAAAGGTGATCGCTCAAAGTTTAGTGTAGATGCTGGAAATGCGATTTCAAGTGCCTCCGTGAATAATGGCATTGTGATCGTTCCTGCGTATGCGGACGAGAACTGGTCAGACGCGACTGAAGCCGTTAAGTCCTACGTGATTGTGTTCAATGCGGCAACTGTAGCCGATGCCACACACTATCTCGTTCTTCGGAATGGAGATGCCAAGGTGTTGGAAACGAAGTTCGCCGAGCAATCGGACGAGGTCGCTGCTCAGTTCGGCTCTCAGGCCGCGAACCTTAACTATGTTAAGATTGGCGAGCCGGCTCCGGTTCCGGAGCCGACGAGCGGGGTCTTGCTGGTCCTCGGACTGGCTGGCCTTGCGTTGCGCCGTCGCACGGCATAAGGGCTAGTTCATACGCCCCTCGGCAGAGGGAAAAGCGCGTCCCCTTGGTTCTCTCCAAGGGGACGTTCTTTTTTGTGGAGGTTGAAGGTTGGAGATGCCTTCCCCCCGTACCGTCGGCGTCACGCTCGCCTTCCCCCCGTATCGTCGGCGTCTCGCCGACTGGCGGGTAACGGCTCTAAGCGAAGCGCAAAAGGCGACTCGGTCGACCGCTGAGAAAGTGACGCACAATGACTTTTCTAGCGTCGGCGAGACGCCGACGGTACGGTGGGTGGGGAGACTGCAAGCGTACTACAACAAGAGTTGCAACAGCCGCTGTCCAACTCCAACTCTTGACTCCAACTGAACCAAATCGAACAATCGAACAATCTGAACAATCGAACAATTTGAGGGTTGAGAGTTGAGGGTTGAGGGTTGAGAGTTGGGAATTGAAACAATCGAACAATCGAACAATCTGAACAATCGAACAATCTTTCGTGCTCTCGTGCGCCAGTCGGCTCCGCGAGAGTGAAATCGATCTGGCGTCCGTCAATATTGGGTGAGACTTTTATTGATGTTCAAAGTGGCAAACTCAGGATGGTTTTGAGAAAATTTCTCAAAACCCCATATCAATCATAACGATAATATGGTATAATACACCATAACAACAGTGAAAGAGGGAAAACAATGTTTGTAAGCTTTACCGTACAGAACGCATATTCTTTCTACGACGCTCAGACCTTGAGTGCGCGTGCGGTCAAGACCTGCAAAGAGCGGCAAACCGAGGCGACGTTCAAGCCATTTCCTGAGAAAGAAGAGCGACTGGTTAAGACGCTGGCGATTTATGGCGCAAACGCAAGCGGCAAGTCCAATGTCTTCTATGCCCTTGCTGATATGCGCTATACTGTTTTGACCTCGGCGGCCGATTCACAGTCGGGAGACAGGCTGAATGTTACGCCTTTCTTGTTCAACACTGAGAGTGCAAGTCAGCCTTCGACCTATACATTGGAGTTCGTACTGGATGGCTTTCAGTACAAGTATGGCTACTCAGCAACGGCAACGGGGATTGTTGGCGAGTATCTTGTTCGCAAAGGAGCCAAGGGACGTCAGTACAAGGAACTCTTCTCTCGCGCTGTCGTCAATGGAGAGAACAAAATCAATTGCGACAAGGCTTTTGCGGCTGATAAACTTGTTATCTCCAAGACGCGGGCGAATGCGCTCTTTCTTTCGACGTGTGCCATGTTGGCAGTACCGGAGGCGGAGAAGATCGTTGACTACTTCGCCCGTAGGCTTAAAGTGATTCCGGCAGATCGGATGACGCCCAGCTTTACGTCAAAGATGTTTGGCAGCGGACATTATCAGGCGCAGATTACCCGCTTTCTGAAAATGACAGATTCGGGGATCGGTGATATCTCGGTTGTGCCATTCTCCAGAGAGACGGGACGAATCTTGCCTGACGGCTCCAAGGAAATGATGACGGATTATGAGCCGCAGGTTAATCCGATCCTGAAAGACGGTAGTGTCTCTTCCAGGAAAATCCCGCTCATGGCGATTGCCTCTTTGGGAACGGCGAAAGCGTTTAATCTTTCGGCCCACATCTTCGAGGCTCTTGATACCGGTGCGGTGCTGATGCTGGACGAACTGGACTCGCGCTTGCATCCGTTGCTGACGAAGGAGATTATTCGCCTTTTCAACAATAGCGAGACGAATCCGCGCCATGCGCAGCTTATCTTCAATACGCATGATACGAACCTTTTGAGTGTCCGTGTCTATAATCAGGAGTCCGACAAGAAGGTTTATCTGTTGCGCCGAGACGAGATCTACTTTGTGGAAAAGAACGGCGAGATGTGCTCGAAGATATACTCGCTCATCGACTTCAAGAAGGACGGTCTTTCTGTCCGCAAAGATGCCTCGTATGAGAAGGACTATCTAGCCGGTCTCTATGGTGCGATTCCCTATGTGGGGAAGATGTGAGGTGGTAAATGGCAAAGAAGAAGCAGACCATCAGCTATCTCCCTGCCGGATTTGAACGCGAACAATCGCGCCGCCAGGGCAACCGCCCCAAGCGTCGCAACATCCTGATTGTCTGCGAAGGTGAAAAGACTGAGCCGAACTACTTTGAGTCGTTTCGGCGAAAGCTTGTCGGAGGTGAAGGTGACCGCGTTTGTGTTGTCGGGCTCGGCGACAACACGTTGAGTTTGGTTGAGAAAGCGAAGGAAATCGTCGAGGAGCGTCGCCGCAGTGATCAGCCGCCGTTCTATCATGTCTGGGTCGTTTTCGACAAGGACGAATTTCCGGACGAGCACTTCGACAATTCGGTTTACTCGATCGAGCAGGAGGACGCGAAGTTCAAGGCTGGCGTTGCACCGCATTGGCATGCGGCATGGAGCAATGAGGCGTTTGAATTGTGGTATCTCCTTCATTTCCAGGAGACGCTTGGTGGCCCTGTTGGACGGGGTGATTTGTGCAAGATATTGGCGGATCGTTTCAAGTCTGATCTTGGAATTGAGGAAGGTTACTACAAGAACGATCCGCGTGTCTTTAATCTTCTGGAACCGAGAATGTCCGACGCACTTCGCCGAAGCGAACGCGCATTCAGCCGTTGCAGGCATCTGCCACCGCACGCCTGCAATCCCGCGACGCGAGTGTTTGAATTGGTCAAACAGTTGAGAGCGTATTCGTAAGGAGTTGCAACGAACCTTACATGCCTCATACGAAACAGATTTGATATCGGGCTTGGGCGAATCAACCCGTGCGACTTTTTGAAGCTGAAATACTTCACCGTCGGCGTCTCGCCGACAGGTGGAGGCGCGGGGGCGCGAAAGATTGTTCGATTGTTCAGATTGTTCGATTGTTCGATTGTTCGATTTTGTTCAGTTGGAGTAACGAGTTGGAGTTGGAGAGCGGCTGTTGCAACTTTCAGAAGTTGCCAAAACCATTGTACACCTACACCTAACCACTACACCTAAATTTGCAACAGCCGCTGTCCACCTACTTTCTCCACCTACTTTCTAAACTCCCCATGCGCGTGGGGTGGGAGCCGACTGGCGCACGAGAGCACGATGGCGGGTGCGACGTGATTTCGACCGTCGGCGTACAGGCGCGTGCCCCAGCACGCGCGTCGAAATCATGTCGCGGGTCCCGCCATCTGCGGATCGGGCGAGCAGGCGGGCACGCCCCCGCGCCTCCACCTGTCGGGCGAGCAGGCGGCTCGCGCCCCCGCGCCTCAAACAGCCGGGGATTTTTCACCACGGAAAGCACGGAAACGCCCGTTCGGGCGGCATCGAAGCGGTTGGGGAAAGAGACCGCCTTGCACAATTCAACCTGCCGAACGGAAATCAACTAAACCGACCGCGCCTTTTGACGCTCTTCAAAAAGACGTGCGGCTTCCATCGCATGCGCGAGAATCTTATCGGGATCATATCCGCACTCCTTCGCGATTTGATGACGAATGCGCCTGACTTCGGCGACTATGGAACTATCCTTCATACGCACTCTCCAGATTAATGTTGTCAAGAAACGTCTTAGGAGTCATAATGTCCGGGCAGTGAAACCCAGCTTTGCGAACAATCTCTTTAGTCAAGGGCAAAGTGTGTGGATTCGCCATATGCCGACAATTCCACGTCAGCAACACGTCCATACCCGCGACGCTCGCCGTCGCAATGTGAAAGGCATCCGTCACTTCCTTAGGCGGCAACGCGTGTTCCTTGAGCAATTTCTTCGCCAGCAACGCAACCAAATCCATATTCGCAGACGTGAATTCCTTTCCACGTATAAACTCTTCACGACGAGCAACATCAGCCTGCGGCCCCTTCATACTCTCGTCGACAACAAACTGTGATATTCGCAACTCACAAAGAGGCGCCTGTTCGCGCATCCATCTGCGCGTATGAGCCTGATCGGCGGCGATTTTCGCATCGTCGGTCTCTCGTCCGGTAAAATAACTTACAAAGCTTGATTCAAGATATACTTTTAATTTCCTCTTCTTAGCCATCGCCGCCTCCTTTCCCCCTGTGCAATGACACTATTATACCAAATTCCCGCGCATAAAAGGTTCAAAGTTCAAGGCTGAAAGAACCGCCGCCGGGGCGCGCGTGTGTGGCATGATGCGAACTTGCCGGGCGTTGGCGGTCTCGCTGCGCTCGGCTGCGGCAGTAAGCGGAGCGCAAAAGGCGACTCGGTCGACCGCAGTTGAAGCGGCGCACGCAGCCGCCTTTTTTTGCGTCGGCGAGACGCCGACGGAACGGGAGGGGACCTTCAACCCCACCTCTCAAACTTCTCAAACCTCTCAAACCCTCCCCTTGCGCGTGGGGTGGGAGCCGACTGGCGCACGAGAGCACGATGGCGGGTGCGACGTGATTTCGACCGCCGACGTACAGGCGCGTGCCCCAGCACGCGCGTCGAAATCATGTCGCGGGTCCCGTCATCTGCGGATCGGACGAGCAGGCGGGCACGCCCCCGCGCCTCCAACTTCCTGCCCTTTGAACGGCGTTTTGTGGTATAATAGTATGATATACCAAGGAGTACGAAATGGCAGAAATCACTGAAGAGATGCGCAGACACAGCGCGGCCCATCTGTTGGCGCGCGCAATCATGAACCTTTTCGAGGATGTCCAGGTCGATATCGGTCCGGCGACGGACGAGGGCTTCTACTACGATTTCGACCTGCCGCACCGCATTTCGACGGAGGACTTCCCGAAGATCGAGGCGGAAATCGCGCGGCTGATCGCCCTGGACGAGCCGTTCGTCCGCAAGGAGGTTTCGGCGGACGAGGCGAAGGCGCTGCTCGCGGGGCAGAAGTACAAGCTCGAGCGGCTTGAGGACGTGATCGCCGACGGCGTCGCGATCTCGACCTACACGGTCGGCGATTATGTTGAAATGTGCCGCGGCCCCCATGTCGAACACTCCCGGCAGATCGGCGTCGTGAAGCTCACGAAGGTCGCCGGCAGCTACTACCGCGGCGACGAGAAGAACAAGATGCTGCAGCGCGTCTACGGCATTGTCGCGAAGGACGAGGCCGAAATGAAGGCAATCGTCGAGCGCGAAGAGGAGGCGAAGCGCCGCGACCACCGCGTCCTCGGCAAGCAGCTTAAGCTCTTCACGATCACCGACCAGGTCGGGCCGGGCCTCGCGCACTGGCTGCCGCGCGGCGCGCGCGTCCGCGTCGCCATCGAGAACTACTGGCGTCAGAAGCACTACGAGGCCGGCTACGAGATCGTCTACACGCCGCACGTCGGCAAGTCGAACCTCTGGGAGACCTCGGGCCACCTGAGCTTCTACAAGGACGGCATGTTCCCCGTGATGCACGTGCAGGAGGGCGAAGGCGCCGACGCGTACATCCAGGACTACTACGTCAAGCCGATGAACTGCCCGTTCCACATCCAGTGCTACCAGTTCGAGAAGCGCTCGTACCGCGACCTGCCGGTGCGCTACGCCGAACTCGGCACGGTCTACCGTTACGAGAAGGACGGCGTCCGGCACGGCATGTTCCGCGTCCGCGGCTTTACGCAGGACGACGCGCACATCTTCTGCACGCCGGAGCAGATCGTGCAGGAGATCAAGGACACGGTCGAGTTCGCCAAGAAGATGCTCGGCAAGTTCGGCTTTCACGACATCCAGGCGTACCTCTCGACGAAGCCCGCGAAGGCGGTGGGCGATCCCGCCCGCTGGGAGCAGGCCACGCAGTCCCTCCGGGACGCGCTCGACCAGGAGGGGATGAGCTACGAGGTCGACGAAGGCGGCGGCGCGTTCTACGGTCCGAAGATCGACATGAAGATCAAGGACGCGCTCGGGCGGCCGTGGCAGCTCGGCACGGTGCAGTTCGACTTCAACCTGCCGGAGCGCTTCAACCTCACCTATGTCGGCGCGGACGGCAAGGAGCACCAGCCCTACATGGTGCACCGTGCGCTCCTGGGGTCGATCGAACGCTTCTTCGGCATCCTCATCGAACACTACGCGGGCGCGTTCCCGCTGTGGCTTGCGCCGGAACAGGTGCGCATCCTCCCGATCTCCGACAAGGCGCTCGACTACGCGAAGAAGACTCAGGCCGCGCTGAAGGCCGCGGGTTTCCGCGTCGAGATCGACACGTCCGCCGAGAAGCTCGGAGCGAAGATCCGCGAGGCGACGCTCATGAAGGTGCCGTATCAGGTCGTGGTCGGGCCGCGTGACGAGGCTGCGGAGCAGATCTCCGTCCGCAGCCGCGCTGACGGCGACCTCGGTGCGATGAAGCTGGCGGACTTCGTCGCCCGGCTGACGGGCGAACTGGACGCGTAAGGCGGTATGAAGGTCTCCGAGATCCTTGCCCGGCGGAGTCCGTCCGTGTCGTTCGAGGTCTTCCCGCCGAAGCGGGAGGCCCCGCTCGGACCGGTGAAGGCGGCCGTGGCCGAACTGGCGAAGGCGAAGCCCAGCTTCATGTCCGTGACCTACGGCGCGGCCGGGGGCGATTCTTCCGCGAACACGTCGGCGATCGCCTCGTTCGTGCAGAACGACTGCGGGGTCACGGCGCTGGCGCACTTCACGTGCGTGATGGCGACTCGCGAAGGCGTCGCGCACGAGGCGCGGGAGCTCGTCCGGCTGGGGATCGAGAACGTGCTGGCGCTGCGCGGCGACATTCCCGCGGACACGTCCTATCCGAGTCCCGAGCATTTCCGCCACGCGGTCGAGCTGGTCGCTTTCCTGCGGCGCGAGTTCCCGCAGTTCTGCCTCGGCGGCGCGTGCTATCCCGAAGGGCATCCCGAGTGTCCGCACCTGCGTGACGACATCGCCCATCTCAAGGCGAAGGTCGACGCGGGGCTGGACTTCCTGACGACGCAGATGTTCTTCGACAACGCGGTCTTCTACTCGTATCTGGCGAAGATCCGCTCGGCCGGCGTCGGCGTGCCCGTGCTGCCGGGGATCATGCCGGTCGCCAACGGCCGCCAGATCGCCAGGATCTGCAAGCTTTCCGGCACGATGCTGCCGCCGCGCTTCCGCGCCATCGTCGACCGTTTCGGCGACGATCCGCGCGCGATGCTCGACGCGGGCGTCGCCTATGCGACCGAGCAGATCGTCGACCTTTTCGCCAACGGCGTCGACCATGTGCACGTCTACACCATGAACCGGCCCGAGGTGGCGGCGCGGATCATGGACAATCTGAGCGGCATCGTCGGATGAGCGACGAGGTCTGCGAGCGGCGGATGGAGGAGCTTCGGCGCGAGGCGCCTTTGCGGCCGCGCGGGGTGTGGTCGCGCGACGGCGGACGCTTCCTCCTGTGCGGCACGCTCGGCCCCGAATTCGACGCCTGGCAGCGACGGCTCGCGACGGCGAGCGCCGCCGACGCCTATTTCGCCCAGCGCATCGGACTCGAAGCCGTCGAGGCCGAGATGGACCGGCTGGAGGCCGCGGCGCGGCAGTCTGCCGCAGCCGGCGAGACGGTGCTGCCGCGGCGTTCGCCGGGCTATCCCGGCTGGCCGATCGAACTTAATCACGAGATTGTCGCGCGGCTTGACGCGACGCGGCGGATCGGCGTGGCGGTGACCGACGCCCATCTTCTCGTCCCCCTGAAAAGCGTGACTGCGGTTTGCGAGGTGAAGGCATGACGATACTTGACGGCGGCTTCGGGGCGATGATCCAGGCGGCGGGACTGCCCGCCGGGAAGGATCCGACGGACTGGAACCTCGAGAATCCCGAGGCGGTGCGAGCCATCCACCGCGCCTATGCGGAGGCGGGAGCCGACATCGTCCTGACGAACACCTTCGGCGCCAACCGCCTGAAATACGCGGGTCCGCACGACCTCGGACGGCTCGTCGCCGCCGCCGTCGCGGCGGCGCGTGAGGCCGGCGCGCCGCGCGTCGCCCTTGACGTCGGACCGACCGGACGTCTCCTCGCGCCGGCGGGGGACCTCGGTTTCGAAAGCGCCTACGCGGCGTTTGCCGAAGAAGTGCGCGCCGGGGCGGACGCCGGAGCGGACCTCGTCTTCGTCGAGACGATGGGCGACACGGTCGAGCTGAAGGCCGCCGTGCTCGCCGCGCGCGAGAATTGCGATCTCCCCGTCTACGCGACGGTCGCGCTGGGCGAGGACGGCAAGCTGCTGACCGGAGCCAGCGTCGAGTGCGTCGCGGAGCTGCTGGAGTCGCTCGGCGTGGCCGCGTACGGTCTCAATTGCGGGCTCGGCCCCGACCTGATGCTCCCGTTCGTCGAGCGGCTCGCGAAGGTCTCCCGGCTGCCGATCATCGTCAAGCCCAACGCGGGACTGCCGCGGTTGGAGAACGGACGGACGGTATTTCCGGTCGGGCCGGACGAATTCGCCGCGCATGTCTCCGCGCTGGTGCGGGCCGGGGCGACGATCGTCGGCGGCTGCTGCGGCACGACGCCGGCGCACATCGCCAGGATCGCCGCGCTCAAGTCCGTGCCGGCGGCGCCGCGGGACCTGCCGCCGCCGCGGTCTGCGGTCTCGTCGGGCGCGGACGTGGTCGAACTGCATTCGCACGAGGGGCTCGTCATCGGCGAGCGCATCAATCCGACGGGCAAGAAGCGGCTCAAGGAGGCGTTCAAGAACGGCGACCTGGCGCTGGTCCTGCGCGAGGCCGTCGGCGAGGTCGAGCAGGGGGCGCGGATTCTGGACGTCAACTGCGGCGTGCCGGGCATCGACGAGGCGGGGACGCTAGACCGCACGCTGGCCGCGGTGCAGTCCGTCGTGACCGTGCCGATCCAGATCGACACGGCCGACCCGAAGGCGCTGGAGCTGGCGCTCAGGCACGTCAACGGCAAGGCGCTCGTCAATTCCGTCAACGGACGGAGCGACTCGATGGCGGCGGTCTTTCCGCTGGTGCGCAAATACGGCGGACTGATCGTCGCGCTGTGCCTGGACGAGGGCGGCGTGCCGCCGGACGTCGAGGGGCGTCTCGCCATCGCGCGGCGCATTCTCGCGGAAGGCGCGCGGTTCGGGTTCGCGAAGGAGGATTTCGTTTTCGACGCGCTGACGCTCACGGTGAGCGCCGATCCGCAGGCGGCCCGCGTGACGCTGGAGACGGTGCGGCGGCTGACGGACGAACTGGGCGTCAACACCGTGCTCGGCGTCTCGAACGTCAGCTTCGGCCTGCCCAACCGGCCCGTCCTCAACGCGGCCATGCTGGAGCTGGCGAAGGCCGAGGGACTGTCCGCGGCGATTTACAATCCGGCGGCGCCGCGCGTCTGTCCGGACGAGACGCTGCGCCAGGCGGCTTATGCGGTGCTGCGCGGCGAGGACGCGAATTGCGAGCGCTGGATCGCGCTCAACGCGGAGACGCCAGTCGCCGCGCCGGCGGCGGTGCAGGCGGAGCCGACGCTCGACGGGCTTTCCGCGGCGGTGCGGCGGGGCATTCGGGACGACGCGCGGCAGATCGCGGCGGCCGTGCTCGCGGCGGGCGCGGCGCCGATGCAGGTCGTGCAGGAGGGGATCGTGCCGGCGCTGGAGGCGGTCGGGCGCGGGTTCGAGTCCGGCAAGGTCTTTCTGCCGCAGCTGCTGATGGTGGCGGACGCCGCGGGCGCGGCGTTCGAGTCCGTCAAGGCGGAGCTGGCGAGGCGTCCGGCCGCGGAGACTGCAGGGCGCGCGCGGCGGCCGATCGTGCTCGCGACGGTGAAGGGGGATGTCCACGACATCGGCAAGAACATCGTCCGGGCGCTGCTGGAGAACTACGGATTCGAGGTCATCGACCTCGGGCGATCCGTGCCGCCGGAGGAGGTCGTCGCGGCGGCGCGGCGCAGCGGGGCGTTTCTGGTGGGGCTGTCGGCGCTGATGACGACGACTGTCGGGGCGATGGCCGAGACGGTCCGTCAGCTTCGGGCGGCTGGGCTTGGCTGCAAGACCTGCGTCGGCGGCGCGGTCGTCACGCAGGACTACGCGGACGAGATCGGCGCGGACTACTATTCGCCCGACGCCATGCGCACGGTCCGCATCGCGGAAGAACTGACGCGGTAATGTCGCGGCTAAATATGGTATAATATACATTCCAAGTCTGAAGGAGCAAGTGAAATCATGGCAAAGTTGACGTTCAAAGAAGAACTGTGCAAGGGTTGCGGACTCTGCGTGACTGCCTGTCCGAAAAAGATCCTGGCGATTTCCAAGACGAAGCTCAACCACAAGGGCCACGCCCCGGTCGAGCTGGTCCAGCCCGAGGCGTGCGTCGGCTGCGCGAGCTGCGCGCTGATGTGCCCCGACTGCGTCATTACGGTAGAAAGGTGAGTCATCCATGAGCAACAAGGTACTGATGAAGGGCAACGAGGCTATCGCCGAGGCGGCGATCCGCTGCGGATGCCGGCACTATTTCGGCTATCCCATCACGCCGCAGACCGAGATCGCGGCGTACATGGCCAAGCGCATGCCCAAGATCGGCGGCACGTTCCTGCAGGCCGAGAGCGAAATCGCCGCGATCAACATGGTCTACGGGTGCGCGTCGACCGGCCGCCGGGCGATGACCTCGTCGTCCTCGCCGGGCGTCTCGCTCAAGGCCGAGGGCATCTCCTATCTCGCGGGCGCGGACCTCCCGGCGCTGATCGTGAACGTCCAGCGCGGCGGCCCCGGCCTCGGTGGCATCCAGCCTTCGCAGTCCGACTACTTCTTCATGACGCGCGGACCCGGTCACGGCGACTTCCACATCATCGTCCTCGCGCCGGCGACGGTGCAGGAGATGGCCGACATGACGCGTCTCGCGTTCGAGCTCGGGGAGAAGTACCGCATGCCGGCGATGCTGCTGGCGGACGGCACGATGGGCCAGATGATGGAACCGGTGGTGCTGCCCGAAGACCAGGTCGATCCTGCGGACGTCATGAAGGGCAAGGCGTGGTCCGTGACGGGCACGGAGATGAAGCGCGAGCACAACATCATCAACTCCCTCTACCTCAAGCCGGACGAACTCGAGCAGAAGAACCTCGAGCGCTTCGAGCGCTACGCGAAGCTGGAGCGGGAGGAGTGCCGCTGGGAGGAGTACATGATGGAGGACGCGGAGATCTGCGTCGTCTCCGTCGGCATCACCGCCCGCGTCTCGAAGAACGCGATCGTCGAGTGCCGCAAGCGCGGCATCAAGGTCGGCATGATCCGTCCGATCACGCTCTATCCGTTCCCGAAGGCGCCGCTCGCGAAGGCCGCGGCGAAGGTGAAGAGCTTCCTCACGGTGGAGCTCAACATGGGGCAGATGAACGAAGACGTGAAACTGGCGATCGACTGCACGAAGCCGGTCAACATGTGCAACCGCGTCGGCGGCATGATTCCGTCGACGGATGAGGTCGTGGCGGCCATCGAGAAGGAGGCGAAGTAAAATGGCGATTGTATTTCAGAAACCGAAGGCGCTGACTGACGCGGTGCTGCATTACTGTCCGGGCTGCACGCACGGCATCGTGCACCGTCTCGTCGCGGAGGCGATCGACGAACTCGGCATCGAAGGGAAGACGATCGGCATTGCGCCGGTCGGCTGCTCGGTGATGGCCTACGACTATTTCCGCTGCGACATGATCGAGGCAAGCCACGGGCGCGCTCCGGCGGTGGCGACGGGCGTGAAGCGTTCGCTCCCCGACCACGTCGTCTTCACCTATCAGGGCGACGGCGACCTCGCGTCCATCGGACTGTGCGTGACCGTTTCGACGGCCTGCCGCGGCGAGAACGTGACGATCATCTTCATCAACAACGCGATCTACGGCATGACCGGCGGCCAGATGGCGCCGACCTCCCTCGTGGGGCAGGTCACGCAGACTTCGCCGTACGGGCGCGACCCGAAGACGCAGGGTATGCCGATTCGGATCTGCGAGCTGCTGTCGACGCTCGATGCGCCGGCGTACCTCGAGCGCGTCGCGGTCAACTCCGTCGCGCATGTCCGCCAGGCGAAGAAGGCGATCTTGAAGGCGTTCAGGAACCAGGTCGAGGGCAAGGGCTTTTCGCTCGTCGAGGTCGTTTCGACCTGCCCGACGAACTGGGGCCTCACGCCGGAGAAGGCCTGCGCCTTCGTCGAGGAGAAGATGATCCCGTTCTATCCGCTGGGGGTCTACAAGGATCGCGCGTAGTTCGGCCGCATTCGACTGCAATCGAAAGAAGGAAATCTGAAAATGACTTACGAAACAATCATGGCGGGATTCGGAGGGCAGGGTCTGCTGTTCTCCGGCAAGGTTCTCGCGCACGCGGCGCTCATCGAGGAGAAGGAGCTTTCGTGGCTGCCGTCCTACGGTCCGGAGATGCGCGGCGGCACGTGCAACTGCTCGGTCATCGTCTCGGACGATCCGGTCGGTTCGCCGATCATCGCGCACCCTAACGTGCTGATGGTGATGAACGAGCCGTCGCTCGACAAGTTCGAGGACGCGGTCGCGCCGGGCGGGACGATCTTCGTCGACTCGTCCCTCATCGGGCGGAAGGTGAAGCGCACGGACGTCGAAGTCGTCTACATTCCGGCGACGCAGATGGCCAAGGAGATGGAGGCGACGAGCCTGGCGAACATGATCATCCTGGGCGCGATCGTCGAGAAGCTCAAGTGCGTCAAGGGCGAGACCGTCGTCGCCGCGCTGAAGGAGACTATCTCCGCGCGCAAGGCGAACCTCCTCGACCTGAACCTGAAGGCCGTCGAGGCCGGTGCCGCGTTCATCCGCGGCTAAGGCCGTCTCCCTCGGCATAACGGACAAGCGCTCGAACGGGATTCGGGCGCTTGTCCGTTTATGCGTCTTGTGAGGCGCATAAACTTCCAGCTGACGAGACCATGTCGTCAATCGCCGCGCCCAAGGTCCAGTGCGGACGGTATCCGACTTCCTGTACCAGACGCGCATTGTCGCCGACGATTATCGGCGGCTGGCCCGTGCAATTGTCTGCGAACGACACCAAATCAGGCCTCCCCATTCGATCTGCGATCATGGTCACGAAATCGCGGATTCGCACTGCCTGAGCCGTGCAAATGTTAACCGGGCCATTCACCTCGGACCGCAAGAGCGCTACAAACGCTTCGGCAATGTCCTTCGTGTAGACGTAATCCTTTCGGAGAGAGCCGGCTTTGATTTCGACGGGAACACCTCGCGAAAGCCTGTCGACAACCATGCCCGTCAGGCGCGTGTTTGCCTCCCCGCGTCCGTAGACATAAAAGATACGGCCATAGGCAAAAGACACTCCCGAAGCTGAAAACAATCGTTCCGCATATTGTCGGAGCGAATCCTTGCATTTTGTGTACGGGTTTTTCTCGACGTCAAGTTCGCCGTCTTCGCGGAGGGGGGCGTCGTCGAACTTGTACTCAAAACACGTTCCTGCATACACCGCCCTCCGTCCGCCGTTTTCGGCGAAGCATCTTGACAGACACTTCCCGGCCGTCAAAAAGGCGTAGTTCAGGTCGCTGGTCAAATAGTCGCCGGTCGTGCACCAGGCCAAATTAAGCAAGTGGGAAGGCTTGACATCCCTGATGATTCGTTCTACATAGCTTTCATCGAATAGGGATCCTTGGTGCCATGTGCAGCCTGCGGTTGCGTTGGGGGCGGACCTGGAAACGGCATGGACGTCAAAACCCGCATGCAGAAGCGGTGTAAGCATTTCTCTGCCGATGAGTCCCGTCGCCCCCGTTACCAAGACGCGATTGTCACAGCAGCTCATAATTGGCGTCCCGTTCGTTCATGATGCGATGATTACAATCGGGCCAACGGATGCCGAGTTTCGGGTCGTTCCATCGTACGCCGCCGTAATAATCCGGCATGAAGAACTCTCCAAGTTGATAATAGACCGTCGTGTCGTCTTTCAGGGTCTGGAATCCATGCGCGACTCCGGCGGGAATGTAGATCATCTTGCCGTTGTCTTCATCCATTTCAAACGCCTCCCACTGGAGATACGTTGGACTCCCTGGCCGGATGTCGGCGATGACGTCGAAAAAACTTCCTTTGACGCACGACACCAACTTGATTTCCGGGTAAGGATCTTTCTGGTAATGCAATCCGCGCAGCGTGCCAGCCTTGAAATTGCGCGAAATGTTGCTTTGGCGAATTTCAAAGTCAATGCCGGCTAGTGCAAGTTCGCGTCGGCAGAATTGACGGGCGAACGATCCGCGTTCGTCACGACATTCTTCAAGTTCAATCAGGAAAGCACCAGCAATCTTCAGGGGAGAAATTCTCATGTGTCCATATCCTTTCCGGTTCGTACAGCAATGAAATAACCGATTCGCCGCTTCAGTCGCCGGAAAATACTTCCATCCCGGACAAACTTAAGCGTTAACGCCACCAGCCCCCAACGCTCTCGCCAGCGATCTGTCCAGGACGGATCCGGATGGTCGCCCAAAACCATTCCTTCGACCGTCAGTGTTTTCACGGGATGCAGTCGACACTCATGCCGCAACCAGACGTTGAAAAAACGTTCTGCGAGGAAAGCCGGAAGTTTCGATTCCTCATAACGGACGCAACCGCTCCAATCGAAGGTCGCCGTAAATTCGTCCACTAGCGGGAACAGCCATGTCATGAACGACTCGAACAGTTCTCGGCGCATCAAATAGTTCAGGCAGTATCGAGCGCATCCGCCATTTAAAAACCATTCCACGTCTGGGTTATACTCCGGGCAGCGTGCACGAATAATGTCCACGAACCGCTCAAGCGCCTGAGCCGGATGACCAGACTTAAGATATTGATCTCGATTGGTCAAGCCGTACTGTCCAACAGAGCTCATTGACGGAACGACGACATCATAACCACGTATTGCGGAGGCGATCCCGGATTCGGTGTATTTTTTGCCGAAACTCTGTGCAAACTTGGTATAAGAAATGTCACGGCCGAACACGGCGACATCCGATGCCGATCGTTTCCAGAAGTTCAGGAACCGCCGATAATGGCAAAAACCGACATATTCGATTTCCGGGTGCTGCGGCAAGTAGTTTTTCCACACCCAATAGTTCCCTGTCAATTCTGCGTATCGATCGTTCTTTTCGGAGATATTCTCGCCGACATCGTCCCGCAGAAAGCCCAAGGATTCCGTCGCGTGGGCGCAACCGGTTTGCAAGGGCTCGAAGCAGTCCGACCGAAACACCGGCGCGCGCTTGTGGTAGAGAACGAAAACCTTGACATGTCCCATATTCATCTCCTGTGCGACCGTACGGCCAAATGACAGCCTATCGCAGTCATGTTGATCAGTGCCGCCGCGAGCATGACCAACACCATGTTCCTCAGGGTGGCGATGTGCAAAGACCGCATCCAGTCGACGATGGCATCCGGGAGTGTTCCGCGGAAATATTCGCACCCGGTGAAACACACGATAAACGCCAGCTGCGCGATCGTCAACGGAACCCCGTAAGTCAGAAAGCGGAACCGATTGTTCGCCGCCTCGAACGAACAGAAGTTCCCCACCAGGCTGTTGCCGGTAAGCACGGCTGCCAGCAGGAGCATGTCAGGGATGTAAGGTAAATACCCGTCAAATCCCGGCGCGTGACGGAAGAACGGCGGCACCGCAATCGCGATGGCGACGAACGCCAGCAGGGAGAATGCCAACGTCCCGAGCGTCGACTTCCACAGCAACCGCATGGAATCGCGTCCCTTGACATGCGATTCGGCGGCTAACGGGAAAAGCACGACCGCGACGGTGATCCCCGCGTAAGAAGCCAATTCGGCGAAGCGGGAAATCATGTAATAGGCGGCCGACTCCACCTCCGGCAATCGCTGGCGAATGATCATGGTTTGCACAGCCCCGAGAACCGTGCCGCTCGCGTACCACACCAAGACCAGCAGCGCATAGCGGACGATCCGGCGCCAATCCTCACGCCAAAATGGCGCACACGCGATTTCCGGCCGCACGTCATGGCGCAACGCGAACCACGACCAGACGATCTGGAAGGCATATGGCGCGGCCTGCCCCACCATGTAACCGGAAAGCGCGCGGATCGGCATGGTCACAAGCATCACGGCCAGGCGCAGCGGGGCCGTGAAAAGGTTCATCACGGTCATGGACCGGAATCTCTTCAGCGCCTGCAAGGTGTTCGTGAAAACCGGAGCCGTCGTCGACAGGACCGCCGTCGCGACGATCAGGATGCCGAGCGAGCCAGACTGCACCCGGATGCGTTCGAAGAAATGCGGCATTAACCAGAGTGCGATCCCTGTTCCGAACAGGATCGCTCCCACCGCAAACCCCCAGAATGTGCGGATGAGTGACTTCACCTTCCCGTCCTCGCCCTGCGTCTTGTATTGATTGAGGAATTTCGTGAACGTGATCACGAGGATCGAAATCGGGAGTCCGAAGACGCCAGTCACCTGCAAGAGCGGCAGCACCGCCCCGAGTTCGTTTTGCGGCACGTATTTCGGAACGAGCCACAGCCCGACGAACGCATTGATCGCGTCTCCGCAACGCAGCGCGAAAAAGAGGCAAAGCGACCACCACCAGAAGTCGCCGAATTTGGTGCGCATTCGGGCAAGCAGCTTCATCGTCCGACCCTTTCCAGCAGCGAAAGCCGCCGCAGCGCGCAGACGCGGATGTACGCCGTGTGGTCGACGTAGAGACAGCCGTTGTTCCGGACGAGCTCTGCCCAGTTGCCGATGCCGCAAGGTGTTCCGCGCTTTTTCATCATAGAAGATATTATACCAAAAATACAATCACGGCAACGTACTCGGTCAGTCAATACCGCTGGCGCGGTTTTGACCGACCTCGGCATCTGAGCATCTGAGCAAAAGTGCATCTGAGCATTTTCGAATGGTCGAGTCCGAAGCCGCAGTCGAGCTTCAGACGTTTCCCATTGCCTGAAAGGCACATGCGGCTTCTCCCCCGTTCTTTCTGAACGCGACGGGTCCCCGCCAGTCGCCGACTGGGCTATGCCTTTATTTCCGAAGTGTTGTCGCAAATTTGCGAATGGCTGCCATGAGTCCTATGATTCGAGACT